>NZ_CP049834.1:852500-1176250 GCF_019916085.1 Aquirufa lenticrescens | reverse complement strand
ATGGATGCTGTTCTAACAGCGCAAAATAGCCAACCAAAAATTACTGTAAATGATGTAACTGTCAATAATACAGATTCCTATGCAGTTTTTACGGTTAGCCTTTCCAGTGCAGCGAATGCAAATTCTACATTTACTCCATCTTTAACGGCTGTAACTGCTACACTTAATACTGATTACACAAGTAGTATGCAGTATTATAATGGGAGTGCTTGGGTAAACATTTCAAGTTCAGTTTCAATAGCGCAAGGAGCAACAAGTATTCAAATTAGGGTCCCTATTTTGAACGCTGGCGCAGCTTCTAATAGAACTTTTAATTTAAATACTGGAGCCATTGCTGGTAGTAATGTGTTGAATAGTGATGGTGCATATGGAATAGGTACTATTTTGCCATCACCATTAATTACCACTTCAGGAACTTTAAAAACATTTTCAACCTGTTCAGGCTGTACCGTTAGTCCTCAAACGTTTACCATTTCAGGGTCTAATTTAACAGCGGGCATTGTTGTTACTGCCCCTACTGGAGTTCAGGTTTCCACAAGTCAAAATACTGGCTATCAAAGCTCCGTAACAATTAGTCAAGTTTCAAATGCGGTTACCACTACGACTGTTTATGTTAAATTAACTACTAACTCAACAACAGTGGCTTCAGATGTACTTTCTGTCACATCTACCGGTGCAACAAGTAAGACATTGACTGTAACCACTAATACGGATAATGCTATGCATTTTGATGGTACTAACGATTATGTGGTACTGGACAATGTAGGAAGCAATGCTAATTTAGCTTTTACCGGTACTACAAGTTTTACACTTGAAGCATGGATAAATAGAGAAACCAATGCGAATTCAGCCGATATAATTTCAAAAAATAACGGTGGTGTAAACAGTAATTATCGTTTATTCATTAATAGCGACGGCAAACCTGTTTTTGCGAGAGAGGCATCTCCTTGGAGTATTGTAGGTTCAAATAGTATTCCGATTAATGAATGGCACCATGTAGTTGGAGTGTTTGATGGCACGAGTATGAAAATCTATGTAGATGGTGTATTGAGTAATTCTGTAAATACAGCAGAAAGCGTAGCTTCAAGTGTTTCAGCAGTAAAAGTATATATAGGAGCAACCGATAATACTGTTGGTGGTACTACGTCAAAAGTGAGTTTCTTTAAAGGTAAAATGGATGAAGTTCGCATTTGGAATATTGCTCGAAATTTAACTCAAATTCAAAATTCCTATTTAACTGAATTAGCTGGAAATGAAACAGGTTTGGTTGCCTATTATAATTTTAACCAAGGAGTCCTAAATGGTACGAATTCGATTAATGATATTATCACCAATAGAACAAATGTTGCCAATATTAATGGAACATTACAAGGTTTTGCCATGTCTGGTAACACATCCAATTTTGTCCCTGGCTTAATCCCAGAAATTTCTGGCGAATCTATTTTAAATAAAGGTTTAACGACAAACTATACAAATGGATTAACGGGTGGATCTTGGTCTTCTGCAGCAACTAATATTGCGACGGTTAATCCAACAACCGGAGTGGTTACCGGTGTGAATGCTGGTTCAAGTACCATCACTTATATAGTGTGTGATAAAACGGTTTCTAAATTAGTTACTGTTGTTATTCCAACCATTACAACATCGGGTTCTTTAACTGCATTTAATTCTTGTTTAGGTACGGCATCTGCATCCCAGACATTTACAGTGAGTGCTCAATATTTAACGGCAAATTTAATCTTAACAGCTCCGACTGGATATGAAATAGCAACGAGTGCAGGGGGGACCTATTCATCTACTATTAGCATTGCACCATCCTCTGGAACCGTAAGTGCAAGGTTAATATATGTACGTTTGGCATCTACAGCCATTGATGGACAATCTGGAAATATTGCTATCACATCTACGGATGCCATAACACAAAATTTAGCAACTGGGAATGCCTCAGTGACAAGCAGTGTAGGCGGATCGATCTCAGGCTCTGCGGCAGTTTGTGCCGGAACGAACAGCACTATTTTAACTTTATCTGGCGAAATAGGATCTATCACAAAGTGGCAATCATCACTAACCTCTAATTTCTCTTCGGTTACAGATATTGCCAGTACGACGGCAAGTATAACAGCAACAAACCTAACATCAACTACTTATTATCGCGCAGTGGTTAAGCTAGGATCTTGTACTGCAGTAAATAGTTCGGTAGCAACCGTTACTGTGAATCCTTTGCCTACGGTTTCTGTCAATGTCATTCCAGATGTGACGACATCTGCAACAAGCTTTTCGCTTCCTTATGCTAATTTAAGTGCAGGTGCAGATCAATACTCATTAACTGCGGGGACTACAGCCATGGCGAATTTTGTCGCGGTTTCAAATGCATCTATTACAACGAGTCCATTAACTATTTCGATTCCGGCTAGTGCTCAAAATAGTTATGATTTTAACTTAACGGTAAAGAATAGTACGACGGGTTGTACATCAGCCGTTGTACCATTTGTGTTAAGTGTTACCGATATAACGCCTGGCACATTAAGCCCTGATCAATCGATATGCTACGGAAATACTGCAGCAACAATAACGAGTACAGCAGACGCAGGAGTAGGGTCCCCTACTTATATTTGGCAAATTTCAACCAATGGTCATTCTGGCACATATACGGATATTTCGGGGGCTACCTCAGCATCGTATACGCATCCTTTTGCATTAACGGCCACGACTCATTTTAGGCGAAAAGCGACCATTGGATCCTCATTTGCAATTACTCATCCAGTTGAAGTTTTAGTCAATGCTTTACCAGTTATCTCTATTTCACCTTCTTCGGCAACCATTACCACGGGATCTTCTGTGTCTTTGACTGCCTCTGGAGCGAATACTTACAGCTGGACACCTTCGTCGGGCTTATCCGCAACAAATACCGCAGTGGTAACTGCATCTCCTACTGCAACGACAACTTATACGGTTACGGGGACTAACTCAACGACCACTTGCTCTTCGACTGCAACGGTGTCAGTAACCGTAAATGCAGCCTTAACCGCAGGAAGTATTTCAGCGGATCAAACAATTTGTGTTGGCGCTACGCCGGCTAGCTTAAGCTCAGCTACTGATGCAAGCGGAGGAACTGGGTCGTTCATTTATGTATGGCAGTCTAGTATTGATGGTACAACCTTTAATACGATTTCGGGCGCTACTTCATCGACCTATTCCCCTGGAGCAATTTCAGTGAATACCTATTTTAGACGCGGAGTGAGCACAGCAACTGATGTGGTGGTTTATACATCGGCTATATTAATTACGGTTCAAGAGAGTGTGGGTGGATCGATTGCGGGTTCTGCTGCAGTTTGTGCTGGTACAAATAGTACGGTATTGACTTTATCAGGCCAAACAGGATCTATCACGAAATGGCAATCAGCTTTAGTGGCAAACTTCTCCGGAACGGTAACAGATATCGCGAGTACGACAGCTAGTATCACAGCAACTAATTTAACGGCGACCACCTATTACCGTGCAGTAATTACTTTAGGGTCATGTAGTGCGGTGAATAGTTCTGTTGCATCGATGACTGTTAATGCACTGCCAGTTATTTCGGTCTCACCATCAGCGCCATCGATTACTTCGGGGTCAAGCGTTTCATTGACAGCCTCAGGAGCGAATACCTACAGCTGGACTCCTTCTACTGGTTTATCTGCAATGAATACAGCAGTAGTTACAGCATCGCCTACTGTAACGACGACTTACACTATAACTGGCACATCTAATACATCATGTTCAGGTACAACTTCCGTAACGGTAACGGTTACTTCAGCTGCACCAGCAGATACAGATGGTGATGGAGTCACCGATGCACAAGAGGTAATTGATGGCACGGACCCTAACGATGTTTGCTCATACCTAGTAGCCAGTCAAACGTTGACGCCCACTTCTGCTTGGTCAACGGCGGACTGTGATGGCGACGGAACACCTAACGGAACAGATACAGCACCTAAAGATCCATGTGTTCATGCAGCAGGTGCTACACCAGTAACGACGAATGCGATTTGGCGTGCTGCGGACTGCGATGGAGATGGAGTAACGAATGGAAAAGAGACGGATGACGGAACAGATCCTAACGACGGCTGCTCCTACGTAGCGGCTAGCAAGACCTTGACACCAAGTTCTGCCTGGAACTCGACAGACTGTGATGGCGACGGCACTCCTAACGGGACCGACACGGATCCTAAAGACCCATGTGTACACGCAGCAGGCGCCACACCAGTAACGACGAATGCGATTTGGCGTGCTGCGGACTGCGATGGAGATGGAGTAACGAATGGAAAAGAGACGGATGACGGAACAGATCCTAACGACGGCTGCTCCTACGTAGCGGCTAGCAAGACCGACACGGATCCTAAAGACCCATGTGTACACGCAGCAGGCGCCACACCAGTAACGACGAATGCGATTTGGCGTGCTGCGGACTGCGATGGAGATGGAGTAACGAATGGAAAAGAGACGGATGACGGCACTGATCCTAACGATGGTTGCTCATACGTAGCTGCTAGCAAGACCTTGACACCAAGTTCTGCCTGGAACTCGACAGACTGTGATGGCGACGGCACTCCTAACGGGACCGACATGGATCCTAAAGACCCATGTGTACACGCAGCAGGCGCCACACCAGTAACGACGAATGCGATTTGGCGTGCAGCGGACTGCGACGGAGACGGCGTTACGAATGGAAAAGAAACCGATGACGGCACAGATCCTAACGATGGCTGCTCTTACGTAGCTGCCAGCAAGACCTTAACTCCAAGTACAGCTTGGAATGCTTTAGACTGTGACGGGGACGGTACACCTAACGGAACAGATACAGATCCTAAAGACCCATGTGTTCACGCTGCAGGTGCAACACCAGTAACGACGAACGCTATTTGGCGTGCAGCGGACTGCGATGGAGATGGAGTGACGAATGGAAAAGAGACGGATGACGGAACAGATCCTAGAAGCGGTTGTTCTTTCACAGCTGCCTCTAAAACATTAACCCCTACCATGAACTGGGGAGCTTTAGATTGTGATAACGATGGTAACCCGAACGCAACCGATCCCAATAAGGATACTCCAGTGGCCAGCAATGATGTTGTGACCGTAGGGAACTCTGGTACGGTAACGATAAATATCTTAACGAACGACGACTTCTTACCTGGGCCAAATACGATCATTGTCCGCCAGGCTACCCCTAACGAAGGAACGGCTAGAGGTACCGTAACATTCAACCCATTAACCGGTGAGATGACTTACAAGCGTGCTCCATTTGAGAGTGGCTTAGTAACGATGGGTTACCGAGTTAGCTACAAGATCGGTAATACGGAGGTATTTTCTACTGCATTTGTAACGATTATGGCCTGCGACTTACAAGATCCATTAGCGGATTGTGATGGTGACGGAGAGCTTAACGGAACAGATTTAGCCCCAACGGATCCTTGCGTTTATGAGCCAACTCGGCAAGTAAAAGCGAATGTATCCGATGATTGGAAAGCATTGGATTGCGACGGTGATGGTGTGACCAATGGAACCGAATTAGCGGATGGTACTTCGGCTGCAGATGCATGTTCATTTAAGGCCGGAAGCATCACACTAGCCCCTAGCGCTGCTTGGTTGCTTTTAGATTGCGATTCAGATGGTATCACGAATAAGGTGGAAGGAACGCAGGACTTTGACGGAGACGGTATTCCAAACTGTTTGGATACGGATTCGGATGGGGATAGCATCACTGATAAATTAGAGACGACGGTTGATACGGATAAGGATGGCAAGCCAGATTATTTGGACTTGGATTCTGATAACGATGGCATCCTAGATTCAATAGAAAATAAGGTATGTACGGGAACCGGAATTCTATGTGATACGGATGCAGATGGAATGCCTAACTTCCGTGATTTGGATTCTGATGCAGATCAAATCTCCGATGTCATCGAAGCGAGTGGTTCGGATTATAACAAGGATGGCATCGCTGATGGAAACATCGATGAGAAAGGAATTCCTAGCTCAGCGAACAAAGGCTTAACGCCGCCAGATACAGATCGCGATGGGAAGTTAGATCCATATGATGTGGATTCTGATGGAGATGGCATCTTGGATTACGATGAAGAATTTAATGAGGATGCGGACTTCGCAGACTGTGATAAGGATGGCATTGTGAATCGATTAGATCCGGATGAATGTGAGATTTTCGCACCACAAGGGATTTCACCTAATGGCGATGGTAAGAATGATCGATTAGTCTTTAAAGGATTATTCCTACGTAAGATTCCAAATCACTTGTCGATCTTCAACCGATGGGGCACGCTGGTGTTCGAGATGGAAAGCTATGATAATAGTTTTACAGGGACCTTGTTGCCGGATGGAACGTATTATTACATCCTTGACTTCTTTGGCAAAAAACCAGTAATCAGTAATTATTTATCAGTAGACCGCACGATTAAATAGAGATGAAAAAGATAAGATTTATACTACTAGCAGGTTTACTTTTAGGGACTTTTCTAGTGCAAGCGCAGATTGAGACGATGTATTCAATGTATCGTTTAAATCCAGTAATTACTTCGCCAGCGTTTGCTGGAGAAGTAGAGCATCAAGCAGAAATTACTGCGATGAACCGCCAGCAATGGGTGGGGATTCAAGGGGCTCCTCGGACGATGGCATTTACAGGAAACTTTAAGTGGAAGCCTAAGACGGGATTGGCGATTTTAGCCATGTCTGACATCGCAGGGCCACTTAAGATTTCAACGGTTGCAGGAGATTTTGCTTACCAAGTAAAGTTGAATGATAACTGGAAGATATCTGGTGGTGTTCGAGTAGGCGCTTCGACGCTTAGCCTTGATTACGATGGAATTCAAGTGGTGGATCAAACAGACCCGGTTTTTCAGGGAGATCGCTCGACAGGTATTAAATTCAATACCGGTTGGGGATTGCGTTTAGGAAATAGTAAAGGGACGTTTGTGGCGATTTCGCAGCCTCGGGTGATTAGTTATGATTTTGGGAATGTGAACGGAGGATACAAAGACGTTACCTATCATTATGTGAACGCGGGGACTACGCTTCGTATGTCAGAATTTATCACGCTAATGCCCTCGTTCATGGCGCGTATCGCAAAGGATGTACCAGTTAGCTGGGATGTGAATGTGATGTCGCGTTTTGGCAATGCCTTCGAGGCAGGATTATCTTACCGCCATAAGGACAGTTACGGCGCCCGTTTAGGAATTCAAGCGAGTCCTAAAATCTACCTGGGATACATCTATGAAATGCCTATTTCTTCTTTAAGTAAAGTAACGATGCAGTCTCACGAGATTGCGATCCGCTTGTCGATTTTTAAGAAAGAGGCCAAAACCGAAACAGCCAAATAACATGAAGAAATATATACTATTTTTTATATTAACTAGTTTACTATCGCCTGCTATTGCGCAGGATAGCACAGAATCGAAAACACCTAAGCGCCAGTCTTTCGCCCTAATCGGTGGCGTTTCTGATATGTGGTACCAAAACTACCCAACCCGCAGAGACTACGTACAAAGCTACACGCATTTTGGGATTCAATATGCGGCTGAAGTAAAGCCGAATGTCGATGTGTATGGAACGTTAGTTTATGGGATTCGTGATGCCAAGGATATGGCCTCAGCCGGCCTAGGTCTTCGTTATTATTTATTGGATCGCGAGACACACAAAAAGTTTAGACCTTTTGCGAATTTCAGTGGTGAAGTCGTGGCAGATAACTCAACGCGTTCGACCTATAGTGATGTTGATTTAACAGGATCCGTAGGATCCGGTTTTGACTTTAAAATTTTAGGCTCTCTTTACGGTCGTGCCATGGTAAATGTGGGTTTCCCTTTCTTCCAACTAGGCAAAGTAGACTTCACGGACGGTCGTGGAACTTATGCACATTATACCGCAGGTCTAGTGTACGAATGGGGGAACAAACCGGTTCCTGTACCAGCTAAAATTACCGAGCCAGTTGCCATCGATACCGACGGCGATGGCATCGTAGATAAAGAAGATAAATGCCCTACGGTCAAAGGCGTTCGCGCGAACAACGGTTGCCCTCTAGATACAGATGGAGACGGCGTAATTGATGCAGAAGACAAATGCCCAACGGTAGCAGGTGTGAAGGAAAATCAAGGATGTCCTGCAGACACAGATGGCGATGGAATCATCGACAGTGAAGATCGTTGCCCTACGGTTGCAGGTGTTAAAGCAAACCAAGGTTGCCCAGCAGATTCGGATGGCGATGGTGTGATTGACAGCGAAGATGCGTGTCCTAACCTAGCCGGAATTGCCTCGCTAAAAGGCTGTCCTGCGCCTAAAGATGCGGATGGTGACGGTGTAATCGATGCTGATGATTTGATGCCAAACGTAGCCGGTTTAGTTGCTCTTCAAGGGGTGCCAGAGAACTTAGTGATCTACTTTAATACGAATAGATTTAGCTTAACGGCAGAGTCGATAAGCACCTTGGATATTGCGTTGGCCTTATTAAAAGCTCAGCCTAGTCTAAAGCTGAAAGTGACGGGTCACACGGATTCTCGCCAAACAGTACAATACAACGTCGAACTTTCGAAGAACCGTGTATTCGAGGCACGCAACTACCTCATCCAGCATGGTGTGAAGAATAAGCGAATGAAATTAGCTTGGTTCTCAGAGCTAGTGCCAGCTGCACCTAATAAGACGGTGGATGGGATGA
Source organism: Aquirufa lenticrescens (assembly GCF_019916085.1). Lineage (NCBI taxonomy): Bacteria > Pseudomonadati > Bacteroidota > Cytophagia > Cytophagales > Flectobacillaceae > Aquirufa > Aquirufa lenticrescens. The sequence goes on along the minus strand of NZ_CP049834.1, from coordinate 1,167,552 downwards.
AACTTAATCGAAGAGTGGAATTGAAAATCACGAAATAGTAAAACTAGAGGCTTCTGAAAAGAGGCCTCTTTTTTATAGCGTTTCCAAATACTGACTCGGCGTCATTCCTGTTTCGGCTTTAAATGTAGCATAGAAACCAGAACGAGAAGAGAAGCCAGATTGTGAACCTATTCCGTCAATGGAGAGGGTATCTGCCGTTCCTGAGTTCAATAATGTTTTCGCATATTCGATGCGAACGGTAGAGCGGTAAGCGGTGAATTTTTTCTGAAGGATGATGGTGAAGCAATAAATGATATGGTGCTTTGGAATATCCAGTTTTTCAGATAAATCTTCTAAATCAAAATCTGGGTTTAAATAGGGTTTCTCGTTGTTGATGTAGTCGACGATGATTTGGGCGGTTTCTGCCAAAGGATCAGATGGGTCAGCCGCCATGATAGTTAGTTTAGCCGCCTTTTTAGTCGAGGTTGCGATAGGCATCCCGTACAATATTTGAGGGAAGAATACAATCAAAACAAGTGGTAGCAATGCGAAAGCAATTCCAGAAATGTTGTAAGTAGGCTCGGATTCCATGATGACGCGATTAACGGGTGCGCCATACAAATCAAGCGTCATAACTAAGAAATTTAGTGCCACGATTAAGGTGACTAAAATGAGGGTAAATAACCAGTTATAAACGAGTTTATTTTGCTTGTTTGCCTCTAAGTTTTTATGCTCTTTCCTGTGGTATTTTTGCAAAAGGAATACGCTGGCGATAGCATAGATAATTACCAAACTGGGCCGTGTCACAAAGGAGATACTTGGCGGAATAAAGAAGCCACTTCCTAAGGTGCGGACATTGTTGATATTTTCAATGATGAGCCTGGCCGTTTGTAATTTAAAGTCAAATGTGCTGAATAGATAAGGGGAAATATTGATGGCCTGAATGAGAAAAGGCAGCAGATGTAGGTAGTCTTTTTTAGACGAAAATAGGCTTTTGTCGGTGATGGTATTCCGCGTATACACATACAACATCGGGCCAGGTAAATACCATAAAGGGGATAAGTTTCCGTAGAAGATAGCTGTCCAAAAAATGTCGTGGTGGTAAACCGTGAAATAATGCGTCAGGCCATACGTGGAGAATATCCCGAAAATCCCTGTTAATAATAACGCATTCGGATTAATGCGCCAGTTGTAAATGGCGATAATCGCAGAGGTGATGATAGAGAACAGGGATATGTATAAAATCATTTAATAAATGAATGCATTGCAATTTAACCGATTAAAATTGTAAAATATTTGACTAGTCCAAAAAAATTTCATTTTCTGACTAGTCCAAAAAAACACATATTGGACTAAATCGGTTTTATCATATAAAGAACTATCGCATTATTAATTCGAATTTTGCTTGTTGAACTAGGCCAAAACCACATTTAATGGCCATTTACAAGGAAAATTATGAAAAGAATTACGCTTCTTTTGTTGTTCGTAGCGAGCTCAGTATCAGCTCAAACTTGGAATTTGTCTTTCGGGGCAAACACCACGAATTTCATTTTCACGAATTCTGCTGGGGTAAATCCTACATTTTTAAAACCTGGGTCAGGTATAAATATGACGCTAGGTTACGAAAAATCGATGTCCCGTCGTTTCCAATACGATCTAGGATTAGCCTATTCGCAATACAACGCGGTGGGTGATGTGCAGAACATTCCCTTTTCCTACCAAACCGATTTTATGGGTGTTAGCGGAGGTATCGGTCCGAAGCTAGAATTCAGAAATGATTTCACCTTGATGCTGAAAGCGAGAGGTGCGGTCCAAAAAATGATCAACGGTAACCAATTCTTACAAAACCACTATGAAGATTTATCGGAAGATGAGCAGTTCAGTGGACTTCGCTACTTCGCGGGTTTTTCGCTCGAGCTTGAGAAGAAAGTAAATTCAAATCTGTACGTATACACGCAATATCAACATTTAGACACCATTCAGTTCGGGACATCAACCCTGAACTTTGTACCCTCGACGGTTTCTTTTGGCATAAAGATCCAGTCGAAATAGATTCTATTTTATGAAGAAATTTTTATCATTCATCGCATTCTCCTTGATTTCCTTCGTGGGTTTTTCGCAGAACAAAGGAATCAGTTATCAAGCCGTGATCATCGACCCGAATCCGATTGAAATTCCGGGAAAAGACGTCACCGCGCAACCTTACGTGAGCAAAGACGTGTGGATCCGTTTTGGGATTTATGCGGGAACGACTTTGCAATACGAGGAACTTCACAAAACTAAAACCGACGAATACGGCCTTGTAAACCTGATTATTGGCGGTGGCGTTAATACGGGGAAAGCGGGGACTTTTACTTCCTTGAGCTGGGACGGCGTTACAAAAAGCATCATTACGAATGTGAGTTTTGACCAAGGTGGCCGCTACACCGAGGTGAGCAATCAGAAATTTACGTACGTTCCTTACACCCTGTTAGCGGAGACTGCGGTGAAATTATCAGGGGTTTTACCGATCGCTTCAGGCGGTACGGGTGCGACGAATGCCATCGCTGCACGAACAAATTTAGGCCTAGGCAATGTGGACAACACGGCGGATGTGGACAAGCAAGTTTCCATTCCTACTTTGGCCATTTTAGACACCAAAGAATCTTTAGCAAATAAATCAACGAATATCATTGCGGACTCTGCTTCGTCCGTGAAGTACCCTTCTGTGAAGGCGATTAAGGACTATATTGATAATCGTACGGGGAATTCGAATCTAGCAAATCAAGCAAACCGCGCTAATTTAGCGGCCAAAGCCACAGCTTTAGAAACCCCGCGCACCATCAACGGAATTCCTTTTGACGGTACAGCGAATATCACGATTCCGGTAGGGGTAACCCCTCCAGATGCAAATGCAACCACGAAAGGGTTAGTCAAATTAGCGGGTGATTTAACGGGAACGGCGGATGCTCCTGCCATTGCGGCGAACTCGATTACCACGGCTAAAATCATTGATGGAGCTGTCACAGATACAAAAATTACGTCTATTGCTGGATCGAAAGTAACTGGAAATATTGCGGGCAATGCAACCAATGTAACAGGAATGATCGCTGTTGCTAATGGTGGAACAGGAGCTTCTACTGCAGCTGGAGCCAGGGCGAATTTAGGCTTAGTGATAGGGACTAATGTGCAAGCGCCACTCGTGGCAGGAACGGATTACCTTCGTCCAAACGGCAGCGCAGCAAACCTGACTAACTTCCCTTTATTAAATCAAAGTACGACGGGTAATGCAGCCACGGCTACGAAATTAGCAGCCACTAAAAATATCAACGGCGTTCCTTTTGATGGATCGTCTGATATCACCATTTCAACAAGTGCCTCCACTATATCTGGTACCATTGCCATTGCAAATGGAGGAACGGGAGCTACAACGGCGGCTGGCGCAAGAACGAATTTAGGATTGGTCATTGGTACAGATGTATTAGCCCAAAGAACGTTTGGTACAGCGGCAAATAGCGCTGCGACAGACTTTGTAGCTGTCACAGAGAAAGGTGCAAATAATGGGGTAGCTACCTTAGGTGTTAATGGAAAAATCCCATCTGCTCAAATTCCATCGATCTCTTTTCAAAGCGTTTCTGTAGTCAATTCTGATGCGACCATGACGGCTATTTCAGGTGCTCAAGTGGGAAGTATTGCTATCAGATCAGACCAAAACATTAACTACGTGTTGAGCGCTTTGCCAGCTACCACTTTATCGAACTGGATTCAGCTAGCTGCATCGACCGATGTTTCTACTATTAACGGATTGGTGGGACCTAGTGTGAATTTATCCACAAATGAAATCCCAGAGGGGGCTACGAATAAATATTATACAGACGCTCGAGTAAGGGGTGCTATCAGTGCGACTGGGCCACTAAGCTATAATGCGTCCACAGGTAATTTCAGCATGACAGCTGCCTCAGCGTCTGCGAATGGCTATTTGAGTTCGGCTGATTTCACCACTTTCAACAACAAGCAAACAGCTTTAACTGCGGGCATAGATTACGTAACGCCTTCTGGAAATATCACGGGTAATGCGGCCAACGTAACAGGAATTGTTTCGATTGCGAATGGTGGTACGGGTACGTCTACAGCGACTGGAGCTCTTGTGGCTTTGGGCGCAGAACCTACTGACAATAAGAGTAATAATATTCTTATTGACGGAAATTCCACTACGAAATTCCCCTCGTTTAAGGCGATTAAGGACTACGTAGATCAACAAAGTGCGAATGCTGGTGTGGCGGATAATAGTATTACCTCAGCAAAAATCAACGGTACGTTAGCGGTATTAAAAGGAGGTACAGGTGCCTCTAATGCCGCTGATGCTAGAACCAATTTAGGCTTAGTGATAGGCACCGATGTGATGGCTGCGAACTTCACCACAACCTTAACGGGCGATGTTGCAGGATCAGGGAATGGATCTTTTGCAACGACCGTGAATTCCGTGGGTGGTGTGAGTTCAAGTACGATTGCAACATTGCCTACGAATGTGGCGGCGAACACGGCTAGTATTACAGCAAATACATCCGATATTTTATTAAAAGCCCCTCTTGCTTCACCGACATTTACAGGAACTCCTACGGCGCCTACTCCGGCGACGAGTGATAATTCAACGAAAGTGGCTACCACAGAATACGTGAAGAATTCGATTGTTGCGGCAAATGCAGGATTAAGTTCTATTGGCGCCATTTCTGGTACTTCAAATGCGAAAGGTGCAACGATTAGTGGAACTACAGAGTTGATTTTAACTCCTGCGGATGCATCGAATGGTGGTGTGGTAACGAATGGTACGCAGACGTTTGCTGGAGCAAAGACTTTTAGCAATGATATGACTGTTCGAGAAATCTTATTTGGTTATGGAACTCATAATAAGACGAATAATATTGCCATAGGTAGATTAGCGTTAAATAATAATACGTCTGACTATAATGTGGCCATTGGAAATTCGGCCAACTCGCAAGCTGCATCTAATTCCGGTGGTTATAATGTCGCTTTAGGTTATCAAGCTATGAAATTCCCTAATAGCAGATATAACGTAGCTATAGGTTCTCAATCTTTTTATAGTTCTGCAGCACCATCAAGCGGCGATAATAATGTGGCTGTAGGTTATCAAGCACTTTACAATCCTGGAACTGGGGCTAACAATACAGTATTAGGTTATCAATCCTTATACAATGGCGGAGCAAATAACTCAATTTTAGGGGCTAAAGCATTATACAATGCAGCAGGAGCTTCAAATAACGTGGCTGTAGGAGATAATGCGGGTTTACTTTTTGGGTCTGGTTCTGGAACCGCTTTAACAAGTTCAACACAAAGTATTTTTATTGGTAGTGGCGTTCGTGCAGGAACAAATACATCTACAAATGAAATAGCCATCGGTTATAATGTGGTAGGTAATGGCTCTAACACAGTCACTATTGGTAATAATTCAATTACTGCAAACTATTTTAAAGGAGATATCAATTTAACGGGTAATTTGAACGGCGGGACTTGGAGTGGAACCACGATTGGGAGTAATTATGGTGGTGCTGGGACCGTTAATGGAATTTTAAAAGCAAATGGAAGTGGAGTGGTGAGTGCTGCGGTAGCCGGTACGGATTATTTAACTCCTTCAGGTAATGCAGCATCTGCCACCATTTTAGCCACAGCGAGAAACATTAACGGTGTGGCATTCGATGGATCTGCTAATATTACGATTGCGGCAGATGCGAATACCTTAACGGGTACGACTTTGGCAAGTAATATTACGGCGTCTAGTTTAACTAGTGTGGGAACAATCACTTCGGGTATTTGGAGTGCTACAACGATTGATATTGCCAAAGGTGGTACAGGTGCCACCACAGCAGGAGGAGCCTTAACAAATTTAGGAGCTCAATCTGTAGATAATATGAGTACAAACATCACAACAGATGCAGCTTCTACATCAAGATATCCAAGCGTAAAATTGATTAAGGATTATGTTGATACACGTGTAGCATCAGCGGGTGTTTCGGATGGTAGTATCACAAATGTGAAGCTGGCTAATAGTACAACGATTTTAGGGTCGACCACGATGACTTTAGGTGGAACGGTTTCTTCGGTAATAGGTTTAACAAGTTTAGAGGCAACTAATTTAACAGGAACTTTGTCGGGTACAGCAACAGCCTTAGCAACCGGCCGCACCATCTCTACAATAGGGGATGTGACCTACACGAGTGGGGCATTTGACGGAACATCTAATGTAACGGGATCTGCTACCTTAACCAACACTACAGTTACCGCAGGAACTTATGGATCTTCTACTGCCATTCCTACATTCACAGTAGATAGCAAAGGTCGATTAACAGCTGCTAGCACGGTAGGAATTACGGCGGGAGTTTCGACTTTAGCGTATTCAACTATTGGAGCTTCGAATGGTGGAACAATCAGTGGAACAACCTTAACTTTAACAGCAGCAGATGCAAGTAATCCGGGATTAATATCGACGGGAACGCAGACGATTGCGGGAGCAAAGACCTTTACAAATACCGCTACATTTAATACAGATATTTCAGTGAATGGGTTAACTGTGGGACGTGGAGCTGGAGCAGTTGCTTCAAACGCGGCCCTGGGTGCAACAGCTTTAAATGCAAACACTTCTGGTAACTATAACGTGGCTGTGGGTAGTGAGGCATTGCAAAGAAATACAGGTGGTAGTGTAAACGTTGCTCTTGGTGCAGCTACGATTGACTATTTAACATCTGGAAATAATAATACCGCGGTCGGTGGTTTTGCCGGACGAAATTATGGTCCAAATGGCGGTGCTACAGGAAATAATACTACGATGAATAATGGTATCTTGCTAGGTTACGACGCAAGGCCATTAACTAGCGGAGGAACGGATGAAGTCGTTATCGGTATGCGTGCGATAGGTCATGGAAGCAATACGGTGACTTTAGGTAATAGCTCGAATACTAAAACATTCTTAACGGGGGATTTATCGTTAACGGGTAATATCACGTCAGGTATTTGGAGTGCGACGGAAGTTGCTATTGCCAAAGGTGGTACAGGCGCCACTACCGCCGCCGGAGCCAGAACAAATTTAGGATTAGTAATAGGTACAGATGTAATGGCTGCGAACTTTACTACGACCTTAACCGGTGATGTGACAGGTGCTGGAAATGGAAGTTTTGCGACGACTTTAGCTGCTTCCGGTGTTAATTCAGGAACTTATGGATCTTCTACTGCGATTCCAGTATTAACGGTGGACACTAAGGGTAGAGTAACTTCAGCGAGCACCGTAGGAATTACGGCGGGAGTTTCGACTTTAGCTTACTCAACTACGGGAGCTTCGAATGGCGGAACCATCAGTGGAACGACCTTAACTTTAACTGCTGCAGATGCTTCGAATCCGGGATTAATTTCGACGGGAGCGCAGACGATTGCGGGGGCAAAGACCTTCAGCAGTGACGTTACCGCTACTAACTTCTTAGGAAATGCTACGACGGCAACAACTGCTAGCAACATTTCAGCGACTTCGAATACAACATTAACTTCACTAGCTAATTTAGCGACGGTGGGTACGATCACTGCAGGTACTTGGAGTGGATCCGTAATTAGCAGTAGCAAAGGGGGTGCCGGAACCGTGAGCGGATTATTAAAAGCAAACGGAAGTGGTGTTGTAAGTGCGGCGGTGGCTGGTACAGATTATCAAGCGCCTTTAACGGCGGGAACTAGTTTCATTGCTCCAAATGCTGCTATCACAGCAGCAACTAAAACAAAAATCACCTATGATGCTTTTGGTCTTGTAACAGCTGGTGCAGATGCAACAACGGCAGATATTGCGCCTAGTACAAATCGAAATTATGTAACTGATGCTCAGGCGGGTGTTATTTCTAATACATCTGGAACAAATACAGGAGATCAGACAATCACCTTAACAGGCGATGTGACAGGAACAGGTACGGGAAGTTTTGCGGCGACACTTACAAACACAACAGTTACAGCTGCTGCCTATGGTTCCTCTACTGCCATTCCTACATTTACGGTAGACAGTAAGGGCCGTTTGACTGCGGCAAGTACGGCAAGTATTGTGGCTAATGCTGGGACTTTAACTGGTACCTCATTAGCTTCGACCGTTACAGGTTCTAGTTTAACTGGAGTTGCTACAATCACAAGTGGTACTTGGAACGGATCAACTGTAGCGGTTGCTTACGGCGGTACAGGTTTAACAAGTCCAGGAACTTCAGGTAATGTCTTGACATCGAATGGAACGGGTTGGGTTTCATCCACACCTTCAGGGGTAAATACTATTTCATATACGAGTGCAACATCTTATTCAACTGGAGGAACTATAAGCGGAACAAGCTTAATTCTTGCTGCAGCAAGTTCAACAAACCCAGGTTTAATTTCAACAGGAGCACAAACATTTACTGGACTTAAGACATTTTCTCCTAGTGTAACAGCTAGTTCATCTTTAGCACGTGGTTTACTAGTTTCACCAACTTTAACTTCAGGATCTAGCTCAGATGTATTAGTTGGACTTGATATTGCCCCAACCTTTAGTGGTACAGGTAGTCCAACAAAGTGGGGATTAAGAGTCGGTAGTGGCGGAGGAGTTTTGGTAAGTTCTAGCACAGCTTCAACTTCTAGGTTTACTGGTGCATTGCAAGTATATGGGGGTGTTGGTGTTTCAGGAAGTGTTTATGCAGCTGATTTTAATGGAGCAAATCTTTCTGTAGGGTCTAGCTCAACAAGTAATGCCTCAAATTTATCTATTGGTCTCTCAGATAACCTTAGTAGTACGGGAGCGTATAATTACAATTATGCAATAGGGTCTAGTATTTTTAGCAATGACCTATCTGGAAGCAATAACGTTGGAATTGGATATAGTACATTAAATAGATTAACAAGTGGTAATGGCAATATTGGTGTAGGAAGTAATGTTTTATCTGCTAATACAATTGGATCAAATAACATCGCATTTGGTGGTTCTTCATTAAGGTATTTAGTTTCAGTTACTGCTAGTGAAATTAATAATAATATATCAATTGGAAATAGTTCGATGGGGAGTGCAATTACCGGTGCTGATAATACGAGTATTGGAGGCAATGCGCTTTCTAAAATAACATCAGGGAATTCAAATATTGCTATAGGAAGTTCAGCTGGCGCATACAATAATGCTACAACTGGACCACAGGGAACTTCCTCTGGGTACCTAACTAGTAGTACTAATAGTATCTTTATTGGAACTATGGCCTTGTCTAACACAACCAGTTCAACGAATGAAATTGTAATTGGCTCAAATGCAAAGGGCAATGGATCAAACACTACTGTAATTGGTAACACTTCCATAACAAGTGCTACCATCAATGGTGATTTAACCTTGGCTAGAACAACGGCATCTACTTCTACAACAACGGGGGCTTTACAAGTTGGTGGTGGTGCTGGTATTGTTGGAAATGTGAATGTTGGCGGAACTTTAGGAGTGACAGGAGCCACAACCTTATCATCTACCTTAACTGCCGGTACATCTACTTTAACAAGTTTGAGTGTTACGAATAATGAAACTGTAGGCGGAACTTTAGGAGTAACAGGTGCTACAACCTTAGCAAGTACCTTAACAGCCGGAACATCTACCTTAACAAGTTTGAGTGTTACGAATAATGAAACGGTTGGGGGTACTTTAGGAGTGACAGGTGCAACGACTTTATCTACATTGACGGCATCTGGTAATTCGACATTAACTACCTTAACTACAACAGGGGCTGCTACTTTCAGTAGCACGGTTACGATTTCTACAGGCGCAGGATTAAATAAAGTTTTAACTTCTGATGCTAATGGAGGAGCAACTTGGAATTCAAATCCGAATGCTGCATTTAGATTGGTTTCTTCTTCTGCGACTTATACCGTTTCTGCAACGGATGATAAATATGTGATTTATTCAAATGCTGCAACGGGTACAATCTCTCTGCCGGCTATTACAAGCACAATGAGTGGCAAAGAAATTATTATTAAAAATATTTCGAATTTCAATGTCACAATTAATGCAAATGGAACGCAGAAAATAGTGGCAGACTTTGCAAATAACACAGCGGGATCTGCAACTCTAGGCGTTGAAGCATCTAACAACTGGGTTAAATTAATTGCAGACGGAACAAATAGTCAATGGATATTATTTAGAGCACTATTCTAAAACTATAAAGAACAATTTTAACACAACATAAAATGAAAAAAGTATTAATGCTTGCTGGGGCTTTGGCCTTATTCTCTTTCGCCGCTGACAGATTCATCTCGATGCGCATCGCGGAACCTACGGTGAATTACCACTGGAATAATTTGAACTCGATCAAAGCGATCGCAGACCAAAGCAACCTGCCCCACTCGCAAGTGAAATTCATCATCTCGGCGATAGACAGTTTACAAAAAGACATGGCGCGCACCGCACGTTTAGATAGCGTGGTGGCGGCACCGGCACCAGTAGCGGCACCAACCAAGAAAAAATAGCATTGAAAAAAATAGTCGTCCTTTTATTGGTGTCGTTTTATGCCTTTTCCCAAACGGGGATAGGGACGACTACGCCCATTAATAAGCTAGACATATTTACGACTAAGGCAGATCCAGCTACTTCTAACTCTTCAGCAAATGGCAACCTAAGGTTAGGCGCATCAGGAGCAAATACGCACGTGTTGGATTTTGGCCTAAGTTCTACGTCTACATTTTCTTGGATGCAGGCGAGAGATAGAGGGAATTATGCCACCCTATACAGCTTGGCATTTAATCCTATAGGTGGCAATGTAGGGATAGGAACTTCGGCTCCTAATAGCACCCTCACGGTAGGAAATTCTACAGGAACTATCCCTGGAGAAATTTCGATTAATCCGGCCTTTACTTCTAACGAAGGAGGCCAAATCAATATTAAAAAATCTTTAAACGGAAGTACGGCAGACTGGATAATTGATCAATATGGCACGACCTCATCCGATGCTAGACTCCGTATTTTTAATTCCATTGCAGAAACAAATGGCATTACCATTATGGAAAATGGGAATATCGGCATGGGTAGCTTAACTCCTTCCGTACGTTTGCAAGTTGCGGGCGATATCATTGCAAACTCCATCGCTGGTTCCTCAGATGCACGGTTTAAAACGAATATCTCTCCTATCGAAAATCCGTTGCAAAAAGTATTGCAGCTTCGTGGGGTAAATTTTGATTGGAAGACGACTGAGTTTCCTACTCGTAGCTTTAGTGAAAATCGTTCAGTAGGTTTCATCGCTCAAGAAGTAGAGAAAATCCTGCCAGAGGTAGTGTCTAAAGACAATTCGCCAGAGGAATACCGCTCGGTGAAATACGACAAAGTAGTAGCCCTTTTAGTGGAGGCTATCAAAGAGCAACAAAAGCAAATCGATAGCTTAAAATCTCAAGTCAAGAAGTTAAAGCGCAAGAAAAAATAGACGACCATGAAAAGAGTATGGGTTCTTTTTCTTTTGTGTAAATTATCGGTGCTTGTTGCTCAAACATCTACCAACAGTACGGGATCGGGTAACTTTAATAACACGGCTATTTGGACAAGTCCTAAAGATTTAACGGGAAATGCTAATATATTAACAGGTCACACCATCACTATACCCAATATCACAACGGTCTATTCAAATAAAATTACCTTTAATGGCACGGCTAAATTAGTGTTAACAAATAATTCCAGTAAATGGGTAGCTGCAACCAGTATGAATGGAGCCCCTACCATGGAGTCTATTAATAATTCAATCAATTGGTCTTCATCAAGTGTTTATATTAATGATGCCTATGGAGTATCACATAATAGACCATGGTTAGACGCAACACAGGCTTGGTCAGCTGGAACAGTAGATAACCCCAATGATTATTTACAATATGATCTTCAAAGTCCACGTTGGGTACAAGGGATAGTTACGCAAGGTAGAGGTAATATGGCCCAGTGGGTAACCAGTGCTAAAGTGGAAACGAGTATAGATAATGTTAATTGGGCAGTTGCAAGCACGGGTATGACTTTGAATTCGGATCAAAATACAAAGGTGTACAACAACTTTTCAAATGTCATGCTTGCACGCTTTGTGCGAGTTACACCAATTACTAACTCTAACTATCCATCCATGCGATTAGGTATATTGTTTCGTGAAAATATCTTAAGGTCATGTAAAGAAATTTTAGCCGCTTTCCCAGGTTCAGCTTCTGGTACTTATACTATAGATCCTGACGGATTAGCTGGGGCACAGCCTAATACGACTTGCTATTGTGATATGGCGACTGATGGCGGAGGATGGACTTTGGTATTGAATTATTTACATGCAGGAGGTACTAATCCTGAATTAAATGTTAGAGCAAATTCCTTACCACTTCAAGGCTCTACTGCCTTAGGTACAAATGAACAAGGTACAACTACTTGGGGGCATACTTCACCAGCCTATTTAAGTAGTTTTACTTTTACGGAACTACGTTTTTATGGAATAACATCAGGGCACAATAGAATTGTAAATTTTAAGACTTCACATCCCGAGACAATCAGTTATTTTAAAACGGGTACAGGAAGTGCATCAGGGATACAATCAGGGGCTTTTCCACTTACAGGTCATAATGGAATTACGCCAGGAAGTGCGTCTAGCTTTTTTACAAGTCAGGGGAACAAAGCAATGACGGAATTTCCATTTTGGATCGCCGGGTTAAATCACTGGGGAATCAAAGGATATACAGATAGATGGGAAGTAGATGATTACCCTGCAGGAACAGGTGGCACAGGGTATCAAAATAGCACCTTCCATCAAATTTGGATTCGATAATATGAAAAAAATAGTCTTCTTCTTATTGGTTTCTTTTGGTGCATTGGCCCAAACTGGCATAGGCACCACCACTCCTAATGCCTCTGCGAAGCTAGATGTATTTGCTTCCGATAAAGGATTTTTACCCCCTCGCATTGCATTAACTGGAACTAATGATAATACAACGATTAAAAATTCTGCAGGATCTTCCATTACCCCGGCAACAGGATTGTTAGTTTACAATACTGCAACTACTACAACGGACCCTTATAAGGTAGTTCCCGGGTATTATTATTATAACGGAACTAGTTGGATAGCAATTGCGAATGGATTAATTATTGATAATAGTAAGACTACATCTCCTTCTTCGTTTTCTTTAGCAGCCACTGATAACAATAAGATATTTCTGATTACATCAACCACTAGCATTAATGTAACGGTACCAAATAATTTGCCAGTTGGTTTTTCATGTCAAGTAATACAAGGCGGCGTAGGTCAAGTCATTTTTGTCCAAGGTACCGGTGTAACGTTAAATTCTGCCAACGGTTTAACAACAAGATCTACAAATAGTATTGTTGGATTAGTAATGAATACCACATCAACAGGTTTTGTTTTTGGAGATAGTATATATTAAAAAATGCGGAAATTTTATTTCATACTATTTTTATTGACATCTTCGATTTTGTCGAATGCGCAAATTAATTTTCAAAACTTAGCACTTCGGAAACCTTTTGTAAATACCACTCAAGTATTTTCCTATTCAGGTGCTATTCAAAAGTTCATCGTGCCTAATCGTGTCACGAGTATTCAGGTGAATGCTATAGGGGCCAAAGGAGGTACAGGTGCCAGAGGACAAATAGGTGGTGCAGGAGCAAATATAACGACAACTTTAAATGTAACGCCAGGCCAAACTTTATACATCGTAGTGGGCGGATTTCCTGGCCAATCAGCTACGGCTAAGTATGGCTTTGGAGGTAATGGTGGAAGTGGAGGTAACTATGGAGGTGCAGGCGGAGGATTATCAGGGGTGTTTACTTCCGCAAGTCCAGCGAATGCAAACGCTTTAGTAGTTGCTGGTGGAGGTGGAGGTGGAGCAGGAATTTCTACAGAGTTTAATTATACTGGTGGTAATGCGGGGAATACGATTAGTGGAACTTCTAGCAATGGAAATCAACCCGTTGAGCCAGCTTATATAAAGAATAACAAATACCAGAATGGCTATGCAGCCACTATAACTGAACCCGGATTAGCCGGAGAGCCCTATGATCCTGGAACTAAAGGGACAAACGGTAATGATATTTCTGGTGGATCTGGAGGCTCAGATACTGGAGTAGGGGGTTGGAACGGTGGAGGCGGCGCAGGCGGCGGATTTTTTGGAGGCGGCGGAGGTGCAGGCGGTGGCGGAGCTACGGGTGGTGGTGCTGGTGGTTCTACAAAATCCAGTTCTGCCTATAGTATATTTGGGACACCAAATACAACTGGTGATGGCAGTGTGGCTATAACTTGTTTTTCAAATTCTGGATTGGTGTTAAATTTAGATGCAGGGAATTCAAGTAGTTATACAGGATCCTCAACTATTTGGAAAGATTTAACTCTAAACGCAAACGATGCTAGTTTAAGCTCAAATAAATACTATCCATCTTACGAGGGGTATTTTTCATTTGATGGCACAACTAATTATGGGGATTTTACGGCTAATGTAAGTAATGCAACCGCTGTAACTGTAGAGATGTGGGCGAATGTAACGAATGTTGGGGCTTCAAATATGAATGGTATGATGTTTGGTTTCAATACATATGATGTTTGGACAAGTGATGGACATTTAGGATTTAATTGCGGCAATGGTGTTTTATATGGAATCAATACTTCTGTCTTTAGTACTTATTGGGGTGATTGGCAACATTATACATTTGTCATGTATCCTGGGAGTAATTACACCTCCAATAAAATTTATATTAATGGAGTTCAACAAACACTTAGTACACAAATTGCAGGGACTGGTTGGAGCGCAGCAAATGCGGTTTTTGGATCAGGGATAGGCAGAATTTCTGGGTGGAGGCTTTCAGATGGGTATAAGATAAATATGGGTGTCGCCAATTTTAAAATTTATAATCGTGAATTAACGCAACAGGAAATCAATACTAATTTTACAGCTTATAGGTATAAATTTCGTGCTGCTAAAGATGGGCTTGGTCCCGCATCGGCATCTACTAGTGCTTATCAAATTAAACAAGATTATCCTAACTCACCCGATGGATTTTATTGGATAAAAAATGCAAATATCAATGGAGGTATCCCAATTAAAATTTACGCAGACATGACTACGGAAGGTGGTGGATGGACATTAATATTGAAAAATTCATCTTATGCAGGATGGAATTATGCGAATGCGATTTCCTTAAATTCTTCGAATCCATTTACAACCAATGCAGATATTACAAGCACTTCTACATCAAATTATTCTATTGTTGGGTGGGCAAATTATATTAAAAAAAGTGCAAGTGGTTTTCAATATATGATTGATGCTACTAATAGAAAAAGCTATGGTGGAATTTGGACGGCCAATGGGAATTATAGTTTTGTTAATACAGATAATACACAAACTAATGTCACAGTCGACAAAAAGTTCAATAAATGGGAATATGTGGCAAACAATATGGGTTTGTCACAAAGAATGCCATGGTATAGTTCAACTGCTGGTTCTGGGTATGGTTTATTAACAATTTGTGATGGTACAGGTAATTGGTGGGGCACATTAATTTCTACTTTTTATGGATATCCCCCAGTGCCATGGATTAGTAATGCTGGAACAGGAGGGGATGTAAATGAGTTTCCTGGTATTATTTGGTATTGGGTCCGTTAAATTTGTCCTATGAAAAAGATATTATTTCTCTGCTTGATCTCAGTAAGTGTTTTTGCCCAAACGGGTATTGGGACGACTACTCCCGCAGTAAAACTCCATGTGAAATCTAATGGAAGTATTTTTCGTATGGAGGGTTCAGACCATGCGTACATGGAATTATATCCTCAGGGACCAAGTACGCGATATGGCTATTTAGGATACCTTGGGGCTAATTCTACCACGTTGACTCTGATGAATCAATTTTCTACAGGGGCACTTACGTTTGGTACCAATAATACAAACCGGATGTGGCTCAATTCGGATGGGAAATTAGGCATTGGAACGGCTACACCAGGAACTACATTACATATAGATAACGCTAATACTTTTGGTTCAGACCCTTCTAATACAACAAGTCCCAGTTTGTATATTTTAAACACAAATAATACTTCCACAGCATCTCATGCCACTGCACTGATAAGGACCGCTGGCGCTGGCGGTGGCAATCCCTATCTTGCATTCGACATCTTGGGAGTAAGAGGCTATTCTATGGGGATAGATAATGCAGATTCAGATAAGTTTAAATTTTACACAAATTGGAATTTAAACAATTCAGTAGCTCCGGCCTACACAGTTACTACCGATAATAAAGTGGGAATTGGTACAGATTCACCATTCTCCAGACTCCATCTCAAATCTTCTGAAATGACTACACTTTATCTTGAGAGCACAAGTTCGGATAATTATGGTATCATACAATTAAATGCAAATACCAATCAAAACTGGGGGAACAACTATCACGAGTTTATGTTTTTTCAAAATCAGGGGACTAATATTGGTTCCATTGTTGGGTCAAATGGCGGCAACATGGTTTCATATAATACATCCTCTGATTATCGCTTAAAAACTGATTTTAAAGATTTTAACGGATTAGATTTAATTAATAAAGTAAAAACATATGATTACTCCTGGAAGAGGGATAGCTCTAGAATGTATGGTGTTATAGCACATGAACTTCAAGAAGTGCTACCTTATGCTGTTTCTGGAAAAAAGGATGCAATGGATGCTGATGGAAAAATAATTCCCCAATCTGTTGATTACAGTAAGTTGACTCCCATTTTAGTTAAAGCTCTTCAAGAGCAAGATGTAAAAATGAAGCAATTAGAAGAGCGAATAGTGCAATTAGAAAAATTGTTAAATAAAGAAGGCAATAATTGATCGTTAATTATGATCCGGAAAATAATTTTAATCTTATTTATTAGTAGTGGTCTTTATGCCCAAACAGGGATAGGGACGACTACGCCTGACGCATCCGCGAAGCTAGAAGTGAATGCAACGAACAAAGGCTTTTTGCCTCCACGTGTGACCTTAACATCGGGCACGGATAATACCACCATTCCATCGCCAGCCACAGGATTATTAATCTATAATACAGGAAATAATGCAGGTCTTGCCGCAGGCTACTATTTTTGGAATGGAGGTGCCTGGGCAACCATTGCAACTGCAGGAGGCAGCGGTAGTGTAGCGGCGGAATTTGGTTCACAAATGTTAGGGGCAAATCCAATTTCAATTACTTCCTCAACACCTGTTGAATTATTGTCATTTACCTTGCCTTCAGCCGGTACATGGGAAATTATTCCTGTTATTAGAACTCAAGGATCAACTACGATAGTTGGGCAATATGCTTTATATGACGCTTCGGGGACATTAATTTCAAACTCTGAAATTTTAGCAGGTTATGGTGTACTTTCTACAACAGGTACAGCAGCGTATCAGGTAACAACAACGGGTAGTGCAACCTATAAAATAAAAGCGTGGGCATCCAATGGAGCCTATAATGTTTATTCAAATACAGATGGACGGTCTTTCGTTACGTGGAAAAAAATATCTGGGAATGCCCCTATGACCGTCATCAATTTTGGAGATATAAAAACGGGGATTCAATCTACAGATCACAATGGATGGATTAAATTAGATGGACGGTTAAAATCTTCATTAACTGCTACACAACAATCAAAAGCTACGGCACTTGGAATTGGCGCTAATCTTCCAGATGCAACAGATGCGGTTTTGGTGCAATCTAGCGGTAGTTTGGGGAGTGTAACAGGAAGTATGAGTAGGACGCTTGCTCAAAATCAATTACCGAACATCATACCTACAATAACGGTTAGTAATACCACAGCTACTATGCAAAGTGCTGGAGCTCACGATCACCCGGTGAAGATAGTGCCCAATTCTACGGGAGGATATGCAAATGGATACCCCTATGCCTTTAAAACAGGAATGGCTCCCAATGAAGGAGACGCAGATATTACTGACCGTGTCATAAACGCCTTTTATGCAACCACGGGTATCATTGGTTCTGCAGGAGACCATACTCATGTCATAGATCCACACAATCATACCGCCACATCAACGAGCATTAATGGAGGGGTAACGCAACAAACCATCGATATTACACCACGAAAATTAGTTGTAAACACGTTTATTTACCTCGGGTTCTAAAAAAGACAAATTGAAAAAGATAGTATTTTTCTTCTTAATCTCTGTAAGTGTATTTGCCCAAACCGGCATCGGCACCAATACTCCACATGCATCTGCTAAGTTGGATGTAAGTGCTACCAATAAAGGCTTTTTGCCACCAAGAGTTACATTAACTGGTATTTCTGATAATTCTACAATTGCAAGCCCGGCAACTGGTTTGTTAGTGTATAATACAGGAGATAATGTTGGATTGCCAGCAGGATATTATTTTTGGAATGGAAATGCCTGGGCTACTATTGCAACTGCAGGAGGTAGCGGTAGTTTTGCGTCCTCTTTTGTAAGAGGATCTAGGACGGCTAATCAATCCGTTGCAGTAGATGGAGCTGTTACTTTTACTCGGGTTGATAATACTTCAGGTCAAGATATCTCCTTAAATACGACTAATGGGAAAATCACCTTAGCTCCCGGAAATACCTATAGACTTATGGCGGCTGTGCCAAATTTTTCAGGTAATAGGCCCGCATTCATGTGGTATAATGAAACTTCTACGTCTTATATTGGCAGCGCTTCCAATGCTTATTCACCAACTGATGGAGCATCAGGTGCTGGTGCATTTGGTGGTATAGCAGAGGTAATCATTACTCCCAATGTCTCTACCGTATTATCATTTAGATTGCTAAGTTCGTTAAACAGTGGAGCCGTTACAGTTGGAGGACTTGGTGATTTCTCTGCTTCAGGTTCTTATCCTTGGTTTGAGGCACAAGTAATATCGGGTAACTCGCCAGTCACTGGACAGAGTGTGGATTATGTGTCTGTGGGTACTATTTACCAAACAACAGTTGGTGTTAATAGAGATTTAATTTTTACAACGAATAATGGTGGTAATATTCCTTACAATACAACCACAGGTATTTTTACACTTTCTGCTAATAAAACCTATTTGTTTCAAGCTCAGATAAGAGCAAATACACCTTCTGCAGATGGAAGTTATATTGAATATGGTTTTGTAGATGCTACGACAAATTCTTTATTAGTAGATGGAACACAAACTATAACTACTTCGACTACATCTACTTCCGGATTTGGATCGAACCCCGTTGTAAATTTTATTTATACTCCAACAGCCAATCAAACAGTTAAGTTGAGGACAATTGGAGCTACAAGAGGCACGCAGCTGGTACTAGCTGGAACTGCTAACATTACACAAATTGGCTCATCCGCCATTATAAATCCCTGGATACTTTCAGGAACAAATACCTATAATACAACAGGTAATGTGGGGATAGGAACGAATGCTCCTTCTGAAAAATTGGAGGTGAGTGGTAATGTGAAAGCGAATAATTTTATTGGTACTGCATCGTCATCCAAACTATTCTTACTTGAAGCATACGCAAATGTTTCTTATACTTTGCCTGGTGCTTACACCTATGATCTTTGTAGGTATAGTGTTGTTAATAATACTGTCAATGTGCCAAGTAGTTGGTTCAATACTTCAACATATACTTTTACACCCCAAAAGGCGGGTTATTGGGAAATTAGTGCAAGCTATGATGTTTATAGAAATGGAGAGGCTTCAATGGTAATATACAAGAATGGTGCAAACGTCGGAGTCGTTGGTTCAATATCGGCCGTCACACTAATCGTAAATAGAGTCATATATCTAAATGGCTCTACTGATTATATCAATATTTACAATGTTGGTTTTAATGCAAATGCTAGAGGTCAAGGAGCGGCAACATCTTGGTTTCAGGCACGTTGGTTGGGTGAGTAGTTATTATATTTTATTAAATTTACCCCATGAAACCCACCCTCTCCTCCTTCATCGCGATTTTAGCCAGCGTCTTCTACCTCGCCGTCTACTTCATCCCAGACATGGGCGGGTCGGATGTGATGGGTGCGCAGTGGTTGTATTCGAGTAGCTTGAGTTTAGGGATTGTGGCCTTCATAGGTCTACGCTATAAAGTCTACGAAGAGGCTATAAAGCACGTTCTTTCTTTCAAGTTTACGTGGGTGTTTTCGCTGTTGGTTTTTTGGGCGATTGGGTCCTATTTCTATGCGATAAATCCCACGGAGACGCTGGTGACTTTGGCCCGATTGATTACTACCTATTTCGTCTTTTTGAATCTCTCGATTCTGTATTATAACCAAGATCGCGCGTTTCTTTTTACTGGGATTGCGTATGCGATTACGGCCTTTTTGTTCTTCGATGCCATCTATGTGATCAAGGGTTTTAGCGCGAATTTGCGCACGATGAATTTGGACGCGGCCATCCTAGGTTTGAATAAATACCACGGGAATAAGAACGTGACGGCGGCGACGCTTTTAATATTGATTCCGTTTGCAATGTATGTGATTATGTCTGCCAAATGGCTAGGCAAAATTGCCGGAATCATCGCCCTATTCTTAGGGACGTTTGGCCTGTTTTTGTTGAACACGCGTTCCACCTATGTGGGTTTTGCGTTGATCATAGTGTTGTTTTTCACTGGACTTATTTGGAAGAAAAAATCAGCGCTAAAACCGGCGCTTCTTTTCGTTTTATTGCCTGCGGTCCTAGCGATCTTCGCTTCGAATATGCGTTTGAAATTAGCTGTCGCTGGACAAGATACCGAGACTGGTTATGGCACAGTAACGAAGCGTATCGGAGACATCACCATTGCCAGTGAACAAAATTCTCGTATTCACCTTTGGGGAACTGCTGCAGATTATGCGCTTCACAATCCCATTTTAGGTGCGGGTTATGGCAACTGGAAATTAGCCTCGATTCCTTACGAGCGGGAGCTGGCGAACGAGTTATTTGTGCCGTATCACGCGCACAATGATTTCATCGAAATGTTTGCGGATTTAGGTCTGGTAGGCGGACTTTGTTTTGCAGGATTGTTCCTGCTTTTGCTCTATTATACGGTTCAGTTTTTAAACCAAAAACGTGGCGATGAACTCATGGTCATCATCGCCTTTTTAGCCGTTACTTGCTACGGCGTGGATGCGCTTTTAAACTTCCCGGCAGAGCGGACAGCGATGCAGACGATGCTGTCGTTGGCGGCGGCGTTGGTGTTGATTCCTTTGGACAATACATCACGGAACCTACGCGCACTACCCTTCATTTACCTCATCGCGGGAGCAGCTCTTTTAATCCCAGCGATCTACATCGCGAACGAAACGTTTGAGTCCTTGAAGATCCAAAAATTCGTGATGGGAGAAGTGAACGCAGATCCGAAAATGGCGACTATTGAAGTGGAGAAATTGCCAGACATTCCGAATCTTTCTTCGTCCACTTTACCGATGAAAGCTATGTTATCTCGCTACTACATTCGGGACAAACGTTTTGACGACGCCTTGCGTGTGTTGAAAGAGAGCGAAAAGGATAACCCTTTCTTGCACTATAATGACTTCTTGCGCACCTCCATTTATGCGTCTTTGAACAAAATGGACTCGGCTCACTTCTATGCGAAACGTGCCTTTGATGCCTGGCCTCGCGCGTCTAGTTATTACAAGAATATGATTTTCACGTCTGCGAAACTCAAGGATACGAACGAGATCAAGCGGGCGTTGCAGGTATCTTTGGACGTAAACAACGACAACGCCTTAACATGGAATCAGTACTTGCTAGGGATGTTCGAAGTGAAGCAAGGGGCAGACAAAAACTTACTGGCGCAATTAGAAAAGACCTTGAAAAAATTCCCGGCGGACACGGCGATTTTGAATCCAACGAAAAACATGTTGCGCGGAGGCAACCGCGATTTACAAGGACTGACGGCGAAAGGAAATGCGCTATTCGTGAAAGGAAAATACGTGCAAGCGGCAGCCATCTACAAGGAACTTTCACAACTAGATCCGGGTAATTTCTCCCACCTAGAAAACGTAGGGATTTGCTATTATGCGGGCCGTAAGTTTGCAGAAAGTTTGTTCTATTTTGCCAAATCCGAACAACACCCCGGGAATAATACCGGGAAATCGGCGTACTTTGCGGGTATGTCTCAGCTGTCCACTGGCAAGAAAGCAGACGCATGTGCTAGTTTTAATAGATCACAAGCAAAAGGCTACCCAGATGCAGCTGCAGCCATTGCTCAGCATTGTAAATAACGAATATGAAAAAATTACTACTAGGTTTATTATTCCTAAGCGGAACAGTCGCAGCACAAGAAAACGACAAATCGTTAGTCATTATAGGCGGCCCTACCGACTTATGGACAAACAATCGCTTAACGGGAAAGGATGAATTCAATGCTTTCACGAACTTAGGAGTACAATTCTCGAAGCGTAAATCCGCGAATATGGATGTGGTTTACACGTCCTTAGCCGGTTTTCAAGGGGAATTTTTTAGCCCAGGTGCCTGGAATGGCAAATTTATCTCTGCGGGCGCTAACATGCGCTACTTCTTCATCCCACGTAAAAAGACATCGGTTTTTAAACCATTCTTCCAAATAGGAGCAGACGCCTTCGCGCGTCGAGACTACGGTTACCCTGGAAATGCCTATGAATTAAACGCTGTAGGTGGTTTAGGACTTGACCTAAAAGTGGCGAAAAATTTCTCTATTATCGTTCAATCGAATTTAGCCATCCCGATGGCTCAATCGACGGAAGCAGGAGTGAAGATCGCGTCTGTGAGGGGTTCGAATAATAGTACTTCCTTCGGTTTAGTATACCACTTTGGTTTCAAAGCAGCGAAGAAGAAAATGGATGAGGAGGCAGCCATTGCGGCAGCAAAAGCAGCGGAAGAAGCAGCGGCGAAAGCTGCAGCGGAGGCGGCAGAGCAAGATCGAATTGCACGCGAGATGGCAGCTAAAAAGGCAGCAGCTGATGCAAAAGAAAAAGCAGACGCTATCGCTAAAGCAGAGGCAGAAGCGAAAGCAAAAGCTGAGGCCATCGCGAAAGCGGAGGCAGAAGTGAAGGCGGCGGCTCAGTTGAAAGCAGATCAAGAGGCGATGGCGGAAACGACCATCTTGTACATGAATAATAAGTGGGAGTTGACGTCAGAATCAGAAGCAAAATTGAAAGTAGTTGCTTCAGCATTGACGGCACGTCCAGAAATTAAGGTGCGCATTGATGGTCACTCAGATACGTATGGTACATCAAAAAATAACCTAAAGGCATCTCGCTTTAGAGCGCAAGGGGCAGCTAAATTCTTAGTGAAAAATGGAATCGCGGCTTCTCGCCTTAAAGTAAATGCCTATGGCGAAGACAAGCCAGTAGCTTCGAACAAAACGAAGGCAGGAATGACGCTTAACCGTCGCATCGAAATTAGAATCATCAAATAATAAATTTCAATATTTTAAGGCTATATTTAAGCTCTAAACAAATTGAAATTTATAAATGGGATCATCTAGCACAATCTATTACTTTAGGGTATGGGGCTGGATGATCCTATTTTTTTGTGCCGCATTCGACGTCACAGCCCAATGCAACGTAAATGATCCATACGATAAGCTCATTAGTGGTTACCATGCTTCGGTTGCCATTAAGAGTACGGGGGAATACTCCATCTGGGGGGCAAATATGGCACCATCGGGTTTGACGGGGCAATTAACGCCTTTGGAAATTAACTCTACGAATTATTCTGGCATATCAGGAACCATCTACAAAGCGGGCATTGGAGGTACTAATACAGGAGCATCCATTGACCAGGCAGCGGTGTTAACTTCCACGGGATTATTTGCCTGGGGTGCAGTGGGGTCGCTTTTTAACCCTTCACTTACGACCTCTCAAGGCGTCGCTCAAATCACGCCTCCCACTGGTTCTTCGCCCATCGGTTTGCCTATGGGATTAGAACCGCAGGATGTAAAGATGCTATTTGCCGTTTACCGGACTTTGGTCTTATTAAGTAAATCAGGCGACGTATACGTCTTAGGCTATTTATCTGGGGCAATAGACGGGAACGGGGCGGCTCAAGGCACGACTGGTATGAATAGTTGGCAACGGGTGAAGTTGAATGCAACTACGTATTTAACGGGAGTAAAAAATGTGCGGGGCCAATCTGCCAGTGCGAATTACAATGCCTTTGTGGCGGAAACGAATGACGGTAAGATGTATACTTGGGGAGCTTCGACCTTTTTGGGTGACGGCACGGGATCCGCTTACCGTTCGTATGCAACTGAGATGACGCTGCCGGATGATGTGAAAACGAAGGGGATCAAGATGATCGGTGTGACGGGAGGAATCACAGGCGGTAGCTCGTATAATACGTATTACGTCTTGAGTAATTCTGGGAACCTCTACGCGATGGGGGATAATAAAAATTACCAGTGCGGTGCCTTTACGCGGGATTTAGTTCATTTGAATTGGGTTCAAGCCCAAAAATCAGCGGCTCCTAATGACTTCCTTACAAACGTCATCTTCGTAACCGTACAGGAACATAGTAATTCCGTTCCAGCTGCTTCGGCCATCACCAAGGCGGGGGATTTATACTCCTGGGGTTATAATGCCCGCAATATGTTAGGCAGGCCAGTGGAAAACGCGTCCTACGATCCGGGTTTAGCGGGAGGATTTAATCAAGGGACTGATAAAGCACTCTTTGCAGAAATGGGTGGCCACACCTTGTTATATGTGAAGGAAGGCAGCTCGAAATTCTGCTATGTAGGCCACCGGATTAATGGTTCGATGGGTGATGGAACATCGTTTGATGCCAAAGAGCCTATCTTTAACTGCGACCAAACGCCCACCATCGACCTCTGCGGCTCTGTACCGAATGTCTCTGACACGACTACTTCAACCATCAACGCAAGCCCTAAAATCATTAAGGCAAACAACAAGGATTATTCCACCATCTTCGTTCAATTAAAAGATTTCAAAGGCAATAATTTGACCGGAAATGGCGGCCTAGTGACTATTTCATCCACTTTAGGAACCGTTTCTGCTGTCGTAAATAATAACAACGGAACCTATACGGCCATCTTAACAGGCGGTATTACTGCAGGTACGGCGATCATCAGCTTCACGATTAATGGGTCCAATGCGGTCCAGAAGGACACGGTCACCATCTTGCCTTACCTGTGGCCTGGTGAAATTGCCTCCGATCAATCCCTCTGCTACCCGGCTAAACCCTCGTCCTTAACGTCTAAAATAGACGCCTACGGCGTTCCTAGGCCCATTACGTATATTTGGCAACAAAGCCTAGACAACATTTCATTCACGCAGATTCCCGGAGCCACCGCAAAAACCTATACGCCACCGCTTTCGAAAACGGTCTATTATTACCGCCGTGGCGCGCGCTCGTCGCTGGATAGTTTAGAATTCACGAACGCTGTCGTCATTCGAACGGAGGAAATTGCCGGTGGAAAGTTAACCGGAACCGGTACCTTCTGTGGGGACAAAAACAGCCAGCCCATTAAGCTGAGCGGGCACATAGGGACCATTTCAAAATGGCAATCGGCTGACACGCCGGATTTCTTAGTAGGGGTGGCGGACATCGCTAATACGGATTCAAGTTACACGGCCACGAACTTGCCTAACACGAAATACTTCCGCGCCGTGATCACGCAACCCGTTTGCGGAACGGCGTATAGTTCCGGAACTGTCGTAGTCATTAACCCTATTCCATCGATCACGTTTGTGCCTAATCCGGCGCAAGTGGTTCGCTGGTCTAGTCTGACTATCACAGCCTCTGGAGCGGATCGCTACGCTTGGTCGCCGCGTTATGGCCTCTCGGCGGTGGATAAAGCGGTGGTGATAGCGAATCCGATTAAGACAACGACCTATTCGATTAAAGGAACAAATAACACGGGTTGCAATAGCACGACATCTTTAACAGTGACGGTTTTATCAGCGGGAACCTTGGATACGGATGGGGATGGAATTTATGATGAGGATGAGGAGAATCCGTTGAAGTACAAGCCGGATTGCGACGGAGATGGGATCGAAAATCGATTGGATCCGGATCCTTGTCCGTTCTTCGAGCCGCAAGGAATTTCACCTAACGGGGATGGTAAAAATGATTTCTTAATCTTTGAGGGCCTATTAACGAAGCCTATCCCGAACCACATTTCAATCTTTGATCGGGTAGGAAGTTTAGTATATGAGACGGATAATTACCAAAACAATTGGGCCGGCGAAACATCTAAGGGTACTTCTTTGTTTGAGAAAACGGGTTCTGTTCCAGATGGAACCTACTACTATATTTTGGACTTTTATGACAAAAGGCCTACTGTGAAAAATTTTGTCTATGTTTTACGTAACGAGAAAAAATGATGATTGAATCGTATTTTGCTACCATCCCTAGTGCACATCGCGGCTTGATTTTAGCTGGCGGAATTATGTTGTTTTGGTTGATTGAAACCGGGATTCCCTTAGTGAATTTCAAAGGAAACAAGTGGGCTCATGCAAAGCTGAACCTCTTTTTGACCTTCACCACCATTGCGATTAATTTCCCGTTTGCGGTGCTATTAGTAATGGCGAGCGACTGGACGACTGAAGCAAATTTTGGCATTTTACATTGGTTTGCGATGCCTAGCTGGGCCTTCTTAATCGTGGGATTATTGCTGATGGACTTAGTGGGCGCCTATTTAGTGCATTTGATCGAGCACAAGATTAAGGTGCTTTGGAAGTTCCACATGGTGCATCACGCGGACACGCAGGTGGACACGACCACGGCGAATCGTCACCATCCGGGCGAGAGTGTGATTCGGGCGGTCTTCGCCATTTTAGCGATTTTGGTGTGTGGAGCGCCTATGTGGATCGTGTTTTTGTACCAAAGCCTCAGCGTCGTACTTTCTCAGTTCAATCACGCTAATATCAGTTTGCCGCTTTGGCTAGATAAGGCCCTTTCCTATGTGATCATTTCACCTAATATGCACAAGGTACACCACCACTTCGAGCGTCCACAAACGGACTCGAACTACGGGAATATCTTTGCGTTTTGGGATCGCCTTTTCGGCACGTTTGATGCCACGCCGATGGAGAAAATCAAATATGGTTTAGACGTGTTAGATAACGACAAGGACCAATCCTTTGCCTACCAATTAAACCTTCCTTTTAACTCGAAAATCAAAACAGACGAATGAAAAAACTCTTAATTCTCTTCTTGCTCCCGCTATCGTTAGTGGCGCAAGTTTTATCGCCGGTGGTGCAGCCCACGGCAGATTTTGATGCCAAAAAACTCGAAGCGATTGATGCTCTAGTCAAATCCTATGTGGAGAAAAACCATTTAGTGGGAGCAGTTACCTTGATCGTGAAGAACAACCAACTCGTGCATTACAAGGGCCATGGCTACGCGGATTTGGCGAGCAAAAAACCAATGCCGGCAGACGCAATCTTCCGCATCATGTCACAGACCAAAGCCCTAACCAGCCTAGGCATCTTGCAGCTTTTCGAACAAGGAAAATTACGCTTAGACCAACCGATTTCAGACTTCCTTCCGTCCTTCAAATCACCGCGCGTATTGAAGGATTTCAATGCCGCAGACACGAGCTACACCTCGGAACCAGCGAAACGCGAGATCACCTTCCGCGATCTGTTAACGCACTCTTCGGGCTTAGATTACGCGGGAATTGGGTCTGATAAAATGAAGGCGATTTACGCGAAAGCCGGCGTCCCATCGGGCCTAGGCGACAACGGAACCACGTTATTGCAGGCAATCACGAAATTAGGAACCCTACCTTTAATCCACAATCCAGGTGAAAAATTCACCTATGGTTTGAACACGGATGTCTTGGGCTGTTTGATCGAGGTGATCAGCGGAGAGACTTTGGAAGCCTATTTAACAAACCATATCTTCATCCCATTAGGCATGAAGGACACCTATTTCAATTTGCCGGCGGATAAAGGATCGCGCTTGCCTACGGTATACACGGAAAATGAGCAGAACCAAATCATCCCTTGGTCACCTACATTCCGTGGCATTAACCCGAACTATCCATTATTCAAGAAGAAGTTCTTCTCTGGCGGCGCTGGACTTTCGTCTACGGCGTTTGACTACGCGATCTTCTTGCAATGCATCTTGAACGGAGGTAAATACAACGGAAAACAAATCATTGGACGTCGTACGGCAGAATTGATGGTGAGCCCGAACTTCAATTTAGGCAATGATGACTATGGTTTAGGGTTCCAAATCACTGGCGAAAAATCCGCTAATCGCAGGATGCGCAACAAAGGATCCTTCGCTTGGGGAGGCTACTATGGAACGACCTATTGGGCAGACCCGAAAGAGAAAATGATCGTGTTGATTATGTCGCAACACACGCCAAACTCCCACGGTGATTACCAGGAAAAAATAGAGAATATTATTTACGGAGCATTGAAATAAAAGAGGGGGGCCGCGCGTGCATAGCGCAGCGCAAAAAACGGCCCCTTTTTTTATTTTACTAGTTCGATCACCTGCGTCCCCACCGGCACATCTGCCACCACAATTCGCATTCCATCCTTCTCGATTTTAGCTTTTACAGCGGCGCCATTTAAAACGGAAGCCTTCTTGTATTTGCCCGGAATGAACACACTTTCTTCACTCGGTTTGTGGAACAAATGCACGAATACGCTGCTCGCGTTCTCCGTTGTAACACCCCATTGTTGCGGTTTCACCGGACCTCCGCGCGTTCCATAAACCGAACGGCCATTGGCCTCTAGCCACTTGCCTACTACCGCTAAACTGTCCGTGAATTCCGGCTGAATCTTGCCCGTAGGCATGGGCCCCACATTCAATAATAAGTTCGCGTTACGACCCGCCGCTCCCACTAATAACTGGTGGATTTGGGTAGGCGTTTTGTACTTGTGGTCGTTCATATTATAACCCCAGGCGCCGTTGATGGTTTCGCAGGTTTCCAAAGGCAAAGCAGAGGCCGTCTGAAAGCTCAAACCATGTAGATTTTCGCCTGGAAGATCGCGCTCAAACATTTGGAAATCCTCTCCTGGAATCGGATCCAAATGATGGTTATTCCCAATCATACACGCCGGCTGAATCGAGTGAATCAAGCCATAAATCTCATCGTATTTCCAATCAATCCGCGAGCTGCGATCCTTATTTCCTTCCGGATTCGTTTGATCCCAATGGCCATCAAACCAGATGTTTGAAATCTCGCCATAGTTCGTCAATAATTCCGTTAACTGCGCCTTCATGAATTTCAAATAAGACGCGTAATCACTCTTACCCGTTCTGCCGGAGCTTTGTCCCGTGCGCCCCGTTTCCCTAGGATAATCATCGCGGTACCAGTCCAAAGTCGAATAGTATAAACCCAGTTTAATCCCCTGTTTCTTGCATTCCGCCGCTAATTCCTTAAGCACGTCGCGCTTAAAGGGTGTATTCGTAATCTTCCAATCCGATTGTTGCGTATCCCAATTCGAGAAACCATCGTGGTGGCGCGTGATGAAAATAATGTATTTCATGCCGGAATTCTTGGCCATAGTAACCCACTCGGCTGCGTTGAATTCGGAGGGATAAAAACCCTTTAAAAGTCGTTGGTAATCTTTCTTTTCGATCTTACGGTTGTTCATCACCCATTCGCCATCGGCCAGCATCGAAGAGATGCCCCAGTGGACGAAAAGGCCGTATTTGTTGTTTTGGAAGTCCGTTCTCGCCGCTAGATTGGCAGGAGAGGGGGTGTAAGTTTGGCTGTAAACCAGCGTGCTTAGTAGTAAAAGCGAGAGTAATAATATTTTTTTCATAGGTCTAGATTTTCACCCAATTTACTAGTTGTCAGCGCTATTCAAAAATTTTACCGCAAATTCCTTAACTTGGTACATGGAAACGACGAATCATTTTGTCGCTGAGTGGGTCGAGGCTCGCACGCGATTTTCGAATCAATTGAAAACCTTACTTGCAGAGGATTTAAGCAAGCATTTAGGCGATTCACCTAATTCGATTGGTTTTTTGATCCGTCACATTGGGGATGTAGAGTTATTGTTTTCGAAGAATGTGTTCGGGAATTCGTCGGTGCAAGTGTCCGCTAAAACGGTCATTGCTGGCCACGATACGGGTGAGTGGAGGGACTTGGAAAGCTTGTTAGCTTACGTGGAGGAGTCGTTTTCGATATTACACGAAACCTTAGTTTCACAGCCGGATTCGGTTTGGTCGGAGGTGATTACGACGAAGGAATTTGGGACAAAAACAAAAGCAGAAGCACTGGGTAGAATTGTCTCCCACACGGCTTATCATGCTGGACAAATAGCCATCATCCATAAATACGGTAACTAATGAGTTTACGACACGCAGGCATTTTTAATTTCAAAGCAACGGTTTCAGAATCACAGAAGCACGAATTCTTCGTGGCGCTGAAAGCATTAGAAGAAATTAACGGGGTAGAAAAAATGGAAGTCTCTCGCCAAACCAGCTCCAAAAACAAGTTCAAATACGGCTTCTCCATGGAATTCGCATCGCCAGAAATTTACCAAGCCTATTCGATTCATCCACAACACGACGCCTTCGTGCAGGATTTTTTCATTCCCTTAGTGGAGGACTTTATGGAAATTGATACCGAGAAGCTGATGTAAGCAATTCGTCTAATGCTGCTTTTAGAAACTCAGTTAAAGGTTCCACTTTGCGCCTCGTGGCAAGCCCTATAGGAAAGCCCTGTTTTTGCAACACATATTTTGCGCTCGTGGGATATGCCGAATGCATTAGCTCCATGTTATCAGTCAGAAAAGCTTGAAAATCTTCAGAAGGTCGCAAGCAGAAATCAGCGAGTAAATCAGGGAAAAAGTTGCCTTGAATGCAGGAAAGGCCCATTGAGCCGGCGGCTAAAGAAGCTTTGGCATGAACCATATAGGCATCATATACCCCAAAATGGGATGCTTTCCCAGCCTGAATTTTCGCCTGCACCTGCGCTAAATTGAGCGACGTATCCTTGTGATAACAGAGTCGTCCAGTCGCTAAAAGCTCCTCTAAAACCGGGATCGAAACCAATCTTTTATAGGGAACCGGGCATTCATAAATGCCAAACGGCACGCCCGGAGTTAACTCCATCCAGCGACGGATGCGCGCTATAAATACCTCATCGGATTCTTCTGCGGATACAAACTGATTATTCAAAATAATGACCGCATCCGCCCCTAATTCATAAACTTGATTCGAGAATGAGGCCATCTCCTCGATACTGCTCTGAAAAGTTCCCGTCGCGACTACTGGCACTCTGCCCGCCGTTTGATCTACTACCGTTTTAATGACTTCTAATCGTTCTTCAGAGGATAATTCATACATCTCGCTCGAAAGGCAATTTGCAAAAAGCCCTACTGCTCCCTTATCGATATAGAGATCACACAATTGGCGTAAAATAGCAAAATCAATAGATAAATCGTCCTGAAAAGGGGTGAGCATCACTGGAATAAAACCGCGTGGTAGGGCTGTCATTTTGTGCGCAATTTTTGAATGAGAACGCCTATTCCCACGATACTTACGGTCCCCACAACCACTGTCATTTTACTATCTAAAGGAATTTGCAAAGCTTCAGGCAAGTTATCCTTGAACGACATCAACGCAATCAGGAGTAAACCTATAATCGCAGCGATTTTGGCCTCGAAATTGCGTACCTTTTTCGCTAAAAACCCGAGCAAAAAGATGCCTAACATTCCTCCCGCAAAAATCCCAGAAAGCTTCCACCACACATCTAAAAGGCTTTTTACCCCTATCATACTTATCCCAAAAACGATGCCCAATCCACCCATACAAGTCGTAGCGATTAACAACAGCCGAAACTGTTTTTTCGCGTCTGCTTCTGGATCGATATAACGTAAATAGATGTCTTTCAAAAACACCGTCGCCGAACTATTCATCCCCGAACTCATCGTGCTCATTCCCGCGGATAAAAGGGCGGCGATGAGCAGACCGAGGAACCCGGTGGGGATTTGGGTTTTCATAAAATAGGGCAAAACGCGGTCGCCATAATCACTCGCTTGTAGGGCGTCCAGCGGAATGTTTTTCTCGATAGAAACCTGTTGTTTCAGTTCCAAAATCAGCGCCGGATTCTCCGCATAAAAACTGTACAGCGCAGTCCCAATAAAGAAAAACAGAAACGAAACAGGCACATAATATAGTACGCAAAGCCAAATACTTTTCGCCGCATCGCGGGGATTTTTAGCGGTATGGTAACGCTGAATATAGTTTTGGTCTATCCCAAAATTCGTCAGATTGATAAAAAAACCATACCCTAAAATCACCCAAAAAGAACTCGTTTGAAAATTGAAATCGAAGGTCCCCAGGCTGAATTTATCCTCCTGTACCGCCCTTTTAATGATCGCACTGAGGGGCGTTTGCAACGTAATCAAATAGAGAATCATCCCGGCCCCCAGCGTCTTTAAAACGGCTTGAATAACCTCAGTCCAAATCACCGCTTCCATCCCGCCTAACACCGTATAGAGAATAATGCAAAGCCCTGCCACCAGAATAATCAGGCGCATATCAATCCCTGTCAGCGCGTTTAAAGTCAGTGCGATTCCATAAAAAATCGTCCCCATTCTCGCCAGCTGCGTCATGATAAAACAGACCATTGCATAGGTCCTAGCCCAATTCCCAAACCGCTTTTCTAAATGCGTATACGCACTAATTTCTCCACTTTCTCGGTAAAAGGGAACAAACCATTTCGTGGCGACGATGGCCGCGAGTGGAATAGACAGACTAAAAACAAAGGGATTCCAATTCGCCCCAAACGACTTCCCTGGATCCCCTAAAAATGTAATTGCACTCAGAAAAGTGGCATAAAAACTCAAGCCCAAAGCCCAGCCCGGAATCGATCCGGAGGCAGTCGTAAACTGTTCGGAACTCTTATTCTTTCTCGAAAAATACACCCCTATTCCCACCATCGCCAGTAGGTAACATAGAATCAAAAAGAGGTCGAGTACAGCCATTAGAGCGAAAGAATGACGTGCTTCATTTTCTTACGTTTCCACGTATAGGTGATATGAACTTTGCTATCACTTGTCTGAATAACCGCCGGATAGGAGAACTCTTCCCCGGGCTCATTTTCTAAGGTCGCGATATCTTTCCAGCTTTTCCCATCTGAGGAAATAGCCACACTGATGGGAGATCGGCCTTTTTTCACCGGATTGTAGACGATGACGTGGCGGCCATCTTTCAACGTAACCGCGTCGATTCCAGAATTAGGGTTCACTAAACTGGAGGGTTCTAGCGCCGTCCAAGTACGACCTTGATCTCCAGAAAAGGCTTGTAAAATAAAGCCATTTTCAGAGCGGCAAACTAATTGTAATCGTCCATCTGGTAAGAATAGAATAGAAGGCTGAATCGCCGAAGTGGTCACGCCATCATTCAGTGGGCCCGTTCTAGACCAGGTTTTCCCTAAGTCGCGGGTGAATTCCATGTGCAATTTCCAATCGTCGTCTTCGGAACTCGATGGGCATAATAAGGTCCCATCAGGGAGTAAAACGGCCTTATTTTTGATGGGACCATAGATATCTTTTGGCAAGCGTTCTGCCGCGGACCAGGTTTTTCCCCCGTCAAAAGAGCGTTTTAACATCCCCCACCACTCGTCTGGTGCTGGCCCGTCTTTGTAGAACAGGATTAATTCTTTCCCCGGAACTTGGTATAATACGGGGTTCCAAAGCGGATAACGACGGCCATCCCCCTGAATTCCATTCGCGATTTCTACCGGCGTTTCCCATTTTCCATTCACATAATGACTAAACCAAATCCCCACATCCGGATTTTTTTCGTGCTTCCCACCAAACCAAGCACCCACTAAACCCGTAGGCGTTTCAGCTAACGTAGAAGCGTGGCAGGAGGGGTATGGGGCAGTTTCGTAGATAAAGGCGGCTTTTCCCACTTGTGCTGTAGCACAAAAAGCCCCTAAGCTGAATAGAAAGGTGTAAATGAATTTCATAGGTTACTAGGTTGTTAGCGGTAATATTATGAAATTATTCCTAATTTCGAATACCTTAATCCTATTTGATGAAACTATTGACTTTTTTGCTCAGTCTTTTGAGCCTCACCGCATTAGCTCAAGCAGATTTTGAAAAAAACCTGCAAAAACGCCTCATTTTAGCCGAAGATGGCTCTACCATCGAGATCGAGGCAGGGCGTTTCCAGTTGACTAAAACCCTGTCATTAGAGGGTAAAAAGAACATCATTTTGCGCGGGAAGGGCATCGATAAAACTATTTTGAGCTTTAAAAGCCAAACCCAAGGCGCAGAAGGCCTCCGGGTTTCGAACTGTGAAAACATCGTGATTGAGGATATGACGACGGAGGATTCCAAAGGCGATTTGATCAAGACGATGAATGTAAAAGGCATCACCTTTCGCCGCCTGAAGGCAGCTTGGACGGGCGGTCCTAAGTCTACCAATGGCTCCTATGCGCTCTATCCCGTTTTATGCGAGAATGTCTTGATCGATTCGTGCATCGCCATTGGCGCTTCGGATGCGGGCATTTATGTGGGACAATCTAAACACATTATCGTCCGTAATTCGGAGGCCTATGAAAATGTGGCCGGCATCGAAATCGAAAACTCCCTCTATGCAGATGTCTACAATAACAAGGCCATCGGGAATACGGGTGGTATTTTGGTGTTTGATTTACCGGATTTGGTCCAAAAAAAGGGAGGCCACGTCCGTGTCCACCACAACCTAGTGAAGGAGAATAATTTGAAGAACTTCGCCCCTAAGGGGAATATCGTAGGGAATGTACCTAAAGGCACGGGTATGATGGTGTTGGCGGCAAGTAATGTCGAGTTTTTTGAGAATCAAATCATCAACAATGCCACCATCGGCGTCGCCGTTATCTCCTATTATATGACCGAAAACGCTATCAAAGACAAGGATTACGATCCCTATCCTACGGCGGTTTCGATTCACCATAACACCTTCGAGCGTAAACCGAGAAGGGTACCTATGGATAGCCGTTTTGGCAAAATGTACCGCTTCGTTTTACGCTTCGGTCGCCACGTTCCTGCGGTCGTGTATGATGGCATTTTGAACCCAGCAAAGGTGGGTCCAGACAGGAAATATCCGTTGGATTATTCGATTTGCGTGCGAGATAATGTCAACCAAAGTACGGCTAACCTAGATGCCGAGCATAATTTCAAGGGTTTGAAGCAGGGCAAAGACTTGTTTGATTGTGATTTAGAACACGTGAAATCGACTAAATTCTAATGCGGATACTAATCGTTTTATTGATAGCGTTTATTGGGCTCATTTCGGCAGAAACGAATTACCGAGAAAACCTGTCTGATTACGGTTTTTTCAAAGGCACCTTAAAGGACCTAATCCCGGCTGACGGCGTCGTTCCCTACGCCTTAAACTCCGCACTATTTTCTGACTACGCCTCAAAGCTACGTTTTGTAAAGCTGCCCCCAGGTCAATCGGTCGCCTATAATCCAGATTCTGTTTTGCAATTCCCTGTGGGCACGGCCATCGTCAAAACCTTCTACTATCCCATCGACGAACGCAACCCGAAGAAAGGGCGTCGCCTGATGGAAACGCGCGTTTTATTGCACGAAGAGAAAGGCTGGGTGGCGTTACCCTACATTTGGAACAAAGAACAAACCGATGCCACACTAGAAGTAGCTGGCGGAAGCGACCAAGTTTTATGGACAGACGCCTCCGGCAAAAAGCAGTCCTTTGAATACCAGGTGCCTAACATGAACCAATGCAAGGGCTGTCACGAACGCTCCGGCGAAATGACGCCCATCGGTCCATCCGTTCGCCAGTTGAATGATGGCCAGCAATTACAACATTGGGAGACAGCTGGCATCTTAAAAGGTTTGCCAAAAGACCACATTCCCGCCCTCGTCAACTATTTTAATACGGCAGCTTCCCTCGATGATCGCGTGAAAGCTTACCTCGATATCAATTGTGCCCACTGCCATAATCCCACCGGACCGGCTCGTTCATCTGGCCTCTATTTAACCTGGGATTCCAAAGATCGCACCGCTTATGGTTTCCTAAAATCCCCTGTTGCTGCAGGTCGCGGGTCTGGAAATCTGAGTTATGACATAGTTCCTGGAAAGCCGGAACAGAGTATTTTACACTACCGAATGGCTTCGCGCGATCCAGGCGTGATGATGCCGGAATTAGGTAGACAACTTACTCATCACGAGGGAGTTGAATTAGTTCGTTCCTGGATTCAATCGTTGCAATAGCGTAGGAATTTGTTCCGTTTACGGATTTTGGAACAAATGATAATAGTGATGTAATTTCTTTTAATGGTATTGTTTCTAGGTTTGAGGAAACATAACCTTAAAAGAAATGAAAAAACTACTCACCTCTCTAGCTCTAGTCCTGCTGGTATCCGCAGCGACTTTCGCACAAAATCGCTACACTATCGTAGCTTTTCACAAATTACAACCAGGCAAAACAATTGATGATGCTATCGCAAATGAAAAGCAATGGTTGCCTATTCACCAGGCACGCAAAACAGCAGGAATTATTTCCGATTGGATGATGTATGTTCCCTTTAACGGCATTAAGTCAGAGGGTATTGATTTTGATTATATAACCGTGAATGGAGGAACAGATCTTGATAAGATACATACGTATCCAATGGAACTATTTGCAGACATGTTAAAAGCAGATCCTAGTTTTGCAAAATTAGCTGCCGCTACGAATAGCACCCAAACCATTATTCGCCAATCCATCGGCAAAAGAGTGAATGGTACTGCAAAGGGAACAAATAAAAGCCATTTCTTAATTTTTGATATGATGAAAGTAGGTGATGCTGCAGCTTATGAGGCATTTGAAGCAAAAGTATTGAAGGTCCACGAAGCTAGAATTGCAGCAGGAAATATCTCTGGCTGGTCACTTTATAAAACGATTTACCCATCTTCTGATGAAGTTTCAGCTAATTATACTACGATTCAAAGTTTGGATAAATTATCAAAATTGGACGAAGCAATGGCAAGTTATGCCGCTGCAATTCCGAAAGCATTAGGAATTAGCCCGGAGGCATTCATGAAACAAATTCCTTCTCAACGTCAAATGACAGCAACTATGATTACCACTGTTGCCTTATCTACTAAATAAACACACATAATGAAAAAACTAATCATGATCATGGCTGTCGCTACAGCCTTATTTTCTTGCGGTCAAAAGCAAGATGTAGCCGCTACTTCTACAGAAGCAAGCGCAGATTCTTTAGGTGGAACTTTCACCTCAACGGATGAGAAATCTCAAATTATTCAAAACCAAATTAAGGCTGCGTTTGCAAATGACACGACTTACAAATGGGATGAGATTGCAGACAATATAGCGGTTTATTATCCTGGAGATACGATTCCAGACATTAAAGGAAAGAAAGCTTATGTGGCGGACTTTACTACGAATGGTCAACTTTGGGATAATCCTCGTTTTAGTTTCCTTCGCGTGGTTACATTAAAGATGAATAATGGAGAAACCTGGACTAACCTTTGGGGCACTTGGCATGTAAAGGGGAAATTTACGGGTAAAGAACTTGTGATGAATGTGCACCAGGCCTTGAAATGGGAGAATGATAAAGTGGCTCAAGAAATCCATTTCTACGATACGAAATTTATCGTGGACGAGTTTATGGCAATGGAAGCCGCTAAGAAGAAATAAGAGAATTTTTGTTGAAAAGGGTTTAGAAAAGGCGGGCGCTATTAGTGCCCACCTTTTTTATTTTACTGCTGCTTCTAACTCTGCAATTACGAATTTGGACATCTGCAAAAAAGCATATGTCGCCTTAGGTGCCGTCTCAGGATTGCTCATTAATTTTCCCAAAACCGAAGGAACAACCTGCCAAGAAACCCCGTACTTATCCTTTAACCAACCGCATCTTCCTGGCGAACCTTCTGCCACTAAGTTGTCCCACAAGTGGTCAATTTCTTCCTGCGTATCGACCGTGACCATCATCGAAACACCTTCATTGAAGTTATGTTGATGATCCATCGAACTCTCCATTAAATGGAAAGGCTTTCCGTTCAATGTAAATTGAGAATACTTCACATTCCCCTCCGTATCGTGTTCCCCTTTTTCGTAAAGCGCTTTGTGTAATATTTCAGAATTGGGGAAAAGAGAAGTGTAGAAATCAACCGCCTCGTTTGCCTTTCCATTATTGACGCCAGTAAACATCAAATTAGGCGCCAACTTTGCGTGCGATTCGTGGTTCTTCATGATTTGCCAATTCATTCCAAACTGATCTGAACACCAGCCATATAAAGGACTCCAAGGATAGTTGTTTAGATCCATTAACACCTTACCATTTTCGGTTAATTTCGCCCAAACACGTTTGATTTCTTCCTCGTCTTCTAGGTTCAAGAAGAAGGAAATAGACGGATTAATCGGGTATCCTGGTCCGCCATTCAGGTGCATAAAACGTCTATCAAATAAACGATAATTCACCGCCATCGGATTTTCGGAAAGAGGTTCAAAGCCCGAAAAAGTGCTTTGATAAAAGTCAGCAGCCTCTTTTGCATTCTTGTCAAACCAGAGGCAGGTAGCGATTTCGTGTATCATAGTGGGATTAAATTTCGATAGAAAATACGACTTTCCAAATAACAACCTGTAAAATAATAACTAATAAAATAGTTAGAAATATTTTGTAACTAAAAATTTAGTTATACATTTGCCTCAACGAAAAGTAAAACGAATGAAAAAATTAACACAAGCAGAGGAGCAGGTCATGCAGGTCATTTGGAATTTGTCGGAAGGCGGATTTTTGAAGGACATCATCGAGCTGTTGCCGGAGCCGAAGCCACACTCGAATACGGTGGCGACGCTGTTGAAGATTTTAGTGGAGAAGGATTTTGTCCAAATCTCTAATCCGAATCGAAACAACTTGTATTCTGCGAAAGTCTCGAAACGGGATTATTCTGGCCAGCGAATGGCCGGTTTAACGGAATCCTTTTTTGACGGATCTTACACGAACGTCGTGTCTTATTTAGTGGACAAAAAGCAGATGTCTATCGAAGATTTAGAACTCCTATTACAAAACCTAAAATCGAAAGGCGATGAATGAGACCTTAATTTACCTGCTGAAATCGATGATTTATGCAGGGATTTTCTTTGGCTATTATTCGCTATTTCTAAAGAATACAATTTATCATGCCTACAATCGCTTTTATCTGTTAGTGGCGATGGCTTTAAGTGTAGTTTTTCCCATTTTTCATCTAAGGATTGGTGTTTTTGAAGAAGAAGTGGCTGCCACACCCGCATTGAAATACTTGATGTATGGTTCGTCCGCGCCAGTGCAGGAATTGCGGCTAAATATTCCTTGGGAATTAGTACCAATGTATGCAATCAGTGCCTTATTACTCTGTTATTTAGCCTATTCAATTCTGAAAGTTTTCCGTTTGAAATCGGTCAGTGCCAAAAAACAGATGGGGGATTTTACCTTCATCGAAACAGACTTAGAGGAGGCGCCGTTCTCGTTTTTCTCGAATCTTTTTTGGAAAAGATCAATCTCCATAGAAGACGAAAATGGCCAAAAAATGCTGCAACACGAGCTTACCCACATTCGGGAGAAACACTCTTGGGATCGCCTTTTCTCTCAACTGATTTGTTCTATTTTTTGGATGAATCCTTTCAACTGGATCATTCAAAAAGAATTGCAAAACATTCACGAATTTATTGCTGACCGCGATGCGGTGGGCGCTGGAGAGGTGGATGCTTTTGCCAAAATGCTCTTACAAACCTATTACGGTAATCATTTTTTAAATCCGAGTCACTCATTCTATTACTCATCTATTAAACGAAGAATTATTATGTTAACAACCTCCAATACCCCTAAATACGCCTACCTAAGAAAGGTGGCCGTATTGCCTCTAGTGGCGATTTCTTTGGTCTTATTCTCGATCCAATTGAGCGCTCAAAAGCCTAAGCCTAAAAAGGAATTGGCAACACAATACACGGTTACGATGCGACCAGATTCCGCCACTTTTTCTGACCCTAAAACAGGCAAGAAAGTGTTTTCTGTAGCCACACGTGATATGCCACCTCCACCGCCACCCGCTGGTGCGCCGGGAGCACCCACGCCTCCAACTCCTCCAGCAGCACCTGAATCTATTTCTATTTCAAAATTGAATGGGAACATAGATTCAAGTTCCATCGTCATGAAAGGAACTCGCGACGGTAAAGATATTACTGTGATTGTGAAAGGATCGAACAAAAACATTTCTCCTCAAGACCAGGGAAACATTGTTTTGAAGCCATCTTCTGGAGATAAAATTAAACCCCTCATCGTCATCGATGGCGTCATCACCCCAGAGATAAATCTAAACGATTTAAACCCAAACAACATCCAATCGATGAATGTCTTAAAAGGCGAAAAAGCCACAGCAAAATATGCGGAAAAAGGAGCAAACGGTGTAGTAGAAATTACTACTAAAAAGCCCTAGCTCTTAAGGTTTTAAAAAATGATAGAATACTATGTAATAGCCGGTGATTTTCACCAGGCTATTACCGTTTATACCTAGTTGATTTCGGATTCATTTCAGGCCATATTCTTGAGCTCAGACCTGAATGTAGATAGTAAAAAAGCTGTTCAGAATTCCCTATACCGCTAAACTACTACTAAACTACCACCATGGCGGTATTGATACGTGTATTTTAATACGCTATGTTTACACCGCACAATCAAGTGTTGGTGAAACCTGAAAAACCAATGAAGAGTAGGGGTAAAATTTTATAGGAAATATGGATACTTTTAAGTTCCCCAAAAATACATTGACGTCTGTAGTATTCTCTATTTTCGCTATCAATTTTTTGTCCCTTTTATCATTAGTCGGATGCGTTTCAACTAATTCAATAGAACCCTTTAATTCAGATATTGAAATTAAATTAGAGGAAGTTTCATTTGATTCTGTTAAAACAGATATTTCTAAAATTAGCTATTTACTAGGGGTAAATCAGTTTACCAAAATAGAACATTCAAAACTTAACGAATTGGTTTTCGAGGTGCAAGGCCAGAATATCGTAGTAAATGGGGAAAGCCTAAACCTTCACCATTCTCGAATAGTATTTAAGAAAATGACAGCAAGAGCGTATTCGGTCGAGACCCATATTAATACGTGGGGGATTAACGCGAAACTTTATATTGATAAATCTCTAAATACGTTCGTATTAGCCTATAATGATAAAATTTTAAAATTAGATAAAGAGGCAAATTTGTCTTCTAAAGAAAGAATGATGGCATTAGTTTTATTAAACTATTATGATGAAATTCGGACATCTAATCCATATATAGGCAGAAATTCAAATCAGCGGCCTGAATATGAAGCACCAATTGGTCGAACCTACTATGGATACACTATGGGATGGGGCTTTACAAGAGAGCAATCAATTGATGATGAGCAAGAAGCAAGAGGAGGAGCTGGTGAAGATATTAAATATTACCAATGTAAATTATTGGGAACAAGTACATCTTGCTTCTATGAATCTATAGGTTGTGTGACAATTTCTACATTTAAATGTACAACAAACAATTAGCTATGAACCTTCTATCTCCCATTAACTCACTGATATTCAGAATTACGGTTGCAGGAATTTTCATTGCTTATATTCTGTTTTTGATAAAAGTTCTTAGGCAAATTATTTTGGAGAAAACATTTTCCAATTACAAAAAAACAATAGCGATAATGTTAGTTTTGTTTATTCCAATTGGTGGTCTAATACTGTATTTCGCTTTTTTAAATTCTCAGAAAGAATTTGAAGTTAGTTCAAAGTAAATTTTGCAATTCTAACTGAAATCTACGATTTCACCCCCTGTTCTATTCTTAAATTTTGTTTTTTATCATTCGGATTACGAATGATTCACCCGCACCATTTACACTAGAAGGTGTTAAACATGAATTTATTATGGAGGAGAGGATACCTACATCACATCTTACGAGTAGAGAAATTCGGATTATCAATCTGGCCAAAGATTGTCTCACAAATAAAGAGATTGCAGATCAATTGCAAATCGAGGTTTCGACGGTCAAATGCCATCGAAGGAACCTATTTAAAAAACTAGGACTAAAAGGTAAGACCGATTTCGCGAAATTCTTGTTTTCAAAATTGTCACCTAATTAAAGAGTGGCGCTATTCGCAGCAGCACTAAATCCCAAAGGATCCGGACAATTTTCTGCATAAAACGCTACATCCCGCTTAGAACATACGCCCGGATAATCCCCGTGAAATCCATTCAGGTCGCGAATGAGTTGAAAATGCAGGTGCGGAGGCCAGCCGCCATTTTCATCTGAGTTGCCTAGGTGGCAAAGTAGGTCTCCCGCGGCAACTGGCATTCCCTCGTCTATTTCCGCCATATCTTCCATTCCTAGGTGGCCGTATAAACTGTAAATGTTTTCTGCTGGGTGGTAGAGAATAATCGTGGGGCCATAATTTCCGGAGCCGCGATTGACTTGATAGCTGTGAACGATACCAGCTAGCGGTGCAAAAACGGGTGTTCCAGCCGGTGCCCAAAGATCAACTCCCAAGTGAATGTTCCTGAAATCGTCCGCGTTCGTCGCAAAATTCTCGTGTGCTTCGTAGATGATGCGGTGTTCGAGGTAGCCGCCCACACCGTATTTGGCCCCTAATTTTTCTTCCATATACGCACAAAACGCGTCGATTTTCGAATAAATACGGCGTTTTAGCTCTTTATTCTTCGCACTTAGATCCAGCGCGATACTGTTTTCAGGCGTTAATGGCTCGTAAAATAGGCGATTAATCATTCTTGAATTTATTTGCTTAAATTTAGTCAAAGATAAATGATGCGCCTTCTATTCACCCTGCTTCTTGCCCCCTTTTTCCTCTGTGCACAGCAAAAATATCAGCTAATTGGATCTGTGGTAGAGAAAGGAAACGTTTCCATTCCGGGGGCGAGTGTCTTCATCGAAGGAACGACTATAGGGACACAGGCGGATGCAAATGGGCACTATGTATTGAAAAATATTCCGACTGGTCGATATCGTTTGGTAGCTTCCATGGTGGGGTATTTACCTAAATTAGTTTCCCTGGAATTTCCTGCAAAAATCTCAGAATTGAATTTCAATTTAGAGGAAGACAACAAAACACTAGACGAAGTGCGGGTGGTAGGATCACAGGACAAGATTTGGGAAAAGCAATTTAGGGCCTTTGAGAAAGGGTTTTTAGGAGAAAGTTATAATCGAAAAGAGGTCTACATCACGAATAGAGAGGTAGTTGATTTTTCCGAAGATGAGGACTTCTTTACCGCTAAAGCCTCTCAGCCTGTGCAAATTGTGAACATGACGCTGGGCTATAAGATCACGTATTTTATGGACAATTTTCAGAAAACGAATAGCTTGACGGCGTATAAGGGTTTGGCGAGTTTTGAGAAAATGGTGGCAGAAGATGCGAAGCAGGAACGAAGGTGGCAGCGAAATCGCATGGAGGCTTATGAGGGTTCGATGAAGCATTTCTTGAAGGCTTTAGTGGATAATCGGGTAGAAGAGGAGGGATTTAATGCCTATTTATTGAAGCCGGAATACTTGAACAATTTACGCAGGGGCCTGTTTTTTGACCCAAACAATGAACGCCATGTCGCTTTCAAGGCGGCCGAATTAGCCGGACCTATGACTACAGATGGCTTGCGAACCCTTGAATGGCGTATTCCGATGGAAATCGTATTCAATAAAAAACGGGTGTCGAGGCCTATCTTTATGGATGCTCCGTACCCTTACACTATCTTAATTCCGAAAGGCCTGATTCAAGTGACGAATACAGGCGATATCATGAATCCTTATTCCATCGAAATGCGAGGAGATATGGGCAAAATAGGGATGGCGGACTTACTTCCTTTAGACTTTGACATTAGTCAACCTTAGTCTGTTCATCGCCAGGATGCTGCGAAACGTCTACTTGACCCGTTTATAGACGTTAATTTTCCTAGCTTCATAAAAAATCAATTTATGCGTCTATACACTCTAGTTCTCAGTCTATTATTATTCAGCTGCAAGGATTCGCTGG
Source organism: Aquirufa lenticrescens (assembly GCF_019916085.1). NCBI lineage: Bacteria > Pseudomonadati > Bacteroidota > Cytophagia > Cytophagales > Flectobacillaceae > Aquirufa > Aquirufa lenticrescens. The sequence continues at coordinate 1,123,694 of NZ_CP049834.1, read as the reverse complement.
ATACCGTTACTTCGGATCCGTATACAGAAATCCCAAAAGCCCTTTCCATCAATCCGCTCGCTTTAGAGAATTATGCCGCGCAAGGTAAGCCGGCCTACGTCAATAAGGATAATACCGGGGCGAATGCCATCACCGATAAGGCTGCGACGCTAGGTCGCGTGTTATTTTACGACAAGAATCTGAGTATTAATAATACGATCGCCTGTGCGAGCTGCCATAAGCAGGAGTTTGCCTTTGGGGATACCGCTATTTCCAGTTTAGGCGTGGAAAATGGGCGGACGGAACGGCACTCGATGCGTTTGATCAATACGCGTTATGCGAATGAGGCGAAGTTTTTCTGGAACGAGCGTGCGGCGAGTCTAGAGGCGCAGACGACGATGCCCATTGTGGATCACTTGGAGATGGGTTTTAGTGGCCAAACCGGGCGCGGCACGATCACTTCGCTCATCACAAAACTCAATGGAAAGGGCTATTACAAAGAACTCTTTAAGCTCGCTTATGGTGATGCGACGATAACGGAGGCACGGATGCAAACGGCTTTGGCCCAATTTATTCGCAGCATTCAATCCTTCGACTCGAAATACGATATAGGCCGCGCACAAGTAGGAAATGATGGTGCCCCTTTCCCTAATTTCACTGCTCAAGAAAATGCCGGGAAGGCCTTGTTTATCAATCCACCTATCTTTAATGCCGCAAGCGAACGCATTGGCGGAGGCTTCGGATGCCAAGGTTGTCACCAAGCCCCTGAATTTGACATTGACCCGAACTCGCGTAATAATGGTTTTATCGGTGTGATCGGTAACACCCAAAACGACCTAAATAACACACGTTCCCCTTCTTTACGGGACATTTTAAATGCTTCGGGAGTAGCGAATACGCCCTTCATGCATACGGCTGCTTCTGCTACGATTCGCCAGGTGTTGAATCACTATAATACGATTGCGGCTAACCCCCGTAACACGAATTTGGATGCGCGTTTGAAACCAAATAACATAGGCCAAAACCTCCAAATGACTCCTGATGAAATCAATTCCATGGTCGCCTTTTTGCGCACCTTAACCGGAAAGGATGTCTATACAAACAAGAAATGGGGGAATCCTTTTCTGTAGATAATTGTGTAATATTGTCGGAATAAAATCTTCCGATGAAAAAAATCTTCTTACTCTTAGCGCTACCATTATTGGCTCAAGCGCAGCAAATTGACAAAATCATTACACGCTCAGAAACCGAGCGTATCGAAACTTATTTAGCTTCTGACGAGCTGGCGGGCAGAAAACCATTCACGCCGGGTATCGAAAAGGCCGCGCAATTTATCTCTGCTGAATTCGAGAAAGCGGGTTTGCAGAAGACCAATGGTTCTTATTTGCAGAGTTTTCCGATGTATCAATCGAAACTTATTTCTGTTTCCGGTGGTCTAGATGAACAATCTATAGAGTCAAAAAAGGTCGCCATTATTTCTAAAGAAACCTCCATCCAGATCGACGAGAAATCCGGTTTCGAAGTGGTGAGCATTAAGGAAGGAGAGAATTTTGGCCAAAATGCCTACCGCATTATGAGCGCAAAAAAACCAACGATCGCCTTCTTACACGAGAGCTTTGCTAAATTCATTCCGCGCCTTTCCGGCAGAGGTCCGCTGAGAGAAAATCAAGCCACGATTATTTTCATGGTTGCGAATACCATTCCTACGAAGTTTAAAGTAAGCGCGACGCAGCAAGTAGAGAAACTACAACTATCTAACGTCGTGGGAATCCTTCCCGGCAAAAGCCGTCCGAACGAATATGTCATTTTCTCTGGCCACTACGACCATTTAGGCATAGGCAAACCGGTAGCAGGTGATTCCATCTACAATGGCGCAAACGACGATGCCGCCGGAACTACAGCGGTGATGATGTTAGCCAAATACTACGCTAAGAAGCGCGATAATGAACGGACCTTGATCTTTGCGGCCTTCACGGCAGAGGAGAGTGGGGGACACGGCAGCGCCTATTTCTCGAAGCAATTTAATCCGGATCAAGTGATGGCGATGTTCAATCTTGAGATGATCGGTACAGAAAGTAAATGGGGCAAAAACAGTGCCTACATCACCGGTTACGAGAAGTCATCGATGGGGGAAATTCTGAAGAAGAATTTAGTCGGTTCTCCCTTCACGTTTTATCCAGATCCCTATCTAGACCAAAATTTATTCTATCGCTCTGACAATGCCACGCTAGCAGAATTAGGCGTTCCAGCTCATACGATTTCAACGTCTAAGATGGACAGCGAGCCTAATTACCACAAGGCGAGTGATGAGGTACAGACTTTGGACCTAGATAATATGACCGAAATCATTAAGGCCATCGCGAAGAGCGCGACCAGTATTATTTCTGGACAAGATACCCCTAGCCGCGTAGATACGTCCAAGCTGAAATAAAAGAAACGTAAATAAAAAAAGCCGCTCCCTCGAAAGAAGGAGCGGCTTTTTAATTTAAACTTGATTACTTGTTCAAGTTCGGGTTGTTTTGAACTTCTTCGATAGGAATCTTGAAAGTTAAACGTGTATCGTTGTGAGGAACTGGAGTAGCTACAAACTTCAAGTGGTTTGATCCACGGTTTGTAGTTCCCTTGTTACGCTTCAATGATAAGTACGACTTTCCTTCACCCCAAAGCTCAACGCGAGTTTGGAAGTAAATCTCATCTTGTAACGCTTTTCCTGTTAACGCATCGATGTAAGAGGCATCAGGAACACGTAGCGATACAATCGCTTTCAAAGATTTTCTTGCCCCTGCTTCGTCACCTGTTTTAGCACAAGCTTCTGCATTTAACAAGTACATCTCTTCCACACGCATGTAGATATAATCCGCGTCGATTGTTCTTTGACCACCGATCACTTTGTTCGGGTGGTAGAACTTACCGATAGGAGCTAACTTATTCGCAGCAGAGAATTGTGTCTTTCTGATGTCATTTGCAGGGATCGCATCATATAATGCCTTATCCATACCTTTGATATCACCTGCCCAAGCGTATGAGTACGTGTAAAGGTCCATTTGGCCCCACCAAGAGATCAAGTTTAACTTAGAATCTACTGTGATGTCTACACCCCACATCCATTGGCTTGTACCTAGGTTATTAAATCCTCCAGTTACCTCAGCAGCTGTCATGATTTTGAAACCACCGTTTGCAATTACATCAGCAGTAACCGTTTTCATCGCTGCGTTGTTACCCATCGCACCGTGAACATACGCTAACATACCTTTCGCTACGGAAGCATTTACTTCTGATTTGTTTGCACGAGAGAAGTCAGACAATAAAGATTGTGCGTCTGTTAAATCTTTCACCATTAGCGCATACACATCCGCTGCTGAGCTCTTAGGCAAGTTAGGATCTGTTGTGTTTTTGTATAATGGTAAAATCTTCTCAGATGGGTTGTATTCGTTTTGGAAATACTGTGCTAAGTAGAAATACGAGAATGCACGCATCGCCTTCGCTTGACCCATGTACCAACGACCAGCTGCTGTTGCAGGGATCGCATCGCTACCACCTAAACCATCAATTACTGTGTTAGCAGCAAAGATAAGGCGGTAGTAGAAACGCCATACTTGGTAGTTATCTTGTTGCGTATAATCTACTGTTGTTTGGAATTCTGTGATTGTTCTGAACCAGCCATAGATAACCGAAGTTAAAGCCATGTCACCTGATAATAAGTCACCATACATATCGTAAGACTTATGACCAAAGTCATCGTGTCCTGACGTACCGCCCGTTCCCGCGCCATACATCGTTGCATAAATACCTGCTACGTTCGCAGATTGTAAACCCGGATTTAAAGCAGACGCTTCCGCGATTTGATTCGCTGAAATCAATTCGGTAGGTTCCGTCTGTAAAAATTCTTCTTTACAACTAACTGTTCCCATTAGGACAGCCGCAAATAAAAATTTATATACTGTTTTCATCTTTCTATTTCGTTTAAAAAATTAAAACTTAACGCGTAAACCAGCTGTCAATGTAGACAATGGAGAATAACGGTAGGTATCAGATCCTCCTGTTTCAGCTGAGCTTGGGTTGAAACCAGCTCTTGCAGAAGCTAAGAATAAATTATCTCCAGACACCCAAAGGTAAACACCTGAAATTGGGCTGTTTTGGAAGAATTTACTAGGAACCTTGTAACCGATTTGAACGTTGTTCAACGTTAAGAAATCTGATTTCGTAATGAAACGAGTTGATCCTGAATTTACGTTCGCATCTTGTCCAGCAGATAAACGAGGTACGTCAGTTGCTTGACCTTTTGCTGTCCAACGAGCTAAGATATCTGTGTGGTAGTTATTACCACCTGCAGCACCACCTGAGTTCATTAAACCAGCATAAGCACCATCATAAGCGTAACCGCCTAAGCTGTAAAGGAATTGTGCACTGATGTCAAAGTTACCTAAACCACCATTTAACGTGAACGCTCCTCTAACAGTAGGGAATGGGGATTTGTTGATAAATTTAGTTGTACCATCCGCATACGTAGCAGTACGAGAAACTTTTACATTTTTCAATGTTTCTGCCGTTGCAGTTGCTTCGAAATCAGCCATTGACTTGATGTTTTCCGCCGCTTGACGAACACCATCCGCGTTAGAATCTACCCAATATACGTTCCACTCAGAAACACCTGTCTCTGGGTTAACACCTGCGTACTCACGTGTGTAGAAATCGAAGATCGAGTGACCTACTGCTCTACCATATAAACCGTCGATGTCGATGATTTTCTCCTTACCCGTTGCTGGATCGATTGGTAAACGAAGCATCGTGTTTTGGATCATCTCACCATTGATCGTTAAATCTAAGTAGTTCTTCTTCGATTGTAACAAGTGTGCCGTTACATCGAATTCGATACCTGTATTACGTAAAGCACCATCGTTTACACGAAGAGATGCATAACCTACTGAAGGTCCTACACGGCGATCGAAGATCAAGTTATCAGTTGTCTTCGTATAGTAGTCAATGGCAACATCTAAGTATTTGCCTAATTTGAATTCAGCACCTACCTGCATTTGCTTCGAAACCTCCCATGTTAAATCTGGGTTACCCTTTGAAACGAATGATAAAGAAATGTTTGAGTTCAAGTTCTGTACTTGGAATAAGTCATATCCAGGATAAAGACCGATACCACCTTGCTCTCCAATTAAACCATAAGAAGCTTTTAACTTCAAGTCTTTGATCAATGGAACATTTTCCATGAACGCTTCTTTAGATACTAACCAAGCAGCACCTACTGAACCGAAATCACCCCATTTGTTTTTCAAGAAACGAGAAGATCCGTCACGTCTTACCGTAGCAGATAAGAAGTATTTGCCATCGTAATCGTAGTTTAATTGTCCAAAATAAGACTCTAATGAGTAGTTATTTAAGTAAGATCCTGGAGGGTTAGAGATAACCGCGTTGTTGAATTCAACTCCGTCTGGCATTACTAACTTGTACATAGAAGCCCACATGAACTTCGTCTCTGTTGCATAGCTTTCGTGTGCTACGAAGGCTTCAAAATTATGCACATCAAACGACTTCTTGTAACGTAATAAGTTTAACAAGTTGTAGTTTAAGTTTTCTGTTTTTTGCTTGTAGATATAACCACCTTGACCTGCGTTAGGACCGTAGAAGGGGTTGTTTTGGTTATCCAAAGAAGCATTTGAATATTGTAAACCTAATTTGTTTTCTAATGACAAACCTGGAGTAATTTGAATATTCAATGAAGTAGATGCATTCACATCGTGTGACTTCGTGTTACGGATACCTAATTTAGCATCTGCAATCGAGTTCGTTAATGCACCAAAACCACGACCTACACCGTAATCGTATTGGTATCCATTGTAGTATGGATCACGTACGTATTGTGATGTTGTGTTATCGTGTAAGAATAATGGATAGATCGGTGGCAAGTTATCCACAAACCAGAATACAGAACCGGAGTCAGATGATTGACCTGGGTTGTTAGTCACACCATACGAGTAACCAATGTTCGTAGTCGAGCTTAACCAAGACTTAGGGTTGTGTGTTAAGTTCAAACGAGTAGAATAACGCTTGTAGTCTGTGTTTACAGAGTAACCTACGTCTTCTAATGCTCCATAAGAAGCGAAATAACGTGTTTTGCTGTTTCCACCTGAGATTTTCAAGTTCGCTTCGTTACGATTCGAGTTTTGGAATGCGTAATCAGCCCAGTTTTCTGGGATATAACGACGTTGTGTACCTGGTACAACTTGTCTTGTCACTGGGTCAATTAATTGAGCCGCAGGAACCGTCCACATATTGTAGTTAGGCATGTTAGCAAACAAGTTTGTGTTAGCGTAAGCCGTTGGGTTAGCATTTGCTAACGCAACACCTCTATTGTACCAACCTTCCCAAGTTAAACCAATGTATTGCTCTGGGGATTTGATTGTGCTGTAACGAGGCAATAAGCTCATGTTTTGACCAGACTTTAATTCTAGTTCAATCACTGCATCACCCGTTTTGCTACCTTTCTTCGTGTTGATTACTACCACACCATTCGCTCCACGAGAACCGTAGATCGCTGTTGCAGCCGCATCTTTTAAGATAGTAGTGTTTTCGATATCACCTGGGTTAATCGAGTTAATGTTTCCTTCAAAAGGCACACCGTCTAACACGTAAAGTGGACCACGGCTACCGTTAACCGTACCGATACCACGGATACGAATAGCCGCTGAAGTACCTGGTTGTCCAGAAGAGTTGATGACAGTCACACCGGCAGCTTCACCCGCTAATCCCTTAGAGATGTTAGAGAAGTTTTTACGCTCGATGTTTTTTGCATCTACGACTTTCGCCGTACCTGTAAAGGATTGTTTTGTAGACGTGCTATAAGACGTTACGATAACTTCATCTAACGTGTTGTCAGATGTTAATGCTACTTGAACAGATGAAGTGGCACTCGTTACAGCTACAGTAGATTTGTTGTAACCTACAAAGCTGAAAGTTAAGCTTTGGCCATCAGCCGCGGCGATGGAGAACTTACCAGACTTGTCTGTGTTTGTTCCCGTTTTTGTTCCATTTACGATGACAGATGCGCCCACTAAAGGTTGGCCGTTCTCATCTGCTACCGTACCTGTTACAGTTTTCGTTGCTTTCTGGGCGAACGATACCTGCATCATGAACACTAATATTAGTGTCAAAAGGCTAGTAATTTTTGTTTTCATAAGCGATGAATTTTGCAAAAATTGGGTTAAAAAATGATAGAATTAATTTGGGTTTTATACTGAAAGCCAAACGTTTATTTGGTTTTCAAACCGAAAAATCGCACAGAATGTTTAAAAATCAAAGAAATCCCCAAACTATTTGATTTCATCCAAGCTGTCTAAAACGTAACAATGCCCGTGATTTTTCATCCCAATTTTAGGATAATAACCCTCCGCTGCCGGTGCCGCCAGCAAGATAACTTTAGCCCGAGGAATAAATTTTTTCACTTCTAAGATTAATTGTTTCCCTATGCCTTGGTGCTGGTAGGCCTCATCTATTGCAAGATCAGAAAGATAGCTAGTAAAGACAAAATCGGTCATTACGCGTGCTAAACCCACTAATTTCTCGTCATCGTAAGCGCCTATATACACATTACCGTGATCGAACATGATCTGCATTGCTTCCTTATCCGCCAGAGGACGGCGTAAGCCTAAGGTCGACTTGTCCAGGATGTCGATGAAATCTTGGGCAGTAATTTTAGGCTGGGGAAGGTAGGTGATGGGCATGTGAAAATAATTTTTACGTTTCTCGAATTATTCACAAAAAAAAGTCATTTTTACACAAAACCTATATTAATATGAAAATTAAACACCTTGTTATTGTGTGCCTTTTGGCATTACCTGCTTTCGTACAAGCACAAAAATTATACACCTATCCTCTTGGCGTTCAAGCCTATACTTTTCGAAATCAATTTCCTAAAGATGTAGCGAAGACGCTTGATCTGATTAAATCGATGGGCATCACTGAAATAGAAGGTGGCGCCCAAAAGGGTCAGACTGCAGCAGAGTTCAAGCAAATGTGTGCGGATCGCGGAATTAGCGTTCCTTCTACTGGAGTGGGTTACGAGCAATTAGAGAACCCAGCGGAGGCAATTGCTAATGCGAAAACACTAGGCGCGAAATTTGTGATGTGTGCGTGGATCCCTCATAAAGTTCGTGGAGGCTTTACTTTAGAAGAAGCGGAGAAGGCTGTTGCTTTATTCAATAAGGCAGGAAAGCAATTCAAAGAAAATGGATTGACACTTTGTTACCACGACCATGGCTACGAGTTCCAGCCTTTTGGCAAAGATGAAACTCTCTTAGATTACATCATCAAAAACACGAATCCGGAATACGTTTCTTTCGAAATGGATGTGTTGTGGACGATGCATGGGGGTGGCGCAGCGATGCCTGAGAAGCTATTGAAGAAATACCCGACACGTTTCAAGTTAATGCACGTAAAAGATTTGCGCAAAGGCGTGGCAGGCGATTTAACTGGCGGAACTCCAGCGGAAAACGATGTTCCGGTGGGAACGGGTCAAGGAAACTGGAAGGCGATCATCAAACTTGCGAAGAAGAATGGCATCGAGCATTGCTTCATTGAAGACGAAAGTAATCAAGAGGAGCAGTTTGTACCTATTAGTATTGCGTACTTGAAGAGTCTTTAGAATTTAATATTATAAGCTAAATAAGGGATCGCTCCACTTTCGATGCTGGAAGGAACTAAAAACCCCACGTCGAAGGCGGAGCGTTCTAGTAAAATTCTTACGCCTCCGGATAGAATCCCATTATACGCTGTTGAGGAATTTAAGAATTGACCATTCGAGTCATAATTCACGGTCTTGTTAGAGAAAAACCAGTTCTCTGTGAGTAACATGACTTTATTCGAAACGCGTGTCATACCCGATAAAGTGAACATCGGATGGCTGGCAAACTTCCAGTTATAATCATCTCTACCTAAACCGGTGTTTTCATTATACGCCCCTAATCCCGTATTTAAGGTTAGGTTGCTTTCTTTTGTCCCGTAGGTGACAGATCCGTAGACCGTTCCTACCCCAAAATTCAATCCCCCTATCAAGGAAGTGGCAAATAGAATTCCTCCACCTACGTGTACTTTATCCGCTACCTGGTAGCCTATTTTTGGCGTGATAAAAAGCGCAAAAGGGACGACTAATCCTCCCCCTATGGAGAAATGATCCGTTATTCCAGCTTGGAAAGAATTGACTAGGAAAAGGGCGTTTTGGTAATATTTGTCTCCTTTTTTCAAAGGAATCGCTGAAGGTGCGAAGAAATAGCGGGTGGGGTGCGTGTTTTGGCCTTTCCCTTCCTTTGAAATCATGTTAATTGACTTGATAGCTGACCAAGCTAGCGTGACTTTGCCTAAATCCTTTGTAGCGACGGTTACTTCTGCCTCTGATTTATGGATCAATTGACCCGATACACTTTTCCCATTTTTCAGTTCGACGGAGACATAAGTAGAATCCTGTGCTTTTGCAGCTGTCGTTATTAATAGGAGTAAAAAAATTATGAGCTTTTTCATTCTGCGGCTGTTTGCAATAAGGTTTTGGTAAACACTTCGATGGGTTCGGCACCGGAAATGCCGTATTTTCTGTCAAAAACAAAGAAGGGCACGCCTCGCACGCCTAAGTTCTCTCCCTCTTGAATATCTTGCTTCACGCGGTATGCGTAATTCTCGTCTTGCAAAGCATTCAGAATTCCCTCGCGTTCTAGTCCTACAGCTTCTCCACATTCCACGAGCGCTTCATCGAGTGCTAGGTTTTTGCCCTCCATAAAATAGGCCTGAAATAAGCGTTCTTCGATGGCATCGCCTTTGCCCTGGTCTTTCGCGTATTGGATGAGGTGGTGGGATTTTAGAGAATTGGCAACTTTGGCCTGGTCAAAATCATAGTGCAAACCTACGCTCTCCGCCATTTCACAAACGCGGTCGTGCATCAATTTCACTTGCTCTAACGAGATTCCTTTTCTAGCGGCTAAATAATCGTAAACGCTTGTCTCATCGCCTAGGTCCATCGGGATCGTGGGGTCTAATTGAAAACTCTTCCACTCGATCTCCACTTCATCTTTTCCAGGGAACGTTTCTAATGCCTTTTCCAAATGCCTCTTGCCTATGTAGCAAAACGGACACATGATATCACTCCAAATCTCGATTTTCATTATTTCCCCGATTATATCTACAAATCTCTACGCTTTATCGCAAAAATCATTCCAATAAACACTTTATTTTTCAATATTGTGGTCTAAATACAAACCCTATGATCCATTCAATCGCCCTAAGTCTACTTAGTTTAACGCCCAGCGCGTCTCATGGCCTTTTGACCTCCCATTTTGAAAATGTATTAGGTACTTCGCTGGATTTAAAAATCATCGCTTCGTCAGAGGCCGCTGCTTCCACCGCAGAATCGAAGGTATTAGCGGAGATTAATCGTTTAAATGATATCCTTTCTTCCCGTGAATCTTCGGAGTTTAATGTATGGCGCTCGTCACACGGCGAGTCCATCGAAATTTCTTCTGAATTACGTGAGGTGTTACAGCATTTCGAAGAATGGAATGTGAAAACGGACGGAGCTTTGAATCCGGCCTCGGAACATATTGCCAAAATGTGGGCATCAGAAATCCCCTCTGAAGGTGCGCGTGAAAATGCGGTGAATGAAGTGAATCAGGCGCATTGGTCACTAGACGAAAACGGAGCGACGCGATTATCGGATACAGAATTGAAATTACACAGTTTTACAAAGTCCTATGTGATGGAGAAAGCAGCCGAAGAGGCGATGAAAGAAGAGGGCGTGGCTGGTGTAGTCGTGAATATAGGCGGAGATTTTGTGGTGAAGGGAGATTGGACAGAGAAAATAGGCGTGTCTGATCCGCGAAATGCGGGGGAGAACGCGGAGGTTTTAGGCTATATCCAAGTGAATAATCAAGCGGTGGCGACATCGGGCGATTATAGAAGAGGTTCGGATATCGATGGCGTGCATTATTCGCACATCATGGATCCGCGGACGGCGGAACCAGCTTCGGAAGTGATTTCGGCGACGGTGGCGCACGAGGATGCGGTGACGGCGGGGGCTTTGGCAACTGCATTTAACGTAGTAGGCGTGGCGGCATCGATCAATTTAGCGGCTCAGTATCCGGAGGCATCGTATTTAATCGTGGACAAAGAGGGTGCGGAATATAGAAGTGACAACTGGCCGGCGACGTCAGTAGAGAAGTCCGCGATCAGCTTAGTGAATATAAAAGAGAAGTTGTGGACTGCAGGCCAAACATTGGATATCAATTTCGAACTTGCTCGTTTCGAAGGTCGGGCGCGTCGTCCGTTCGTGGCGGTTTGGATTGAGGATGAAGATCACAAACCGGTGAAAAGAATCGCAGTTTGGTATAATAAGCCACGTTGGTTGCCAGATTTGCGCTCATGGTTTGCGGCGAAGAGAGAGGTGGAATTTGATGCCGCTTCGGTGACGGGAGCGACGCGTGGGGCGGGGCAGTATACCTTGGTTTGGGATGGGAAGAATGATGCGGGGGAATATGTACCTTTGGGGAAATATACCGTGTTTATTGAGGCAGCTCGTGAGCACGGAACGTATCAGTTGATTAAGCAAGAAATGAAGTTTAACGGGAAGTCAGCTAGCCAAACATTACCCGGCGGCGAGGAGATGACCGCGGCTTCTTTAGTCTATAAAGCAAAGTAAATGAGAGATTTAGCGACGTGGTCGAGGTGGCTGCACATCTATTTGTCGATGTTCAGTTTCATCATTGTATTGTTCTTTTCGGTGACGGGTTTGACCCTGAATCACGTGGATTGGTTCCCAGAAAGTACGGTTGTTTCTGAGCTGAAAGGTTCTGTGAAAGCTGGTTGGGTTTCGGTAGCTGATACCGCCAAAATCCCCAAACTCGACATCGTCGAACAACTGCGCGCAAACCACAGCATCAAGGGACAATTGAACGATTTCCGAATCGACGACGAAGAGATTTCGATCTCTTTCCAAGGCCCAGGCTATACAGCTGATTTCTTCGTGAATCGGGCTGATGGGAAATACGAATTAACGGAAACGAAGATGGGTATTATCGCCGTGATCAACGATCTACACAAAGGGCGTGACACCGGGAAGTCCTGGTCTTGGGTCATTGACTTTTCTGCAATCTTTATGATTGTTATCTCGGTATCGGGGTTGATTTTGTTATTATTTTTAAAGAAGAAACGCGCGAACGGGATGCTTTGGTTAGCTATCGGCGGGATCGTTGCCTGGGTATTTTATTATTTTGTATGAAACGTTTATTCACCATTCACCATTTACCATTTATCATTTTACTTTTCTGTTCTGTAGCTGTGTTTGGTCAGGACCACGCTCCACTTCCGCCACTTCCGGTGGAGGCGGTTTTTGGAAATAATCGAGTTCAGTTTATAGGCGTTATCAATCGCCCCGTTTCAGCGGATGGGAAGTTGAGTTATTTTAATCTCAGCACTGGGATGGTGGATTATAATAACACCGCTTCAGAGACGGAGTTAGTGATTGTGAATAACCTCACGTACAAGCTTTTTGGGAATATTCGAGCGACGGCTGGAGCGGAATGGCATTATAAATTAGGCTTAGTGCCACAGGTGGGATTGCAGTATTTTAAGGCGAATCGGACTTGGTTATTTTTATTGAATCCCAATATAAATTTACAGCCATCGCGTGCCATCTCCACCATTGGTATCGTCGAATTTAAGCCGGCTATTTCGAAGGATCTTTCTTTTTATTCCAAAGCCCAGATTTTACATGTCGCTAGTTTAAGCGAAGGAACTCACGCGCGTAGTGCTTTGATGTTGCGTGCGGGTATTACTAAAGGGAAATTCACAGTAGGTCTAGGAGCGAATTTCGATTACTATGGACCGATGAAGATGGAGAAAGACAATGTAGGTCTATTCACTCGCCTCGCGCTGTAATGAAGAAATTACTCTTTTTATTTTGCCTTTCTTTCTTGGGTTGCAAAACCGTGGAGCCGCTGGATGACGTGACTACGAATCTGAATCTTTGGAACGAAAAGAAGATTGTTAACTATTCTTTTTCCTTTAAGCGGGTTTGCTTTTGTCCCCTGGAATATGTGGGGCCACATCAAATTGTGGTTCAAAATGGTAAAATTGTTAGCGTGAATGGCGCACCCTATAATGCTGCGGAACGCTACGGTGTGATGTATACGATCCCGGAATTATTGCAAGTCATTAAGGCGAACGTCGACAAAAATCCAGCGAAGAAAGTGCTGAATTTTAATGCCACTTATGGCTACCCCACGAATGTCTTCTTCGACTTTTCAGAAATGATGGCGGACGAAGAAATCGGCTATGAGGTGACGAATTTCAAAATCAACTAGGGACAGATTGAGATAGGTAAAGATTTCCTAGGCGTGGGGCTGTAAGCTTTGCACGTAACGCATTCGGCGGTCAGCTGGGTGGAATCTAACTTGAAAAAGAATTCATCCCCTTCTTTCAGGCTAAGGGGTAAGGCGCAAGGGTTTGAAAGTGCGAAGGCATTGGTATAGTTTTTACCTGTATCCGGATTTTTCCACTTTACTTCGAGCTTCGCTGTGTCTATCGATCCTTGGACTAATTCAATCACGTAATTATTGCAAATACCCTTTAGGGAAAGACGTCCTTTGAAGCAGTTATCGGGTAGCACTTCTTGGGATTTACAGGCGCCTAAAAGTAGGCAGAATAGGAGTAGTGGTTTCATTCCGCTAAAGTAATCATCGCCTTGATTACTTGTTGAGTGGGCTCGTTAATTTTTGCAAAAATACCAGGAACTTGATTTTTTGTGAAGCGATGGCTGATGAATTTTTCTGCCTGAATCTTACCATCGCGGAATAAATTCATGACGAAGTGGAAGTCTTCCAAAGTTGCGTTTCGGCTACTCATTAAAGTGGCTTCTCTTTTGTGGAATTCTGGATGCGAAAAGGAGATCGCCTGTTTTTGTAATCCAATCAAAACGTATTTTCCGCCGTGGGCTATTTTGGTGAATCCTGATTCGATAGCGTTCAGATTTCCGGTGGCATCGATGACGGTGTTGAAGGCCGCTGAGGAAACTTCCGCAACCCCTAAATTCTCCACGCAAAATTGCAAACGCGCCTTATTAGGTTCTGCTACTTCGACTAAAGCCCCCTGAATTTTAGCCAGCAAAATCGTGAAAAGACCGATAGGTCCGGCGCCCATTACGAGGACTTTTTCGCCTGCTTTTAGATCCGCTCTGCGAAGTCCGTGTGCTGCGATGGAAAGTGGTTCTACTAGTGCGAGTTCGTCAGCTGAAAGACCATTGCCCGGTAAAATGTAACGATCCTCTACTACGATATATTCACGCATTCCGCCGTCTGTATGCACCCCAAAAACCTGGATATTCTCACAGCAATTCGATTTGCCAGCCGTGCAAGCCCCGCAAGTAGCACAATTAAAATAGGGGATAATCGTCGCTAATTCTCCCGGCGAAAAGGTTTCCGATTCCACGATTTCTACCGCCAGCTCGTGGCCTAAAATGCGGGGATACGAAAAGAAGGGTTGGTTGCCAGCGAAGGCATGAATGTCGGTTCCGCAGATGCCGATGTTGCGTACGCGAAGAAGGGAAAATCCGGGTGTGCGCTGAGGCATTTCTACTTGTTGAGAAACCAAAACTCCAGGCTCATTACATATCCATTGTTGCATAGGGTTGAAATTAACAATTTTAATTAAATTAGGCTCGATAAAATCTAAACCTTATGAAAATCAAGTTATTAATTCTGGCACTTTGCCTTGTCGCGGGCAACGCATTCGGCCAAAAAACCTACCAAAATAACTGGGAATCCATCGACAGCCGCCCCGTACCGGGATGGTTTGAAGATGCAAAATTTGGCATCTTTATTCACTGGGGATTGTATTCTGTGCCGGCTTATAGTCCGACTGCCAGAGACAAGGTGGGCGTGTACGATCGCTATGCGGAATGGTACTGGCGTCGCTGGCAAGAGCCGAATAAGACGCAGCATTTCTTTACGGATTTTCATAACAAGGCTTTTGGGCCTAATGTCAAATACCAAGACTTCACAAATCAATTTAAAGCCGAGCTTTTTCAGCCAGATGAGTGGGCTAAATTGTTCGAAAATGCAGGCGCAAAATATGTCGTGTTGACGTCGAAACACCACGAGGGTTTTACCCTTTGGCCATCAAAACAATCCTGGAATTGGAACGCGGTGGATGTGGGTCCGCACCGGGATTTATTAGGAGATTTGACAAAATCTGTCAAAAGCAAAAATATCAAAATGGGCTACTACTATTCGCTTCTCGAGTGGTACAATCCCTTGTATAAAAAGGAGACGCTGAACGAGTACATCGACCAGCACATGTTCCCACAGATGAAGGACTTGGTGAACACGTACCATCCGGATTTGGTTTGGACGGATGGCGAGTGGGATTATACGTCTGATAAGTTGCGCAGCACGGAGTTTTTGTCCTGGCTATACAACGATTCGCCGGTTCGCGCGAGTGTAGTCGTGAACGATCGATGGGGCAAGGAAACGCGCAGTAAGCACGGTGGATTTTACACCACGGAATACGATTTAGTGCATAATGGGGATGCGAATGGCTTGGATTTTGCCAAACCCTGGGAGGAATGTCGCGGGATCGCCGGATCTTTTGGCTATAACCGAAACGAAAATCTCGAGGACTATTCTACTTCCGAGCAGCTCGTGCACATGTTGATTAACAAGGTCGCGCGCGGAGGCAATTTGTTGTTGAACATTGGGCCCACTGCGGATGGTCGAATTCCGGTGATTATGCAGCAGCGTTTGACGGACATCGGGTCTTGGTTAAAGGTGAATGGCGAGGGGATTTATGGTACGCGTAAGTGGGCCAAAGCTCCTAAGGTCACGCCCGCTACCAAACAATACTTCACCCAAAAGGGCAATGATTTATATCTCATTACGACGGAATTCCCAACGGCCGCGCTTCAGGTGGCGGGTGTGAAAAAACCGGTTTCGGTGACTCTGGTAGGGTCTTCAGCAGTGGTTAAGTCGACGTTTAAAAATGGAGTCTTAAGCATCGCTCCTCCGGCCGTTACACCGGGGAATAGTCCGTGTCAGTATGCGTGGGTGTTTAAATTGACTTCGTCGGTAGAGTAGAGAGAGTAGATTATAGAGTAGAGATGGGTTCTCTTTATCTATACTCTCTACTCTATAATCTACCATCTTTTATCTATACTCTCTACTCTATGCTCTGTTGAAAATTGACATTCGTCATTTTTCAACAATCCTCTCCCTTTTACCTTTGCCCCCATGCAAGCGGTAAGCCTAGATTTATTGAACAAGTACAACGTAGCGATTCCGCGCTATACGAGTTATCCGACGGTACCGTTTTGGGATGAGACGATTGACAGCGAACATTGGGAACGGATGTTTGTGCGTCGTTTCGAGGAGAGCAATGAAAAAGAGGGGATTAGCGTGTATATTCACTTGCCTTTTTGCGAGAAACTCTGCACATTTTGTGGCTGTAATAAGCGCATTACGACGAATCATTCCGTGGAGGAGGAGTACATCGAAGTGCTGTTACAGGAGTGGAATTTGTACCGAAAATCGATGAGCTCTAAGCCCGTTATTCGGGAATTGCATATTGGAGGCGGAACGCCTACGTTTTTTTCGCCGCAGAATTTACAGCGGATGTTGCAGGGAATTTTAGCGGATTCAGTTGTGCCAAAGATCCACGAATTCGGTTTCGAGGGGCATCCAAATAACACGACACGCGAACATTTACAAACGCTTTTTGAGCTCGGATTTAACCGCGTGAGTTTTGGGATGCAGGACAGTAATCCCCAGGTTCAGGAGGTGATTAATCGGGTGCAGCCTTTGGAAAATGTGAGACAGGTGGTGCAATGGGCGCGGGAGATTGGGTATGAATCGGTGAACTTGGATTTAGTGTATGGCCTGCCTTTGCAGACCTTGCCGCGGATCGAAAAGACCATTCAAGATGCGATTTCGATGCGGCCGGATCGCATCGCGTTTTATTCGTATGCGCATGTGCCGTGGACGAGCAAGGCGCAGCGACTTTTTGACGAAAACGATTTGCCGGAGGCGTCTGAGAAGATGCAGTTGTACCAAAAAGGCAAGGAGCTTTTCCGCGCCGCCGGTTACACGGACATTGGGATGGATCACTTCGCGCTCCCATCGGATTTGATGGTTAAAGCGCACAACGAGGGCACCTTACACCGCAACTTTATGGGCTACACGGTGCAGCAGACGGGTTTGCTTTTAGGTTTAGGCGTCTCGAGCATCAGCGATATTTACTATGGTTTTGCCCAAAACAAAAAGACGATTCAGGAATATTACCAGCAAATCCACGCCGGCGAACTGGCCGTTTTCAAGGGCTATTTTTTAAGTCAGATGGACCAAAAAATGCGCCAATACATCCTCGACATCGCCTGCCAAGGCAAGACCCATTTCCACAAAGAGGACCTCGAAGTCCTGCGCCAATACACCTTTCACGAACTCGATGAACTCGCGATCGATGACCTCGTCACCTGGGGTGAACACGGAGTCATCGTCACAGATCTAGGCAAGCATTTCATTCGCAATATCTGCAAGGCTTTTGACCTGAAACTGCTGGCGACAGCGGAGGCCACGACGCAGTTTAGTAGGGGGGTGTAGAAATGAGGCGATTAATTTCGCTAATCGCCTCAAAAAAGCCCGATTTATGAGACGATTAGAAATTTTGTTTACTTAAACCAAAAAATACGCCGTTCCTCTTCCCACACCCTCTTTATAAATCACCTTTTTTTCCACTAACTCTTTTAAGTCTTTTTTGACTGTAGGAAGCGCTAAATCGAGTTTGCTTGAAATCTCTCCAGAGCTGCATCCCGGATGATTTTCAATTAAGAAAAGGATCTTGCGTTCGCGTTGATTGGAAGCGATATTGTCCGTTCTTCTTTGGTCTAATTTTAACAGCAAGTTTTCTTGAATATGGCTTAAGCAGCTTAAGAAAAAACGTAGCCATTCCGTCACATTTTCACCAGGTCGGTTTCGCTGTGTGTCTATGAGAACCTTATAATAGGCGGATTTCCTGTTTTCGATTTCCTTTTCAAAACTGATATATTGGATCCAAGAATAGCCGCTTTTCAATAGGAGCAAGCTGCCTAATAATCTGCTTAGTCTCCCATTGCCATCTTGGAAAGGATGAATACTTAAAAATTCATAAACGAAAAGTGCCGCTTTGATGAGGGGTAAGGTTTCCCCATCAGTGCGATACCATTCGAGTAAACGAATCATATCATCTTGCGTGCGAAGTCCGGGTTCGCTCGTTTTGAAAATGACTTGCTTTCTTCCGTCGGCTAAATTTGCTTCGACAGAATTACTTACTTGCTTGAATTTACCTCGATGCCAAGTATCTTTTTCGCCGTATTTTAGTAGGAGGCTGTGCAGCCCCATGATTTGGTTTTCTGAAATTTCAATCGTGCCAAAATGCTCAGCAATAGTATCCAATGTTTCAAAGTAACCCGCCACTTCTTGCTGATCTCTTTCTGTAAAAGAGGACATCTCGATTTTGTTGATAAAAACCTCCACCTCGTCATCTGTCATTTGAGAACCCTCAATTCTGGTGGAAGCCCCTACACTTTGCACGGTGGCAATGGATTTTAATTGTTTCAACGTGTCGCCCTCCCGTTTTTCATAATTCGCCCACGCTGCATCAAATCGGTCGATTTTTGCTATTTCAGACACCAATGCCATGTCTAGGTCGAGCTGTAGGTTATTTATTTTCATTCAGAAATATACGTAAATATCCGCAAATATACGATAATATATCCGCAAATTCGGTTGTACCCATCCCTCCAAGCCCGCAGGTTTTTCAGTAAATTTTGTGCATTTTGCGCTTTACAAGGCGTAAGCCTTTGCTATAAAAGCACAAGCCTCTAAACAAATTTACATGATACACACGATGCGTTGGTTCGGTCCGAACGATCCGGTTTCCTTGATGGATATTCGTCAAGCCGGATGTACAGGAGTCGTTACCGCATTGCACCAAATTCCGGTGAGGGAAGTTTGGCCTATCGAATCCATTCAAGAACGTATTGCTATTATTGAAGCGGGGAATCAGGATTGGACGCCTTTGCATTGGTCCGTGGTGGAATCGCTTCCGGTTCACGAGGGGATTAAAAAAGCCTTGCCGTCTCGCGCACAACTCATTGAAAATTACAAGACATCATTGCGCAATTTGGCGGCTTGCGGCATCAAAACCGTGTGCTATAATTTCATGCCCGTGCTCGATTGGTCGCGGACAAAATTGAACTTCGAGATGCCGGATGGGGCACGCGCATTGCGGTTTGTTTGGACGGATTTTGCGGTGTTTGATTTGCATATTTTACAGCGTCCGGGAGCCGCTTCAGATTACACGCCGGCTGTTCAGGCTGCGGCTGCTGAGCGTTTCGCAACGATGTCTAACGATGAGAAAGCGGAGTTAAAAAACACGGCACTTTTAGGTCTTCCCGGCTCAGAGGAGGCCTTTCATTTAGAGAATTTCCAAAGTCTATTAGACGAATACAAGGATATATCTGCCGATCAATTGCGGGAGAACTTGCACTATTTTGTGCGTTCTATTGCGCCTTTGGCACAGGAATTAGGTATTAATTTATGCATCCACCCGGATGATCCTCCATTCCCTTTATTAGGCTTACCACGGGTGGTGAGTACGGAATCGGATTTAGCGGCATTGATGGCGGCTTCCCCAGAACGCGCGAATGGAATTACATTCTGCACCGGTTCATTAGGAGTGAGAGCGGATAATGATTTGCCTCAGATGATTCGTCGCTTCGCAGATCGCATACATTTCTTGCATTTGCGGACCACTTTTAGAGAACAAAATGATCCTTTGATTTTCCACGAGGCTCCGCATTTAACGGGTGATGTGGATATGTTTGAAGTAGTGAAAGCGGTGGTGGAAGAAGAAAAAAGAAGAGGCGGAGAACAGATTCCGATGCGCCCAGATCACGGTCACCAAATGTTAGACGATTTGAAAAAGAAAACCTATCCAGGCTATTCGGCGATCGGACGATTGCGCGGTTTAGCGGAAATCCGTGGACTCGAATTAGCGATTCGCTCCTTTTTAGCGGTGTTTTTTGTGGTTTGCAGTTTCGCCGTGAAAGCAGATGATGGCTATCGCTTGTGGTTGAAATTTGACAAAGTCGCATCCGCGGCGCGCTATGCGCCGTATGCGAAATCGATCTCATCCGAGTTTGCCTCGACGCCCATTTTAGAGACGGCGAAGAAAGAATTAACGAATGGCTTGAAGGGTTTGACGGGGGTGGCGCCTGTAAGCGCGACTAAAGGCTCTGTTCAATTCGTAAAAGACCTTAGTCTAAAAGAAGAAGCTTTCAGCATCGTCGTAGGCCCGCAAATTCAAATCAAAGCCAGCTCTGACCGCGGGATTTTGTACGGGGTTTTCGAATTGTTACGGATGATTCAGCAGGAGAAGCCTTTGGCAAACTTCAGCTCATCGCCCAAAGTCAAATTCCGCATGTTGAACCACTGGGACAACGTGATGGGCACCATCGAACGCGGATACGCGGGGCAATCGCTGTGGAAATGGTACGAATTGCCGGAAACGGTCGACCCGCGCTACACGGATTACGCCCGGGCAAACGCTTCCATCGGGATCAACGCGGTGTCCGTGAACAACGTAAATGCCTCGGCGCGGTTTATGACGCCGGAGTATTTGGCCAAAGTAAAGGTGCTCGCAGACGTCTTCCGTCCCTACGGCATCAAACTGTTTTTATCCGTGAACTTTGCCTCGCCTAAACTGGTGGGAAAATTGAAAACCTCGGATCCGCTAGACCCGCAAGTGCGCGCTTGGTGGACGGCGAAAACGAAAGAAATTTATGCGCAGATTCCAGACTTTGGGGGCTTCTTAGTGAAGGCAAATTCTGAGGGCGAACCGGGTCCACAAGAGTTCGGTCGCACGCACGCGGATGGCGCGAATATGTTAGCAGAGGCGGTGCAACCTTTTAATGGAATTGTCATTTGGCGCGCGTTCGTTTATGCGCCTAATCCCAAAGGGGATCGCTTCAAAGAGGCCTATAACGACTTCAAACCTTTGGACGGAGCCTTCGCAAAAAATGTGATCGTTCAAGTGAAAAATGGCCCGATCGACTTTCAGCCGCGGGAACCATTCCATCCCTTGTTCGGCGCGATGCCGAAAACGCCTTTGGCCTTAGAATTCCAAATCACCCAAGAATACACCGGTTTCAGTACGAACGTTTTTTACCAATCCATCCTTTTCAAGGAATGCTTGGGTTCAGATACCTACCAAAACGGGAAAGGCTCCACCGTCGCAAAAGTCATCGACGGCAGCCTGGGCAACGACCAAATCACCATGATGGCGGGCGTGGCAAACACAGGTTCCGACAGAAACTGGACAGGACATTTACTGTCGCAAGCAAACTGGTATGCCTTCGGTCGATTGGCTTGGGATCACACCTTGAGCTCCGAAAAAATTGCGGACGAGTGGGTGAAACAGACCTTGACCCACGACGATAAAGCGGCTAAAACGGCTTCGGATATCCTGATCAAATCCCGCGACACTTATGTGAAATTCACGACACCTCTAGGCTTGCACCACGTGATGGGTCAAGGGATTCACTGGGGCCCGGAGCCTTGGCTCGAGCGTAGCCAACGTCCGGATTGGACTTCGATTTATTACCACCGCGCAGATTCTGTGGGCTTGGGTTTTGACCGAAAAGCATCTGGAAGTAATGCCTTGAGTTTATATCATCCAGCGGTCGCTCAACAGTGGCTTGATCCAGCGAAGACCGATTTAAACTATTTACTTTGGTTCCACCATGTAGGCTGGCAGGAGAAATTGTCTTCGGGCCGCACGCTTTGGGATGAATTCTGTTACCGAATGAATACCGGTTTACAGGAAGTGAAAGATTTGCAAAAGGACTGGGATTCGCTACAAGGCAAGGTGGATCCGGAGATTTTTGCGGATGTTCGCGGACGTTTGGCCGCGCAACAACGTGAGTCTGTTTTATGGCGCGATGCGCATTTGCTGTATTTTCAAACCTATTCGAAATTACCGATTAGCTATGGGACGCCTACGCGGACTTTGGCAGAGATAAAAGAAATTGTACGTATATACCAACTGAAATAAAATGCAACAACCATTCTCATTACAAGGGCGCGTGGCGCTCATCACGGGCGGCGGAACCGGAATCGGATTTGATATTGCCAAATGCTTCTTAGCTTCTGGCGCGACGGTCGTGATTACGGGTCGACGGGAAGAGGTACTGAAAGAGGCAGTTGCCAATTTAGGTTCAGGGGCACATTATGCGGTGAATGACGTTTCTGATTTGAGTCTGACCTCATCTTTAGTTGCTGAGCTGGTAGCTAAACATGGCGGAATAGACATACTCGTGAACAATGCGGGCATCAACATGAAACGCCCGGCCGTGGAAGTTTCGGATGACGATTTTGCGAACATTATTAACGTGAATTTGAATGCCGTTTTCTCGCTGACTCGGGAGGTAGGAAAACATATGTTAGACCGCGGAAAAGGATCTATCATCATGATCTCTTCGATGGCGGCTTATTACGGAATCGATCGCGTGGCAGCTTATGCATCCTCTAAAACGGGTATCTATGGTTTAGTGCGCGTGCTCGCGTCCGAGTGGTCCGGCAAAGGCGTTCGTGTGAATGCGATCGCTCCTGGATTTATCGAAACGGCGATGAGTAGAACGGCGATGAATTCGGATCCAGATCGCAAACATAAGGCGATGGATCGTACGCCAATGGGTTATTTCGGGAAACCAGAAGACATCGGTTGGGCGGCAGTTTATTTAGCTTCGGATGCAGCAAATTATGTAACAGGCGTCTCAATCCCGGTTGACGGCGGGAATTCAATCGGATTCTAATGAAAGGAAATTACCGCTGGGTGGTGGTCGCCCTCTTGTTTTTTGCAACGACGATTAACTATTTGGATCGCCAGGTGATCGGCTTGTTGAAGCCCACGCTGGAGAAGGAATTGAACTGGTCGGAGACGGATTACAGTTTCATCGTGATGTGTTTCACGGCGTCGTATGCGATCGGATTGTTGGCTTTTGGGAAGGTGATCGATAAGATTGGTTCCAAAATGGGTTACGCCATCTCCATCGTCATCTGGTCGTTCGCGGCGATGGCGCATGCTTTGGCGAAAACGTCGTTTGGGTTCGGCGCGGCACGCGCCGCTTTAGGAGCCGGTGAGGCGGGAAATTTTCCGGCGGCGATTAAGACAGTCGCGGAGTGGTTCCCAAAACGCGAACGCGCATTAGCGACCGGCATTTTTAATTCCGGAGCAAACATCGGTGCGATGGTCGCGCCCATTATGGTGCCCTGGATTTTAGGAGCCTATGGCTGGCAAGAAGCCTTCATTATTACGGGTGCCATTGGATTTATTTGGTTGGCTTTGTGGTGGTGGTTTTATGAAGTACCCGCGAAGCACACTTCGGTTACTTCAGAAGAATTAGCACATATACAGTCTGAGGAAGAAACATCAGAAGTCGCACCCATCGCCTGGTCTAAATTATTTGGATATCGCCAAACTTGGGTCTTCATCGTAGGCAAGTTCTTCACCGATCCTATCTGGTGGTTTTTCTTGTTTTGGTTGCCGTCTTATTTCTCGACGACCTTCGCGCTTGACTTGAAAAAGCCGAGTTTGCATTTAGCGATTTTGTTTACCTGTACCTCGATTGGAAGTATTGGTGGAGGTTATATTTCAGGATATTTCATTAAGAAAGGCTGGCCGGTTTACAAGGCACGGAAGTATTCGATGTTCTTCTTTGCATTATGTGCGGTACCGATTATTGGGGCGCGCTGGGCGACGGATATTTGGCAGGCAGTATTCTTAATTTCCATCGCGGCATCCGCGCACCAGGCTTGGTCTGCGAATATTTTTACGACCGTTTCGGATATGTTTCCGAAACATGCGGTAAGCTCTGTCGTGGGAATCGGTGGTTTGGCAGGTTCGCTAGGAGGCGTGATTTTCCCCTACATTATTGGGGTTATTTTAGATTCCTACAAGGCAGACCAGGCTTTGTCAGCCGGATATAATGTTATATTTGTGGCTTGTGGCTGCGCTTATTTATTTGCGTGGTTACTCATACATTTTATTTCGCCTCAGATGAAGGCGGTTCAATCGTAAGACTATGAAAAAATTATTCTTTGCTTTATTCGCTTTCGCGACGAGTGCTTATGCACAAGAACACCACCCTTTAGAAGGAGCTTGGGACTTAAACGTATCCATGGAAAACCGCAATGGCGGAGTATCGACGGCCCCGTCTTGGTTAGAGGTTCGCCACTCAGGACACAAGACCTTGTTTGGCCATTTTGTGGGAGATGGTGGTTCTTCGCGACCTATTGCTGAGGTGTTTTTTAAGGATGGCCACGTGTCGTTTAAGATTCCGCCACAGTGGGAGAAAGAAGAAGCTTACATGTCATTCGAAGGGGATTTAAAAGAAGGAAAATTGTCGGGAACGATCGTAAAACCAAACGGCAAAGCGATGGCCTTTACGGGCGTTCGTGCTCCCTCTTTGTGGAGAACTGCGGAACCGGTTTGGCAAAAACCGATCACCCTATTTAATGGAAAAGATTTAACAGGCTGGAAAGCCTTAGGTCCTAAAAACCAATGGATCGCAGAGAACGGCGTGCTGAAAAGTCCTGCTTCTGGTGCAAATTTATGCACCGAACAAAAGTTCAACGATTTCAAATTACACATCGAATTCCGTCTTCCTCCAGGAAGTAATAGTGGCGTGTACTTGCGCGGCCGTTACGAGGTGCAGGTGGAAGACAGTTTTGGGAAAGAGCCTTACAGCATCTATTTAGGCGGTATTTACGGCTTTATCGATCCGCTTTTCCAAGCCGCAAAACCATCCGGTGAATGGCAAACCTATGACATCACTTTAGTGGGACGCAAGGTCTCCGTGACCTTAAATGGCCAAAAAGTCATCGTCGAACAAAACATCCCCGGCATCACCGGCGGCGCGATGGACAGCGACGAAGCAGCGCCGGGTCCTATCATGATGCAAGGCGACCACGGTCCAGTGGAATACAGAAACATTGTGTTGACTCCAGCAAAATAATGAAGAAGAGCCTTTTAACTGAAGATTGGACAGTCGTCCTTCTTGGATTTATCATCATCGGTGTCGCCCTTTTAGGGGTGAAAATTCCATCTCCCTCTTTCGGATGGGAGACCACGAGTGATTTAACCGAAAAGGTAATCACGGCCGGCAACCTAGTAAAGCTGGGTCAGCTATTCATTTTCGCGTACATCATCGCGATTCTCGCGGCAAGTGTTTTAGGCAAAAGTGTAGCAGGTACGGCCAAAGGTTTTCCCATTGTTTTCGTGCTTACCTCACTTGCACTAGTGTTAGCAGGGAACTCATTCTTGAAAAATTGGAACTTGGAAGCGGTGATTTTCAGCTTAACGATCGGGTTGGTTTTGAGTAATTTCTTCACGCTTCCGGCGTGGTTAACGGAATCCCTTTCGACGGAATTGTTCGTGAAAATCGGTTTGATCCTATTAGGAACGAGCGTAATTTTTGGAGACATTTTGAAGGCCGGTTCACTCGGTTTGATTCAAGCATTAGTGGTGGTGATTTCGGTTTGGTATTTTGCGTTTTGGGTTTCCAAAAAAATGGGCATCGACGAAGAATTCGCCATCATGATCTCTAGTGCGGTTTCTATTTGTGGTGTTTCAGCTGCGATTGCAACGTCTGGAGCCATTAAAGGGGATTCCAAAAAACTATCCTATGTCATCTCCATCGTCTTGATTACAGCGATTCCGATGATTATCTTTTTGCCGTTTATTGCGCAAGCTTTGGGTCTTTCGCAAGCGGTAACCGGCGCTTGGTTAGGCGGAACGATTGATACGACGGGTGCGGTGATTGCTTCGGGAACGATGGTAGGCGAGGAGGCCTTAAAGATTTCGACGATTGTTAAATTCTCCCAAAACGTACTTTTGGGCTTTGCGGCATTTGCGATTTCAATTTATTGGACGGTGACAAATAATCAGTCTTCGGCAGTACAAGAAGCGAAGCCAACGGGAGCGATTATTTGGGAACGTTTCCCTAAGTTCGTTTTGGGATTCATCGCTGCTTCTCTATTGTTCTCGTTCGTGATTTCATCCGAAACGATCGATTCAGTGAAGGGAGGTTTCAAGGCTTTGCAAGGACTTTGGTTTGCCCTAGCTTTCACTAGCATCGGTTTAGAAACCAAGTTTTCAGACCTATTCTCGAAGGAAGGAAAGAAGCCTTTATACGCTTTCTTAATCGCGCAGTTATTTAATGTGTTTGTGACATTGGCGGTGGCTTATGTGCTGTTTAGTTAGTTTTTTAGGTAGAAATACACAAAGAATACTTAGTCTATCGTTTTTATAGAATAAAATTGTATCTTTGCCAAATGAAGTATGTATTTTTCTTTTTGTTCCCGGTCTTCGCAGCGCAAAGCCAAGGTCTAATAGAGCATCAATCCCAAGTTTGGTACGGATATTACCTCACTCATTCTTTAAATGCGAAATGGTATGTTCAAGGCGAGGCACATACCCGTCATTTTGTAGACCCATTAGTGCACCACCAAAATGCTTTTAGAGCGCATGTGCATCATACGATAGGGGATAATTGGGATCTTTCTGCTGGAGCAGCCCTTTTCCTAAACACGCCTAATGATCCGCGAACGGCGAATAGACTAGCCATTCCGGAATACCGCCCTCATCTAGATATCGTATACAAACATCGCTGGTCCAAAGTTCGGCTGGATCATCGTTTCAGATCAGAGATGCGCTTTAACCGGGTAACGAATGCGACTCGTACAGAACTGACGGATGACATTAACTTCAGCAATTACCGTCTTCGTTACCGAATTCAAGCCTTATTTCCCTTCATCAAGCGAATACAGGGAAAAGTGAATACAGAAATTTTATTGAATGCGGCGCAGGAAAATCCTGCGAATGAGTTAGACCAACACCGGATGTTTGCCGGAGTCAGTATTCCTTTACGAGATAATTTAACAGTTGATGTGGGTTATTTGCACGCCTTTCAGCAACGCCCTAATTTGAATTATTACGACCGCAGTATTTTGAGCATTATGGTATATCACCGTATCCCTTAAAAAGTTTTTTTATTCCAATCCCACAACACAATATTCCAGCCAATTCCACCATAATCTAAGGTATCAATTACTTGGAATCCACGTTTTTGATGCGCTTTTAGCGAACGGTGATTTGCCTGGGCGACGTCTGTTACACAATACGTGTAACGATTAGCATAATGATCTCGGAAACTTCCGTAGAGTTTTTGGACCAAATCCTGTCCCCTATACTCTTTCGAAACACAAAGCTGAGCCACAATCGCATAATTTTCAACCGGCTTACCTTCGAAAATGCAGCGTTCAATATTCTGCACCAGATCTGCTAATAAAGGATGCTGGCGTGCCGTTTCTGGCAACGCGACTAAACTGTATCCCACCACTTTTTCTCTATCTTTCGCAATGATACCTGGGCTTTTTTGGTTCAGCAATTCCAGAAAATCAAGGTCATATTCCGCCATCAAAAAACCCTCCGTCTCCGCTTCTTCCTGCGTAATGTTTTTACGCAAATTAGCTTGCTGTAAGGCTAAAACGCCCTTCATCTCCACCTTGGCTTTGACTAATTGAAGTGTGATCATGAGGGAATTTAGTTTATAGTAGTCACCACTCTCCTGTACCTCGTCAAAGCCGGCGAACCCGTATCTGTTCCTTCGACCACGACGTGAAAAGTGTCACCTTTTTTTGCGGTCGCTGGTATTTGCACTTTTACCGTTGCGTTTTCTAGTTGCACGTCTACTTTACCAGATCCAGCCTCCGAATAGGGCCAAACCTTCAGCTTAATGGCGTGCCCATCGGGGTCTCTAGTGATCACATGAAGGTCAAGACTTGCGCCTGGTTTTGCGTACACATACATGCCTTCACTGACCGTTACTTGCGGTGCATGGTTCGCATCTTTGAACGATTTCACACACCAATCTGCGCGGGCTGCGAAGTCTTCTTGCGCGGCGATTAACCAGCGGGTTTGGGAATAAGAAATATCTAATTTACCGGTATCCGGATTGAAATCCGCCGCCTTTTCGTTGTCTTCGAAACGATACGGATTTCCCTCCGCTAGAGCGAATCGACCACCCCAACCACCATAGGATGGGTTGTTCAAGTTATTCAATCCCACATCCACTAGGTGCAAGAAAGCGGGTGAATCTCCTTCGGAAATAAAGTCAAAAGGTTGGAAAGATCCCCATTGCGCATCTTTCAATTTGGTCGGATCACCGTGTATGTGCTCGTCGTCGCCGGGTTGTTTTTGGCCATCTCCATAGGCATAATACATCTTCAATAAAGGCCCGTGATTCTGGATGATTTTAGGCCCCATATAGGTTCCCTCAAAATAGGGTTGCGTCGCCTTAGGCATCACGCGCTTCCATGGATAAGCGAAACTGGCAAACTGCTGCGCATTGTAAAACACGCGAATCTGCGGCCAATTTCTAGCGATGTAATTCTTCAAGGTAGTATCTTGGTCCATCACCGTGTAGAGGATGGCTTTTCGAGAGATTTTTTCTTTGATTTTTGCCCAATCTGGCGCCTTCGAATAAGCTTCTTCTATCGATTTCAAAGCGCGGGCAATCGTATTGGTTCCACCCCAGGCTTGCAAGTAGATGGGCTCCGGATCGTTGTCTAACAATTTTGCTTTGATCCATTCCGAACCCTCGGTTACCTGCTCCATTTCTCCTTCGAAATCGATATTCCCCACCTTGACCAGTGAGTTTAAATAGGCAGGAGATGGGTAGTTTTTGTCATGTAAAATCAGGTTCGGATGAACTTGTCCATACGCTTTCAATAAATCTTGAATCCATTGAACGCCCGGCCAGCGAAGGTCTGTTTTCGCACCGTACATCTGGCGGGTCATCTCCATTTCAGAGGTGAACTTGGTCCCTTTCCCGTCGCCCTTATAATGCCACATCGAACTCGAATAGACCAAACCCTCCAGCTGGTATTCATTCGAATACAACAGCATCCGGATGAAGGTGTCTACGTCATCGATTTCGCCGTCAGTTGTCACGATCGTACGAGGATAGCGGCCTTTCGCGAAAAGCGTGGTGCTCAGCAGGAGTAGGAATAAGATTTTTTTCATATTAGGATATAGAGATGTCAAAGCCCTGCAATAATCCCGCCAATCCATCATTCGAAAACTTCGCTTTCTTGATCTGATTAATGCTCGGATGAATCACAAAATTAAAGGCGCTACGGAAGTCCGCTTTGCTCACATTAGTCTGGTCAAAAAGCGCCCCAGCCAAATCGCAATCATCGAAAATGGTTTCTGAGAAATCGGATTCTGTGAAGTCCACTTCGTGCAAGGAACAGCCCGCGAACTTCGTCTTTTTTCCCTTGATTTGGTAGAAGGAAGACAGGTTTAAAACGCAGGTATTGAAGCTTACTTCGAATAAAAAAGGATTGCAGGCTTCGAAGCGAAGGCCCTGCATTTTGCAGTCTTTGAAATGTACTTTTTGGAGCGCTGCTCCGCTGAGTTTGACTAAACTGAGATTGCAAGATTCAAAGGTGCAGTCCACGAATTGGAAATTTTTGAAATCTTCTGATTCAAACTGGCAGTTTTTGAAAACGCAATGTTCGTATTCGCCGATGGCGAGTGTGCTTTCTTTCTCGAATTTTTGGTCGACGATATAGGGCTTCTCCATACTGCAAATTACCATTTTTTCCCTATTTTGCTTTCTCTTAACTAGCACTATGAAAAAACTATTCCTCTTCCTCGCACTCAGCACCACCCTTTTCGCCCAAGAAAAAATTGATTTAGGCACCCTGAAAGGGGGCGGATATCAGGTTTTGATGCCTAAAAATTGGAACAAAAAACTCGTGATGTATGCCCATGGTTATCAGTTTATGGGAACCCCAGCGGCGAGTGCAAATGCGGGTTTGGATAAGCGCTTGCAGGTGATTTTAGATCGTGGTTTTGCCATTGCGGCGTCTGATTACCCTATCCAAGGTTTTGCCTTACCGGAGGGAGTTGATGCGACCGAAGAATTGCGCCAAGCCTTTATCAAAAAGATGGGCCAGCCGGACTCGACCTTTATGATGGGGCACTCGATGGGCGGTGGAATTACGTTCGCGACTTTGGAGAATTTTGGCCAACATTATAATGGCGGATTACCCTTATGTCCACTTTCTTCACGCCCGTATTTACAGTGCAGAAAAGAGTACGATATGTACGCGACGATGAACGGTTTGTTTCCTGGAATTGTGCCTTCGTTGAAAGATATTTTTGACGTCAATAGCTCTGTCGGTTTCGTATCCTTTGCAACCGCAGGCAAACGAATGGGGGAGATCAAAAAGGCTTTGTTGCAGAAAGACTCCGTGTTAGCAGTAGCTTTTGCGAAGCGTTTTGACTTGAAATTCGATGACCTGCCTGGGGCCTTATTTTTTAACCAAAACGTGTTACGCGACATCGCCCTCAAGCTAAAAGGCAATCCTTTTGACAACACGGAAACGCTTTACACGGGCTTCCCAGATAACTTGAAAGTAAACGCAGTAGCGGAACGCTTACCTGCCACGAAGGATCAGGCAGAGCTCTTTGCGCGCTACGATCGCACGGGAAAAATTGATAAGCCTGTCCTATTAATGCACACGATTTACGATCAATTAATTCCGGTTTCCTATGCCGTGACGAACATTGAAAATATGATTCATGCGCAAGGACGCGATCAATATTTTGCCGTTAAATACACGAATGGTCAGGCCCATTGTCAGTTCACGGATGCACAGACGGCGAAGGCATTCGATGCGATGCGCGCTTTTGTGAAGACAGGAAAGAAGCCGGCGATCGAGTTTTTACCTTAGGCAATTTTGGCGTTCATTTACCGTTTAATCTATTAATTTAGTAATTTCGCGGTATGAACAAAACCCTTCTTCTCCTGCTTTTGAGCGTCTCTTTATTCGCCCAAAAATCGTTTAAGATAGCTTCGCCTACAGATCAAATTTCGATTCAAGTATCGCAAGGTGCAGACAGAGCCCTTAAATACCAGGTTTTTTATAAAGCCAAAGAAGTAATAGCAGCCTCCGACTTAGGTCTAACCCTGAAAAAGCCGGCATTAGAATTACGTAAATTCCAAATCCTAGGCGTGGATTCTACCATCGTGGACGGCACCTGGAAACCGGTGTGGGGCGAGGTAAAGGAGATCAGAAATAACTACAAGGAATTGACCCTGCATTTGAAGGAATCTGGGGTGTTAATGGACGTGATTTTCCGCGTTTTTGATGATGGAATCGGCTTCCGTTATTTCTTCCCTTCGCAAGACAATTTCAAACATTTTATCGTCGATAACGAGTGGTCTTCTTTCACGATGACGGGCGACCACAATGCCTTCTGGATTCCGGGAGATTACGATACGAATGAATATACCTACCAAAGAACTAAAATCTCCGAAATCGATGCTCTAGCCGCAGCGGCAAAGGAAAAAGACATCGCGGTGACGTCTTTAATGGGCAAAAACTTCGTCCAAACTCCCCTGATGTTAAAGTCCACGGACGGCATGTATGTGAATGTGCACGAGGCGGCATTAGTGAATTACCCGGCGATGCATTTGAAACTGGAGGGACTCGAATTTACATCCGCTTTAGTGCCTGATGCGGTGGGAAATAAGGCCTACGCACAGACGCCATTTAACACCCCGTGGAGAACGGTGGTGATCTCGAATAAGGCGGAACAGATTTTGGCCTCTAAACTAATCTTGAACCTAAACGAGCCCTCAAAAATCAAGGATTCCACCTGGATCAAGCCCCAAAAATTCATGGGCATGTGGTGGGAAATGCACGTGGGTAAAGCAAACTGGCCTTTGGCTGGTGGCAAACACGGCGCAAATACGGAGAACGTGAAACGCTACATCGACTTTGCGGGCAAGCACGGATTCGACGGTGTCTTAGTGGAAGGCTGGAACACGGGCTGGGAAGATTGGTTCGGAAACTGGAAGGAAGAAGTATTCGATTTTGTGACACCTTACGCGGATTACCAAATCGACACCCTCACAAAATATGCCGCATCTAAAGGCTTGAAGCTAATTATGCACCACGAAACCTCGAGTTCGGTGACGAATTACGAGCGCCGAATGGACGCAGCCTACCAATTTATGGTGGACAAAGGAATCAACACCGTTAAGACGGGTTATGTAGGTAAAATCATCCCGCGCGGCGAGCACCACGACAGCCAATGGATGGTGAACCACTACAACCGCGTCGCTGAGAAAGCCGCGCAGTACCACCTGATGGTCGATTCACACGAGTCCGTTCACCCGACGGGCTTGCATCGTACCTATCCGAACTGGATGGCCGCAGAAGCCGCCCGTGGATCGGAATTTAACAACGCGCCTACGCTTGGAATTAACGCAGAACACACGACTATTCTACCATTCACCCGCTTGATGGGTGGCCCGATGGATTATACGCCGGGACTTTTCCACATGAACTTGAATCAATTCGATTCGACGCGGACGACGAAAGTACGCTCTACGTTGGCCAAACAATTAGCCCTCTACGTCACCATCTACAGCCCATTACAAATGGCGGCAGATTTGCCAGAAAATTACGAGCCTAAACTAGACGCCTTCCAATTCATCAAGGACGTCGCGGTGGACTGGGACGATACGAAAATCATCACCGCAGAACCGGGCGAATTCGTAACAATTGCGCGTAAGGCAAAAAACAAAGACACCTGGTTCATCGGTTCGATCACGAACGCGACGGCCAGAAATATGTCTTTCGATTTAGACTTTTTAGATCCAGATAAAACCTACGAAGCGTTGCTCTACCGCGACGCAGATGACGCCGATTTTGAGAAGAATCCAGAAGCCTACGTAGTCGAAAAACGCCTTGTAACCGCGAAGTCAAAAATGACTTTCCGTTTGCAACGCGGAGGCGGCTGCGCCATCAGTCTTAGACGTCTGAACTAAAATGGAACTATTCGATTTTCCTGCGGACCCTTCTATAAACCTGCTTCCAGGCGACGGAATCGTTCATTATTATGGAAAATTGATGTCTTCTACGGAAGCAGCTGAAATGGCACAGGCCTTATTAGATCGCATTGAATGGCGCAACGATGAGGCGGTCATTTATGGCAAACGCATCATCACGAAACGCAAAGTGGCTTGGTACGGAGACCAGCCTTTTTCGTACACCTACAGCAATACCACGAAGACGGCCTTGCCTTGGACACCTGAATTGCAAGCCTTAAAATCCCTCGCGGAAAAGCACTCCGGCGAAACCTATAATTCCTGCCTTTTGAACTTATACCACGACGGCTCCGAAGGAATGGCCTGGCACAGTGATGGCGAAAAAGATTTGCGGAAAAATGGGGCAATTGGCTCGCTTAGTTTTGGCGCAGAAAGAAAATTCTGTTTCAAGCACAAGCAGTCCGGCGAAAAAATAGACGTGTTTCTAGAAGCTGGAAGCCTTTTAGTCATGAAAGGCGAAACCCAAACCCACTGGCTGCATCGTCTGCCGCCCACCACGAAAGTGCATCAGCCCAGAATCAACCTGACCTTTAGAACAATTGTCACCACGAGCGCGACGTAGACGGGGAAAGTAAAAAGCAAAAGGGCGAACAAAACCGAATCATAAAAGACAGAACCTTTCGTTTTCGCGTAGGCAAAAGCCCGCATCGGGATATACAAAGGCAAGGCAAAATAGTAGAGTAAACCGCGCGGGAATCCCACGTGCTGCGGCACCTCAATCAAGCGTTCCATCTTCTCAAAAACCGCCGCATTAAATTTCACTCGATCTGTCGCGTCCACGATAGGCGTAGGCCACGACATGTTTTCAAATGCCAGGTGAATTCCCTTCCCAAAAGCCGTAAAACTCGAATACCCAATCCCCGCAATCTGAACAATCGGGAAAATTCCTTCCGCATGCGCACTCTCTAAAATGCGGCTCGCGCCCTTTTTAAAAGGTTGCAAATCGTGGGTATTCAGGCAGATTCCTTCGATGAAAATCAATACAATTCCGTCGTTCCGGAGGCATTCCACTGCCTTTTGAAAGGTGTTTGAATTCAGGTGCAGGTGCTCTTTTCCCTCACGTTGGCGAAAGACGGGAAGCATATTTAATTGCCTCAGCAAAAATCCGAAAACAGGGTTTCTGAACACATCACCCCGCGCTAAATAGTTGATATTTCGCGGATACAATGCGCCTATGATGACCGCATCTAAAAAAGAATCCGGGTGGTTAACGACTAATAGAACGGGGCCTTTGGTTTTCATCAGCTCCGCATTTTTCACCACGAGGGACGGGCAAAACAGGCGAAGCGCTAAACGAGCAAAGATTTTTAGGAGAAAGATCAAGTATTTCTTTAATTTTAACGACCGCAAGGTTTAAAAAATATCGCATGCAAGCAAGCTTTCTCTCCGTGGTTTTAATGCCCATCGCCCTCGCCATCATTATGACAGGCCTGGGTTTGTCACTCACGATTGCGGATTTCAAGCGCGTGTACGAGTACCCCAAAGCGGTCATTGTGGGCCTAGGAACCCAAATGATCCTGCTGCCCATCATCTGTTTTTTCATCGCGAAAGGGCTGAACTTACCCCCTGAATTAGCCGTCGGCTTAATGCTTTTAGCCGCTGCTCCCGGCGGCCCTTCCGCGAATTTATACTCGCACATCGCGAAAGGCGATGTAGCCCTCAATGTCACCCTCACAGCCCTCAACAGCATTCTTTCCGTCATCTCGATTGCGCTCATCGTCAATCTGTCGATGAAATTATTGATGCAGCAAGACGCCTACGTTCCCTTGCAATTTTCTAAAGTCTTGGAAGTGTGTTTGATTGTGATTTTACCCGTTTCAATCGGGATGTTGATCAGAAAAAAGGTCCCCGAATTCGCGCAAAAACTTGAGTCGCCGGTTAAAATTCTTTCTGCTATTTTCCTTGCCTTGATCATCGTTTTAGCCGGATGGAAGGAGCGTGATCACTTGATGGCGGATATTCGAACGGTAGGTTTAGCCTGTCTATTATTCAATATCGCCTGTCTTTCGATCGGTTATTTTCTACCTCGGCTATTGAATTTGGAGAAGAAGCAGGCCATCGCGATAGGGATGGAGATCGGGATTCACAATGGATCTTTGGCGATCTTTATTGCCTTGAATGTGATCGGAAATGGAACAATGACGATTCCAGCGGTGGTGTATAGCATTGTGATGTTTATCACCGCGGCTATTTTTGGCTGGCTAGTGAATTTGCGAAACTAATCTTCCAGATTAGAGGCTGAACTCGCCTTTTTCTTTTCGATCTTTTTAATATTCCAAATATACAGCGTCTCCACCTTCGCCCTCGCCCATGGCGTCTTACGCAAGAATGTCAAGCTAGATTTGATACTCGGATCACTCGCAAAGCAGTTAATTCGGATCTTGCGAGCCATCTCTTCCCAGCCTAATAAATCGACTAGATCCGTTAAGATTTTCTCTAAGGTTACACCGTGAAGTGGGTCGTTACTCATTGGGTAGGATTTGAAAACCAAGACGCGTATTCTACATAATTATAGGCCGTGCGCTTGAAAACTTCAGCCGCCTCTGGGCTGACATCTTTTAAATATTTCGCCGGGTTGCCCGCATAAATAGTGCCAGCCGGCACCCGTGTTCCTTGGGTGACTACTGCTCCTGCCGCCACAATACTGCCTTCTTCGATGTACGCGTTGTCCATCACGATGGCCCCCATCCCAATGAGTACATTGTCTTCGATGGTACAACCGTGAACGATGGCATTGTGTGCGATAGAAACATAATCGCCTATGGAAGTGACGGTTTTTTGGTAGGTGCAATGCACCACGGCACCGTCTTGAATATTCGAATAATTGCCGATGCGGATGGAATTCACATCCCCGCGAACAACCGCATTGAACCAAATCGTGCACTGCTTTCCGGTCTGCACATCTCCCACAATCGTGGCATTAGGTGCGACCCAATTGTCTTCTCCTAAAACAGGCGATATCCCTTTCACTGGCAAGATTAAGCCCATTTTCCTTGGAGTTTTAATACTTTTTCAATCACATCTCTCACCGCACCGCGGCCACCATTAAATGGCGAAACGTATTTCACGACTTGGTGTAATTCAGGAATCGCATCTGCCGGACAGGTGCTCAAAATATCTGGGCGAGACAAGACCTTCAGGTCAGCCATATCGTCTCCCATATATAAGATTTCGTTCTCTTTAACCCCTAATTTTGGCAATAATTCTAAATAAGTTTCCAGCTTATCTTTCCCACCTAAACCGAAATAGATGTGTTGAAACTTGAGATTTTCTAAACGTTTTTTGACCCCCGGATGACTTCCACCTGTTATTACGCACATTTGAAAATTAGCCTCACGCGCTTTTTCTAGCGCATAGCCATCGCGTATGTAGAAGGTTCGGAAATGTTCGCCTGTCTCCAGAACGTGTACATTGCCGTCCGTCATCACACCGTCGATGTCAAAAATGAAGGCTTTGATATCTTTAAATAAGGAAAGTACGTTAGACATAGGGATTATTTTGACCCAAATATCTGAATATTTTATGTATTTTTATCCCTTTATGAAGAATACGATTACATTCTTTCGCATCCTGCTTTTCACCCTAGCCCTGAGCTTTAGCCTTTCTGCGCAAAAGATTCAGGTGGGGCCCTATTCGCTGCGCGTGAATGGCGCTCAGATAGAGAAAAACCAGTGGGGCCCTTCGGAAATCACCTATCGGGTTGCTAATGACAGCCTTGTTTTTCAGGTGACGGAATTTGCCTGGGACGAAAAGTCGAAAACAGGTATGGCCAAAGGCGGAGAAATTCCTGGTGATAAATTAGGTCACAAGAACGCGCGTCTACAAATCGATGCGATGCAATTTCAGCCGGCGAATGGTACATTACGGTTTGTATCGGCGGATTGGATCGAAAACGAACGCGAATTAAATGGCGAGGGATCGCTTACCTTACGGCGAAAAGAGAAATATTTTGCCTTCGAATTTAAAGGAACAGAATCCACCGAAATGACGGGGGATGTGTGGTCCGCGGCAGGCAAACCTGTCTTCAAGGATCTGCGCAAAGGATTGCGGGATGGAGCTTTGCATTTCCAAAAACTGGGAACGATGTCAGCTCCGCTGATTTGGTTTCTGCCAGATTCCACCATATTAGTTCCATCAGGTCGTTGGAGTAGCCCATTGAGCGAAAACGATTCCCTATTTCGAGGGGATGTAGCCGGTCAGTATTACCCGAAAAACCAGACCTTTCATTTCAAGAAAAATACCGGTGCAAAGAACCGCGCCTTGTTCGAAGACACGTTCCACGAGATGCGGATGTCAGTTGATTTAGGGGTGTTGCGAGTGAAAGAAAAGCGTATCGATTTTTACCAAATTTCCGGCCGAAACCAGGTTCCTGCCTGGCTTGAGTCAAAGGATTATTATAATGACGGCCGTATTCAAGATTTACAAGGATTGCTGAATTATAGCCCTATGCGGATCTTGTACCGCTATTTAGTCGAAAATAAAGTGGAGGCGGCGACCATCGGCGACCTAGCAGTTTTAGTGAATCGCAGGCCGGAGCAGATTCATTCCGGTTTTCAGTCTTATGTGGATGCTGGCTACATGCAAGTGGTGGACGATTTGTATTCTTTTACGGCTTTGGGGCGGCATTACGCGAGGGTAGCCTATGAGAAAAAGGATTTTGATACCTTTTATGCGGCCTCGATGGGCGAAAACCTTGATGCGGATTCGGCCTCGATTTCCCTCGATTTAGTGGACAAGAAATTGCGCATTCGGGGTATTCAGCAGGTGATGATTTCGGATTCCTTGAAGGCGGAATTTATTCCCTATGATGAGGCGTTGACCTTCCAAAAAGGCCGCGACTTTAATTTCCTAGGCGAAATCAAGATCGGCGATTACCGTTTCCGAGGCCCAGATTTTGCCTTCAAATTCAACGACTTTACGGCTCAATTCGCGCAGATTGATTCGATTACATTTATCCCTAAAGGCCAATCCAAGGAATTTGGAGGAGCTTTTCGCTATGGATCTGGATCTCTGATTTTGAGTCCACCAGGAAATAAGTCGGGACGTTTTGGCGTAGCAGAATACCCTAAATTAATTATTCCCAAAGGAATGACCGCCCACTTCGACGAGCCATGGCGCGCGAAAGGGGTGTATGATTCGACCTACTATTTTAAAGTTCCTAGCATCGCTCTGGATAGTTTGACCCAAAAGGCACCGGTATTTGTGGGTACCTTTCACTCTAAAGGGCTTTTACCTCCCTTAAGCACGCAATTGATCTTGAAGCCGGACCAAAGTTTTGGTTTTACCTACACCCAGAAAACGCCCCTAAAAATCTATCAAAACAAGGCCAACCTCAGCCTAAGCGCCCCGCTGGAAATGGACAAAAAGGGCCTTCATACGGCAGGATCTTTTGCCATGGAGGGTTTTCAATCATCCATGAAAGAGGCCTTCCTTTACCCGGATTCGCTAATTAGTGTCGGATCGGA
This sequence comes from Aquirufa lenticrescens, assembly GCF_019916085.1. Classification (NCBI taxonomy): domain Bacteria; kingdom Pseudomonadati; phylum Bacteroidota; class Cytophagia; order Cytophagales; family Flectobacillaceae; genus Aquirufa; species Aquirufa lenticrescens. The sequence continues at coordinate 1,085,210 of NZ_CP049834.1, read as the reverse complement.
GGGGAAACTAGGGGAGATGGCAAACAAAAAAGGACCCATCGCGAGTCTTCCTGGTCACCGATTCACTTGGTTGCCGCGCGAGGATTCGCTAGCGATTTATCCGGAGAAGAATTCCTTTGCACTCTATGCGAATCAGTTGCAATTAGAGGGGCCGGTTTGGATGCACAAGAAGCAGGTATTTGGGAAGGGCGACATTACCTTAGGTGATGGAAAACTGAAATCAGAACTGTATTATTTCCAACCTGCGACGTGGAAATCGAAGGATGCATCGCTCACCATTGGATTGAAGAAACCGGTTTTCAACGCGGAACGGATTTCGATCGAAGCCGCACCCGGGGCCGTGAATCTGACTTTTAAACCGGTGGAGGAATCGCCAGCTTTATTGCCGATTCAAGGATATAAAACCGCTTACACAGGGGCGGTTTGGGAGCAAAAAAACCAAAAAATTAAGTTACAGAGGCCCGTTTTACAAACCCTAGATTCCACTTCGAAAGCCAGCCCTATCACGGCAAAATCTGGCGTGTTGGATCAAGTCTCCGAGGTCATTTCGCTAGAGGGAGTGAAGGAAATCGAGATCGGACCAGCGACGGTTTATCCGGCAAAAGGCTTGCTTGCCATTGCGAAGGGCGGCCAATTCAAATCTTTGATAGGTGCGAGGGCGACGGTGAATGGCCACGTTTTGGCAAACATTAACACCGTCACCGCTAACGCGAATCGATTTACGGGAACCGCGAATTATCTACTGCCGGTAGAGGGAAGCGACAGTTTGGTAATCCCGATGAAGAACTTCGATTTTCTGCCCGAAGGAATCAGAGCTGAAGCACGCTACATCGAGAAAACCCCTTTAAAATTAACCTCGCACCAAGAATTTAAGGGCGATGTGTTTTTTCTTTCTGAAAAACCGAGCTTGGAATTCAAGGGCTCGATCAGGCCTTTATTAGGCACGTTGAAGTTCAAAACGGCCTGGATTCCGTTCGCGAATTCGAAGGGAATTGTGGTGAACGACGAGTTAAAAGACGAACTCGGTCGCTCGGTCACCGCCGGCATTTTCGTGAATGCGGCGAATAAATTATACCCTTCTTTCTTAGGCCCGATGTCGAATGAAGACGACCCAGTTTTGTTCAAAGCGGCCGGCGAAGTGACGGAGGCTGCTGAGGTTTATAGCATTAAAAATGTGGAATCGCAGATGCATTTATCGATTCCGAAAAAGCGTGTGGACACGGACGGAATGGTGCAATTATTCACGGGTAACAAACTAGTTCGGTCTTTTGGCAAGATTTCCATGTCCATCGACACGCTGATTCCACGCATCGAATCCTGGCTGAGTTTACAGTTCCAAGTGCCGGTTCCCATTCTGCAGAAAATGGGCGATCGCATTGTCAAATATAATTTAGAGGAAGGTTTACTAACTGCCGCCGCCGATGAACCGGCGGATCGAGATGAATACTTAAAGCGGGTGGAACCGATTTTAGGCAAAAAAATTCCCGAGGCCACAAAAGCACGCATGGATCGGGAGCATTTGGCCCTAGATAAAGTGGATCCTGAATTCACGAGCATGATTAATTTCTCCTCCGTAAAATGGGCTTGGTCGCCTAATTTGAGTGCTTTTTATTCGATTGGGGATTTGCCTCTGATTAACGTGGGACCGGTAGATGTGAATGCGACGATTAAAGGATTTATGGAGGTGGTTAAGAAGCCAAACAAGGAAGAGTTTTACGCCTATTGGGAATTATCGGAAGATCTTTGGTATTATTTCGCTTATTTTGAGGGTGAGTTAGGCGTTTATTCTTCGGATAATTCCTTCCTTGCCGCGGTGAGAGAGTCGTTAAAGACGCAGAAAAAAGGCGGAATTAAAGTCGTAGAGGCTGCCGCAGAAGAAAAGAATGCCTTCATCAAGCGCTTCACTTCGTATTACAAACCATTGATTCCGGTGAAGAAAGCACCGGTAAAGAAAGAACCAACAAAAACAAAACCAGCCACAAAAGGCAAAGAAAAGAGCGGTGGATTTTAAGAGTATAACCTTTTTAAAGAAGTTTTTTGATTGCCTGGACCGCTGGGGTCTGGTCCGTCGCGATCCGTTTGGGAATCCCATCGGTATGAAGCGCATTATCGTATTTGTATTAGGTTGGTTGACTTATGCTCGTTTGAGTATTTACAATAAAACAGAGATTAAAGGCACGGAAAAGATTCAGGATTTGCCTCGCGAAGGCGTCTTGTTCCTGTCGAATCACCAAACCTATTTCATGGACGTGATTTGCCTCTACCACATCTTCTTCTCCGTGAAATGGCGGATGAACAACAGCATTCGCTTCCCCTTTTACCTGTTAGCTCCGCGTTCTCGCCTGTTTTATGTGGCGGCTACGGAGACGATGAAGGAGGATGGATTTTTGCCGCGGATTTTCTCTTTAGCTGGGGCGATTTTAGTGAACCGTTCGTGGCGTGCACACGGCCAAGACGTAAAAAGAGAAGTAGATTTAGAAGCCCAAACTAAAGTAGGGAAAGGCCTGAAATTCGGTTGGGTCATCAGTTTTCCACAAGGAACTACCCGCGCTTTTGCACCGATCAGAAAAGGAACCGCTCACTTGATTAAGGCGGAGAATCCGATTGTCGTTCCTGTCCAAATCAACGGTTTTCGCCGCGCTTTTGACAAGAAAGGCTTTTTCTTAAAGAAACGTAACACGACTCTGAGCGTGGAATTTAAAGACCCGATTCGCTTCAAAGAATCAGATACAATCGAAGAAATTTTACAGCGAATTTCGGACGAAACCGGTATTCCGATGGTCGATACGAATGCTAACTAAAACACGAGGCATAGTCATTTCCTACATGCGGTATCGGGAAACCTCGATCCTGGTGAACGTCTACACCGCGGAAATGGGGATCAGTTCTTACATTGAAAACGGGGTGCGTTCTGCCAAAGCCAAGCATAAAATGGCCCTCTTCCAACCACTCACCTTGTTGGATTTAGAAGTCTACCACAAGCCGGGCAAGGGTTTACACCGGATTTCAGAGGCCAAATGCTTCTTCCCTTACCAGGCTATTCCCTTCGATATCGCGAAGTCGTCTTTAGCCTTATTTCTTTCTGAAGTTTTGAGCAAAGTATTGAAAGAAGAGGAGGCAAATCCCGCTCTGTTCGAGTTCTTGAGCCATTCCATGCAATATCTAGATCGCGCAGAGGCAAATTTCGAAAATTTCCATTTGCAGTTTTTGTGGCAATTAGCGGCTTTTCTGGGTTTTGGGGCAGGTAATGCCGCGGAATTCTACCAGCAGTTAAAAGCTGCCGGCTGCATCGTGCCTAATTTCACAGAATTGGATGCCTTGATTCACGCGGATTACGGTCACCCCATTGTACTTCACCGGGCGGAACGCAAAGAATTATTGGCCGGAATGCTCAATTATTATCAATTGCACATGGAAAATTTCGGAGAGATTCGTTCCTTGCAAATTCTACAAGAAGTATTAGCCTAATGCCAAACCTGTACGCTCTGAAACCTTCGGCGCAGCCGAACTATTTGGACATCACCTTTCAGTTTACCCCACGTAAACCGGGCAAACAGGTGATTCAATTACCTATTTGGCGCCCAGGTCGCTACCAGGCTCAAAACTTTGCTAAAAACATTCATATTTTAAAGGCATACAGCGGAGGTGTTCCCGTTGCAATTGCTAAAACAGCCTCTTCCACCTGGGAACTAGAAGCATCGGAACCCGTAGAAATTCGCTACAGTTATTATGCGAATCAACCCGATGCGGGTGGATCAGTGGTGGAACCCGACTTACTTTACATCAATTTCATCAACTGTCTTCTGTATGTGAAGGGTCGCGAAAACGAGCGTTGCGAAATCCAAATCGAAAAACAAGCTGGTTGGCAGAGCGTTTGCACCTTTAAAAATGGTGGAAAATATCGCGAACTAGTGGATTCGCCCTACATCGCCGCACCGGCCATCTTTCAACACAAATGGAAATGCAATGGTGTGAAATTTGCTATCGATGTGGTGGGTTCGCGTCAGGCTTTGACGAAAAAACTGACAGACGCCTACGAGAAATTCACCCAAACCCAGCTCGACTGGATGGGCACTTTCCCCGTCAAAGAATACCATTACATGCTTTGGGTTTGTCCTACGCCTTATTACCACGGCGTGGAACACACGAAATCCACGATGATGGTGATGGGTCCGCCGGACCGCGATGCCTATGAAGATTTGATCGGCTTAGGTTCTCATGAACTCTTTCACGTTTGGAACATCGCGACAATTCGGCCTAAAGAACTATTCCCTTATGCTTACGACCGCGAAATCCCCTTTTCAACGGGTTGGGTGGTAGAGGGAATCACGACTTATGTAGGGGATTGGTTTTTGTATGAATCAGGCGTTTGGTCTCGCCAAGAATACCTCGCCGGTTTATTAGGAAACTTGAAATTGCATTTTGACCGCGACGCTGATGCGCAACAGTCGCTGGAGGAAAGTTCGATCGATTTATGGCTGGATGGTTATGGGACGAGCTTGCCTAACAAGCGCTCATCGATTTATTACAAGGGGGCGGTGGTCGCTTTGGCTTTGGACCTACAATTACAGGCAAAAAACGGCAGCTCGCTCCGTCAAGTTATGCAAGCTATGAACGCGGAATTCGGCACTTTGAAAAAAGGTTACACGAAAGCTGATTTCATCCGCATCTGCGAGCAGGTTTACGGCGGATCTTTACAGGAATTCTTCCAAAACTATGTCGAAAAATCCACGGATATTACTGCAGATTTACAGACGATTATTGCAAAATTAGGCATGAAATTCGAGCAAGATCAAGAGAAAGGCTGGACATTAATGGATTATAACGCAATTTAATTGCGTGTATTATATTTCAAGTATATATTTTGTCATTTTAGTGACTACTATTTTTCCTGATAGTTTAGGAATTTTACTGCAATGATAGAATTTCCTACTTTAATTCGAAAGGCTCGGTTAGACAAAGGCTACAGCCAAGATTACGTTTCCACGGAGATAGGAATCACTTTATCGGCCTATTCTAAAATTGAACGCGGCCTAACTGACCCATCTTTAAGTCGCATGAAGCAAATTGCGGCCGTACTTGAAGTAGATTTATCCTTGCTTTTTAAGCCCAAAGACTATCCTCATTTCTCCGGCGTCGCCGATCCCGGAGGTTCGACCGCTCCCGTTTCCCGTTATGAATTCGAAGCCTACGTGGGCCTCGTTCGTGATCTCCAAGAGCAAGTGCGGGATTTATCGAATCGCCGCCTTTAATCCCCCTTTTTTTATTGCGGAATCAGGGCTTATGCCTAAATTGCAGGTTCAAAATCAATTCCTATGTTGAATAGACCGCGTCGTAACCGTTCCAGTGCCGCTATCCGCACGATGGTGGAGGAAAATCGCCTTTCGGTGAAGGATTTACTCTTCCCTCTTTTTGTGATGGATGGGTTCGCCACTAAAACCGAAATCAAGTCGATGCCGGGCATTTACCGCTACACTACCGACCTTTTATTGAAAGAAATCGAGGAGTGTTTGAACCTAGGAATTACCTCTTACGCCCTTTTCCCTCAAGTAGCAGAGGACCGCAAGGATTCGCTAGCGACTGAATCTCACCGCAAAGGAAGTTTGTATTTAGAAGCCATTCACGCTGTGACGAGCCGTTTTCCGGAGATTTCGATGTTAACGGACGTGGCGATGGACCCTTACAGTTCAGATGGTCACGACGGGATCGTTAAGAATGGTGAGATTTTGAACGACGAGACATTAGAGGTGTTAGCCAAAATGGCCGTTGCACAAGCCCAAGCCGGATCAAAACTGATAGGTCCATCGGATATGATGGATGGCCGCGTGGGTTATTTACGCGAATCCTTAGACGATGCCGGTTTCACGAATGTGGGTATTATGGCCTACAGCGCGAAATATGCGTCTGCTTTTTACGGACCATTCCGCGATGCGCTGGAGTCTGCGCCCAAATTTGGCGATAAAAAGACCTACCAAATGAACCCCGCAAACAGCCGCGAAGCCCTTCGTGAAGCGGAACTAGATGAATTAGAAGGAGCGGATTTCTTGATGGTCAAACCGGCTTTGGCCTATTTAGACATCATTTCTTTACTCCGCGACAATACCAATTTACCGATCGCCGCCTACAACGTTTCAGGTGAATATGCGATGGTCAAAGCAGCCGCAGCAAACGGCTGGATCGATGGCGAAAAAGCGATGTTAGAAAGTTTGCTTTCGATGAAGCGCGCCGGAGCTCAGGTCATTTTGACCTATTTTGCTAAAGAATTTGCCCAATTAAAACTATCCTAAAATAGATCCTACGATGTCGTCAGACCGTTACATGCAACGAGGTGTTTCTGCCTCGAAAGAAGATGTTCACAAAGCCATTGCGAACTTAGACAAAGGTCTTTTCCCGCAGGCATTCTGCAAAATCTCCCCAGATATCTTGGGTGGTGATGCGGACTATTGCAACATTATGCACGCGGATGGGGCGGGGACGAAGTCTTCTTTGGCCTACTTATACTGGAAAGAAACGGGTGACATCTCCGTCTGGCGCGGCATCGCGCAAGACGCCGTAGTGATGAACACGGACGATTTAATCTGCGTGGGCGCGACAGACCAAATGTTGCTTTCCAGCACCATTGGTCGCAATAAGAACTTAATTCCAGGCGAGGTCATCGCCGAAATCATCAACGGGACCGAAGAAGTCCTACAAATGCTACGCGATAACGGCATCGGCATTTATTCCACCGGCGGCGAAACCGCAGACGTGGGCGATTTAGTGCGCACAATCATCGTGGACAGCACGGTCATCGGTCGTATGAAGCGCTCAGACGTCATTTCAAACGGTAATATCCAAGCAGGCGACGTGATCATCGGCTTAGCCTCAGATGGCCAAGCAAATTACGAAACGACTTATAACGGCGGAATGGGCAGCAATGGCCTGACTTCCGCACGCCACGACGTGTTAGGAAAATATTTGGCGAACAAATACCCAGAAAGCTTTGACCCATCCGTTCCTTCGGATTTAGTGTATTCCGGTTCACGCAACTTAACGGAAGCGGTTCCTGGAACTCCTTTAAATGTAGGTCAATTGATCCTTTCCCCTACGCGTACCTACGCGCCGGTCGTGAAGGCTTTATTAACTGAATTACGTCCTCATTTGCACGGAATGGTGCATTGTTCCGGTGGAGCGCAGACGAAAGTGATGCACTTTGTGAATAATGTCCATGTGATTAAGGATAATTTGTTCTCGATTCCACCGCTGTTTGATTTGATTCAAAAAGAGAGCGGAACCAGCTTCAAAGAGATGTACCAAGTATTCAACATGGGCCATCGCTTAGAAGTCTATGCGAATCCAGCACACGCGGATGAAATCATCCGCATCTCCCAGTCCTTTGGTATTCCTGCCCAAATCGTGGGCCGCGTAGAAGCCTCAGCGACTAAGAAGCTGACCATCAGCAGCCCTTGCGGAGAATTTATTTATGAATAGTGTTTGCTATTAAGCGAATTAATTTTTAGATTTGCACCCCCATTTAAAAGGCTTTTAAAAGTTTTTCATTTGTCTTGAATCACTAGCCTCGTGGGATTGTTTCACTTAAATACAGTAAAAATGTACGCAATCGTAGAAATTGCCGGGCAGCAATTTAAAGTAGAAAAAGACCGTTCTGTATACACTCACCGTTTAGCGGGAGCAGAAGGCGCTGCACTGGTTATCGACAAGGTATTACTTGTTGACAATGACGGAAAAATTTCCGTAGGAGCTCCCACAGTAGCTGGAGCCACTGTTACAGCTAAAATTGTTGCACACGTTCGTGGCGAGAAAGTTTTAGTTTTCAAGAAAAAGCGTAGAAAGACCTACCAAAAAATGAATGGTCACCGTCAAGATTTGACGAAAGTATTGATTGAGTCAATTAACGTAAAATAAGTCTTAAACTAAGCGATTCTTCGGAACGCATAAATAAATAATAACATGGCACATAAGAAAGGCGCCGGGTCATCCAAAAACGGTCGCGAATCACATTCAAAACGATTAGGCGTTAAGTTATTTGGAGGTCAAGCAATCATTGCAGGAAATATCATCGTTCGTCAACGTGGTACTGCTCACAATCCTGGCTTAAACGTAGGAATCGGAAAAGATCACACATTATTCGCTTTAGCTGATGGTGTTGTTAAGTTCCAAAAAGGTTTCAAAGGACGTTCATTCGTTCACGTATTACCTATTTCAGCTGATGCAGCTCCTGCAGATGCACCAGCGAAAGCTCCAGCTAAGAAAGCAGCTCCAGCTCCAGTAGCAGAAACAGCAGTAGAAGCAGCTCCAGCAGCTGAGGCTCCAGCTAAGAAAGCTCCTGCGAAAAAAGCAGCAGCTCCAGCAGCAGAGAAAAAAGCACCAGCCACAACAGCCGCAAAGAAAGCAGCTAAGGCGGAGTAATTTCATTCGTTAGACATAGAAAACCCGGCATGAAAATGCCGGGTTTTTTTGTTTTTTGGAAACCAAATAGGCTGTACCTTTGTTCTAGATATTAAAATACCCCTCATGAATACAGTTTCAACTATCCATATTTACACCGAATCTACGCCTAATCCACATTCCATGAAGTTTGTCTTCAATATGGAATTACTACCGGAAGGCATGTCATTCGATTACACCCAACCAGCAGACGGATTAACGAAGGAGAAAAACTCTCCACTAGCGGTCGCTCTTTTTGGATTTGATTTCGTATCCCGCGTTTTCATCACGAACAATTTCATCACCTTAACAAAATCCGAGTCAGTGGCTTGGGAAGATGAGTTATTCGGGATCAAGACTTATTTAAAGAAATATTTCGAGGAGAAACGCCCCGTTTTCTCTTTACCAGAAGCGACGATTGCTGACGATCAGTCTAACGACACGCCAGCCATCAAACAAATCAAGCAAGCCCTAGACGAATACGTTCGCCCAGCGGTAGAATCCGACGGCGGCGCGATCACCTTCCACTCATTTGACGAAGCAACAGGCCAAGTAAAGGTATTATTGCAAGGTTCTTGCTCTGGCTGCCCATCTTCAACCATGACCCTAAAACAGGGAATCGAAGCGTTATTAACGCGTATGGTTCCGGGTGTGAAGGAAGTGGTGGCGGAAGGGGTTTAAAATTTCCGGAGGAAATTTTGAGAGTAGAGAGTATAGATAGTAGATGATAGAGTAGAGAATTTTTATCTCCTCTCTTTACTCTATACTCTCTACTCTATAATCTCTAATCTAAATATTGCAGCACCTCCCTCAAATCCTCCACCTCTCTAAAATGCTCATGCTCCACCTTGTGAGAAACCACTTCGTGCGCCCATGTTGTGTGATAGGGAACATGGATTCCGTGACCGCCCACAGCAAGGACAGGAAGGATATCTGATTTCAATGAATTCCCAATCATCGTGAAATGCGCTGGATCGACATCGAGGTGTTTGATCAGTTTTAAATAATCGCTTTCTTGCTTATCCGACATAATTTCGATGTGGTGGAAATATTGCTCTAAGCCAGATTTAGCGAGTTTTCGTTGTTGATCTAATAGGTCACCTTTGGTGGCCACGACTAATCGATATTTGCCTTGTAAGGATTGTAGAACTTCGACCACGCCGGGCAAGATTTCAATTTCTCTTTCAAGTAATTCTTTGCCTAGGTTGAGAATCTTTTCTATCCCATCTAAGCCCATTGTTCCGCCAGAAACTTGAATGGCTGTTTCGACCATGGAGAGCATAAATCCTTTGACCCCATAACCATACAGTGCGAGGTTATTCATCTCGACTTTGAAAAGCTCTTGACCGGTGGTGTGGACGGGTAAATAGTCTTCTAAGAGCGCACAGAACTTGTCTTCTGTCTCTCTAAAATAGGGTTCGTTCACCCAAAGGGTGTCGTCTGCGTCGAATGCGATTACATGTTCCATGATGCTAAAATAAAAAAAGAGTAGAGATTATAGAGCATAGAGTAGAGATGGGTTAATCTCTATCTACAATCTATACTCTCTACTCTATTATCTCTAATTCTTAATATGAAGTCGCAATCGTAATAAAATCAGCCGCAACCAAAGATGCGCCACCGATTAAACCACCATCTACGTCTGGGCAAGCGAACAATTCTTTCGCGTTTTTCGCGTTGCAGCTTCCACCGTATAGGATAGAGATGCTGTCGGCTACGCTTTGGCCATATTTCTTAGCGATATGTGCACGTAAATAAGCATGCATTTCTTGTGCTTGATCTGAAGAAGCAGTTAAACCGGTTCCGATCGCCCAGATAGGTTCGTAAGCGATCACCACTTTGCTGAATTCCTCCGCTGAAAGGTGGAATAAGCTTTCTGTTAATTGTTGAGCTACGTGGCCTAAGAAATCTGCGCCTTCGCGCGTTTCTAAGCTTTCGCCGCAGCAGAATAAAGGCGTTAAGCCGTTTGCCAAAGCCGCGTCCGTTTTAGCCGCTAATTGCTCGTTGGTTTCTGCAAAATATTGACGACGCTCTGAGTGTCCTAAGATGACATATTGTACGCCAGCAGAAGCTAACATGGGAGCAGAAATCTCTCCTGTGTAAGCGCCAGAGGCTTTTTCGTGGCAGTTTTGAGCTGCAACGGCTAAATTTGGAATGCCCTCAATTACTTGATTTACACCTGTCAAATACAATGCCGGTGTCGACATAATCACCTGAACATCCGCGGAAACGCTAGACTTCACTAATTCTGCTACTTCAGTAGCCAAAACGAATGCTTCTTGCGCCGTTTTGTTCATTTTCCAGTTACCTGCAACAATTTTTTTTCTCATACGTTCATCATTTAAGTCCTAAAATTACGAATGCTTTCCGTGGAATGAAAATTAGCACGAAAAATTAGGCCGGATATTTCAGAAGATTCCCACATTTAGCGTATTTTCACACCTTATATGAATGTTAACCTTGCTATGAAAAAAATCAGCACCGGATTACTGCTTTTCCTTTTAAGTTTTCAGGCCTTTTCACAGGATTTATTCCCGCATACCCAGCAAAAATGGGTGGATTCCGTTTTCAATTCCTTGAGTGTAGACGAGAAAATCGGTCAAATGTTAATGCCCCGTGGGAATGTGGCGGACACTTACGATACGACGCGTTTGTATTCGATTGTGAAAGATTACCATGTGGGAGGCTTTGTGCTGTTTAAAGGACATCCGGTGAAGCAGGCAGTGTTAGTGAATGAATTACAAAATAGAACAAAAGTTCCGCTGTTTATCGGGATGGATTTAGAGTGGGGATTGGCGATGCGTTTGGATTCGACGTTCCGTTTTCCATACCAAATGACCTTAGGCGCGATGCAAGGAAATACGGCCTTGATCGAGAAGATGGGCCTTCAAATTGGGGAGCAATGTAGACGAATGGGTGTGCACATTAATTATGCGCCGGTGGTGGATGTGAACAATAATCCGTTGAACCCGGTGATTAATTTCCGCTCGTTTGGGGAGAACCGGGAGGATGTGACGGCGAAGTCTTTGGCCTATATGAGAGGGCTCCAAAAAGCCGGAATCATTACCTCAGCGAAACATTTTCCAGGCCACGGCGATACAGGCGTGGATTCTCATTTTGATATTCCGGTCTTGAATCACTCGCGTGCTCGTTTGGATAGTTTGGAATTGTACCCGTATCGAGAATTGATCTCGAATGGTTTGCAGGGCGTGATGGTGGCTCACCTGAATTTACCGGCGTTAGATACGACGAAGTCTTTAGCTTCGACGCTTTCTAAGCCGATTGTGACCGGTTTATTGCGCGATGAATTGAAATTCCAAGGCCTCGTGTTTACGGATGCGATGGACATGAAAGGGGCGACGAAGATGTTCCCAGAAGGCACGGCGAACGTGAAGGCGATCCTGGCTGGCAACGATATATTAGAAACATTTGTGGACGTTCCGGCGGCTTTTGACGCGATTAAAAAGGCGTTAACGAACGGCGAAATCTCGCAGGAGGATATCGATCAGCGTGTAAAACGTATTTTACATGCCAAAGCCTGGGCGGGACTTGCCCACTACGAGCCTATCGTCGTGGAGAACTTACTCAAGGATTTGAATCCGATTAAGAGCGAAGTATTGAATCGTGAATTAGCGGAGAAGTCGATCACCTTAATTAAGAATCCGGGGGAGTTAGTTCCTATTAAAGCTTTGGACAAAACACGCATCGCGACTTTAGCGATCGGGAAGCCATCTTACGGCTCCGCTTTCCCTACGGAGTTCCAAAAAATGGCCAACAACTACGTCGAAATGCCTCATTTCTACCTAGATGAGACGAGCGCAGATACGACGATTGCGCGCATCGAAAATACCCTGAAAAACTACGATGTAGTGTTGATGGGGATTCATAGCATTTCGATTCGCCCGGCGAATAATTACAGTTTGAAGCCCGCGATTAAGACGTTAGTGAACCGTTTTGCCACGCCTAAAACGGTGGCGATTCACTTTGCGAACGTGAATACCTTGACACAATTTGACAGCTTAAAGAACGCTGGAGCTTTGATGACGGCTTATCAGGATGGAATAACGCAACAGGAAGCGGCGGCGGAGATTGTGTTTGGGGCGATTCCGGCGACGGGGAAATTACCGGTTAGTTTGAATGCGATTTATAAGCAGGGAATGGGAGTAACAACGACTTCCTTAGCGCGTTTGCAATACAATTTGCTTCCGGAAGCGGTGGGCATTTCGTCTGCGTATTTGAATGCAAAAGTGGATTCGATGGCGAAATTAGCGATCGCAGTGAAGGGCGCTCCGGGTGTGGTAGTGTTGATTGCCAAAGAAGGGAAGGTTATTTACCACAAGGCTTTTGGCAACCAGATCTATGAAACGCCTGTTCCATTAAAGACGTCTGATATCTTCGATTTAGCTTCTATTACGAAGATTTCCACTTCGGTTCCGGCCTTGATGAAATGGCAAGATGAGGGGAAATTCTCCTTGAAAACGACGATGGGACAACTCGTTCCTTCTTTTGCTAAATCGAATAAAGCAGGACTTCTATACGAAGATGTATTGACTCACCAGGCTCGTTTGAAAGCCTGGATTCCATTCTGGATGGACTATATCGATAGTACCGATATGATTTTCCACAGCAAGAAATTCCAAGCTAAATACACGCAGGACGATGTGAAGTACAAATACATTGAACGTTTCTTGAGCCCAGCCTCTGGGGAAGCGCGTTTGAAGAAAAATATTACAGACCAGAAGGCCATGTGGAAAGAATTCGTGGACATTACGAAAGACGTGACGCGATGGAAGCCATTTACCTTATCTTATGCACAATCAGAAGAATACCCTACGCAGGTGGCGCCTACTTTATGGGCACACAAGACCTTGAAAGAGCAGATAATGACAGCAATTAAGGAGAGTCCATTGCGCGAGAAGAAAGAATATGTGTATTCGGATTTGTCTTATTATTTGTTGCCAGCTGAATCGCCACGTATGTCCGGAAAGCCTTGGACGGACTTTTTAGCGGATTCGTTTTACAAACCTTTAGGTGCGTCGACCTTAGTTTATCAAGCAGAGAAACATTTCCCTTTAGCGCGTATCGTGCCATCGGAATATGATTCCCTTTTCCGCAAGACGTTGATTCACGGCAAGGTGCACGATGAGGGCGCTGCCTTATTAGATGGTATTTCAGGTCACGCGGGTTTGTTCGGGAATGCGAATGACTTAGCGAAATTAATGCAGATGTACCTCCAAAAAGGCTATTACGGTGGCCAGCAATTCATTCAAGAATCCACCATCAAACAGTGGACTTCCTATCCATTTAGTGCTAGTGAAAATGCGCGTCGTGGGGTAGGATTTGACAAAGTGGATCGCAATAAAGCGGGTATTTCGGCGGCTGCTTCGGCGAGTCCGGAGAGCTTCGGCCACTCAGGTTTTACGGGAACGTACACGTGGATTGATCCTACGCAGGATTTAGTCTACGTATTCTTATCGAATCGAGTGTATCCGACGCGGAATAATTCCAAAATTTCGGATATGAACATTCGCACAGGAATCAATGAAGTGATTTACCAAGCGATTAAAAAAGGAAACTAATATGCGCATTCTCATCACGGGGGGTACAGGATTTGTGGGTGGTGCTCTGAAGCAATTTTTGTTGACTCAGGGCCACGAGGTGGTGATTTTATCGCGATCTGGCGGAGACTTCCAATGGGATGTTTCCTATGGCTACATCGATCCAGCAGCATTCGAAGGCGTAGATGCGATCGTGCATTTAGCCGGGGCGGGCATCGCGGATGAGCGTTGGTCTGCCGCGCGCAAAAGAGAATTAATTAACAGCCGCGTGCGAAGCACCGCGGTTTTATACCAGGCTTTATCGACGATTCCCCACTCGATTAAAACGGTCGTTTCTGCTTCTGCCATCGGCTTTTACGGAGCGGATACGGGCGAGCAGGAATGTGTGGAAACCTCACCTGCAGGATCGGATTTTCTAGCGGACTGTACCAAACAATGGGAGGAAGCAGTCGATTTAATCGCCACCTTAGGTATTCGCCTAGCTAAAGTCCGCATTGGCTTAGTTATGGGTGCAGCAGGGGGGATTTTCCCGGTTATTTCAAAACCGATTCGGTATTACGTAGGCGCTAATTTAGGTTCAGGAAAGCAATGGCAATCCTGGATTCACATTACCGACCTTGTGAGAATATTTAACGAGTTACTGATAAATTCGAGTCTATCAGGCGTCTATAATGGCGTAGCTCCGGAGCCTATTAGGGCAGGAGATATGAATAAACAAATTGCCAAAGCATTACACAGACCCTTTTTCTTACCTGCTATTCCAGGGTTTTTACTTCGCCTGGTTTTAGGCGAGATGGCGTGTTTAGTGCTGGGAGGGAGCCGCGTGTCTTCGGCCAAAATAGAAAAAGACGCAGCCTTTTCCTTTACCTTTGTCCGCTTCGAGGAAGCATTAAAAGAACTAGTACATGTCTAAAAAAATATTGATTTATTGTGGGTCTTCGAAAGGCCACAACCCCGTTTATGCGGAACAAGTAGTGAAATTAGCGCAGGCTTTGCATGCCCATGGTTGCCAAGTGATTTTTGGCGCAGGAAGTGTGGGATTGATGGGTGTATTAGCCGATGAGTTCTTACGTTTAGGCGGTCACGCGATTGGGGTGATTCCTCAATTCATGGAGCCTTGGGAAGTGAAGCACAAGGGCTTGCCAGAACTGCACGTGACTGATACGATGCACACGCGTAAGGCTTTGATGGCTGACATGGCGGATGGCGTGATTGCGATGCCGGGCGGCTTTGGGACGTTGGACGAATTGTTCGAAATCCTTACTTGGAAGCAATTAGATTTGCACGAGATGCCGGTTTCGGTGTTTAATATCAATGGGTATTTTGACCACCAATTGAAACAAATTCAACACATGGTGGATGAAGGATTCTTAAAGCAGCCTAATATGGATGCCATGCAAGTAGAATCAGATCCAGAAAAATTAGCGGATTGGATCATGGCCTATGAGCCAGAGAAGATGGAAAAGAAGTGGATTTACGTGGGATGAGAAAGCTGTTGTTCTTCTTGTTGATGTCGGGATCTCTGATGGCCCAAAAAGCCCCGGAGAACTTAGGTTCTGCCGTGAATTCAGAATTTTCCGAATTGAATCCGGTGATTTCACCGGATGGAAGAACGCTGTATTTCGGACGTAAAAACCATCCCGCTAATCGCTACGGAGTGAAAGGCTCTGAAACTATTTCGGGTTCCCAGGATATTTGGTTCTCGGAGAAAGTAGGAGATACCTGGAGCACCGCAAGACGACTTTCCGAGGTTCTAAATCGCGACCAATACAACACCATTTTATCGATTTCGCCAGACGGCCAAACAATCCTCTTAAAAGGCGCCTATGTCAATGGCACCTATGAAACACGTGGGTTCTCCATCTCGAATAAAACGACTGCCGGCTGGACCGTTCCCGTCAAAGTCGACATCCCGGGCTACGAACAAATGAGTAAGGGGAAGAATGAATATGGTTATTTGACCATGGATGGCAAGGCGATTTTACTGGCTTTTGCCCGTAAGAAGAACAGCGAAGATGACGATTTATACATCAGTTTTTTCGAGGATGGGCGCTGGACGCGACCGCTTGAATTAGGCGATGAGATTAATACGAAATACTCAGAGACTACCCCCTTTTTATCCGCTGATGGGAAGACACTCTATTTTTCATCGGACCGACCGGGTGGTCAAGGGAGTCAAGATATTTACTTAACTCGCCGTCTAGATGATACTTGGCAACACTGGCGTAAACCTCAAAACTTAGGCTCTCCCATCAACACAGATGAATACGATGCCTATTATTCCATCGCGGCAAAGGGCGATTATGCTTATTTTATGTCTGGGAAGGGGTCACTGGGGAAGAAGGATATATTTCGACTTTCAGTCGAGTCGCCTCCGGGCAGCGAAGCTTCCGGAGGCTCAGTCAAAGAGTCGCCGGGAGGCCCCGGCTCAGTCAATGAGTCCGGAGGAAATACGTCCGGTGGGAAAATAGGCAATGCGCCTGCAGATGCCTCGATGGCTGATACTCGTTTTGGCCCTTCATCTACGCGTTCAGTAACCTCCCAAGAATCTGACCCGGTGGTTTTATTGTCTGGGACAGTGCTAAATCAGCAAACAGGTAAGGTACCGGAGGATGCTTCGGTGACATACGAAGACCTATCAAACGGAAAAGTGTTAGGTCAAGCAAAGCCGGATCCTACGACGGGTAAATACAAACTAGTCCTTCCCTATGGAAAGAACTACGGGATTACGGCGAAGGCTAAAGGTCTAATTCCCACTTCTATTAATCTCGATTTGAGTACGGCCCGCGGGCGCTATTTGGAATTAGATGACCGCGACCTGTCGATGGTACCACTTGTAAAAGGAAATACGGCGACGATTAATAACTTATTCTTTGACCTAGGAAAGGCGACTTTAAAGCCTGAATCCGAGCCTGAATTGAAGCGGATCCTTCAGGTGATGAAAGAGAATACAGCTTTGGTCATCGAAATTAGTGGGCACACGGATAACACGGGATCAGATGAGATCAATAATAAATTGTCATTAGAGCGGGCGAATGCGGTGAAGGAAAACCTACTGAAAGGGGGAATTGATCAAGCGAGAATTAAAGCGAAAGGCTATGGTAAGTCGAAACCAAAGGCGGATAATGCCACCGAGGAAGGACGCCAAATCAACCGCCGCGTAGAAATAGAAATTTTATAAGATGGAGCCAAAAAAGAATTGGAAATACGTGCCCGCACCGCCGGCAGCGGAGGTGGAGGCATTAGGGGAGGCTTTGGGCTTAAAGAATCCCTATTTTTTGTCCTTACTCGTATCACGAGGAATTAAGACTTTCCAAGAAGTAAAGGACTTCATGGTTCCAGAAATTAGCCAACTACACGACCCATTCCTGATGAAGGATATGGACAAAGCGGTGGAACGTCTTGGTCTGGCACTAGAATCTGGAGAAAAAATCCTGATTTACGGCGATTATGACGTGGATGGTACGACGGCTGTTACCCTCGTTTATAGTTATCTCGCAGGTATTTTAGGCGCGGATTGCGACTATTATATTCCGGATCGCTATGCGGAAGGCTATGGCGTATCGCAGGCAGGAATTCAATATGCGAAAGACAATGATTATACTTTAATCATCTCTCTTGACTGCGGTATTAAAGCCCACGATCGCGTGGCTTGGTGCAACGAAAATGGAATTGATTTTATCATCTGTGATCACCACTTACCGGAGGCAACTATTCCAGCTGCGGTTGCGGTTTTAGATCCTAAAAGAAAAGATTGTCCTTATCCATTTAAAGAATTAACCGGTGCTGGCGTTGGATTTAAATTGATGATAGCCTTTGCCATTGCGAATGACTTAGAACAAGATCCTTTATGGGAATCTGTGGATCTTTTGGCCTGCAGTATCGCAGCGGATATTGTACCAATGAACGGGGAGAACCGAGTTTTGGCCTTTTTTGGCTTAGCTAAATTAGGTTCCAATCCAAGTCCCGGACTTGCTTACCTATTGAAAAAGGCGAAGAAAAAAGCGCCCATTCAAATCTCTGATATCGTATTCTCTATTTCTCCTATCATTAATGCAGCCGGCCGAATGGACCATGCGCATGGAGCGGTGAAATTGATGCTAGCCGCAGATGATCAGGAGGCGGAGGCGCTGGCGGAGGCAGTGATTCAACAAAATCTGGATCGCCGTGTGGTGGAGAAGGAGATTGTGGCGCAGGCTTTGGCGATGTTTGAAGGGAATGATTTTCTACTCTCAGCACGCAGTACGGTGTTATTTAATCCGGCTTGGCATAAAGGAGTGGTGGGAATTGTAGCGAGCAAGATCCAAGACCAATATTTCAGACCCACGATTATTTTAACGGAATCACACGGTCAACTAGTGGGTTCTGCCCGTTCCGTTCGAGGTTTTGATGTGCATCACGCTTTGGAGGAATGTGCGGATTTACTAGAGCAATTCGGTGGGCACACGCACGCGGCAGGTTTGCATTTGAAACCGGAGAATTTGCAGGCATTCATTGAAAAATTTGAGCGAATCGCGCAGGAAGGGTTAGCGAATATATCGCCTAAGGCGGATTTGCCGGTCGATTTACAGGTTCCTTTAGAAGCCTTGAGTTTGTCTTTTTATGATAAACTATTGGTTCGTCTATCGCCTTATGGACCAGGTAATATGTTGCCAAATTTCGTTTCAGGGCCTGTTTTTGTAACGAAAAGTCCTTTTGTCATGAAGGAAGAGCATCTGAAAATTTACGTGGGTTCCACGCCTGATGAGCGAGGATTAGAGGTGGTTGGATTTGGGATGAAGGCTGATTTCTATGACGGATTATGTGCTGCCTATGAACAGCGCTTGCCCATCAAACTGGTTTACCATCTGGAAGTGAATGAATATTTAGGGAATCGCACCTTACAATTACGGGTGCTAGATTTTGCATCTTTTAATTAAAAATTATAATTTTAGCCATAATCAAAAAACTACATATGAAAAAAGTACTCGATTTATTGCCTTCAATTCTCGTAGGAGCCTTGTTCTTGTTCGGAGGAATTAGTTATTTTTTACATTTCGGCGAGACACCTCCTCTCCCTGCAGATGCAGTTTCTTATATGAAGTTGTTAGAATCTTCAGGCACTATGAAGGTAGTGAAAGTGCTTGAAATTATAGGTGGAGCTTTAATTCTTTTCCCAAGCATGCGCGCTTTAGGTTTAACCATCTTAGCACCCATTTCAGTGAATATCTTGTTATTTGAATTGTGCTTTGTAGGCGGATTGGGCGCAAGTATCGCCTTAGTGGTATTATCAGCGATTATCGCTTACCAAGAAAGAGATAAATTCAAGGCTTTATTGTAATAAATATGCCTTGAACTCAGCGAAGTCCGTCCCCATGGGGATGGACTTTTTTGTTTTATCCAAAAGCTCCGCTAAGCGTGCAGGAACCGGAACAGAAACGCCTAACGTTCCCTCCACGGTAGGTAAGAACTTGGCATAATGGGCTGTAGATAATAGAATTCCCGTGATTTCGCCCGGATATTCAGCCGCATATTGTTGCAAACCATCGTAGGCAACAGCCGTGTGTGGACACATCACATAACCTGTGCGTGCGAACACGTCAGCCATGATTTCCTGCGTTTTCTGGTCGTTTGTATAATAGCCTTTGATGATCTCGCGCACCTGAGACCATTCGTCACCTGCTAGTAAACGCATGCGAATGAAGTTCGACGGGCTACCCACATCCATCGCATTGGATAATGTTTCGACTGAGGCAACCGGATTGTATTCGCCGGTACGTAAATAATCAGCCACCGGGTGGTTCTCATTACAAGAAGCAATGAACGCTTTTACCGGAAGACCCATTCGGTAGGCCATTAATCCAGCGCTCAGGTTTCCAAAATTCCCCGAAGGCACACTGAATACCAAGGGGGCATTCAATCCTTTATTTTTCGCTTGCGCATAGGCCGCGAAGTAGTAGAAGGACTGTGGAATTAAGCGGGAAATATTGATAGAATTAGCAGAGGCTAAATCGAAAGCGGCGCGTAGTTCTTCGTCGAGGAAAGCTTGTTTGACGAGTCTTTGGCAATCATCAAATGTTCCGTCTATTTCTAAAGCGGTCACATTTCCACCCAAGGTCGTCAATTGTTTCTCCTGAATATCGGATACCTTTCCAGTCGGATATAAAATGGTGACTGAGATCCCCGGAGTGTTGAAAAAACCCTGCGCTACTGCACCACCCGTGTCCCCAGAAGTGGCCACCAAAATGCGGATTTCCCGCTTCGATTGCAACAAATAGTGCGACATAATCGCCGCCATAAAGCGCGCTCCAAAATCCTTAAACGCCATCGATGGCCCGTGGAATAATTCCAACACTTCCGTACCCGGTTCTAAGGAGACAATAGGCGCCTCGAATGTCATCGATTGATCGATGATTTTTTTAATATCCGCCGAACTCAAGCTATCCCCAAGCAAATTTTCACACACTGCCATTGCAATTTCTGGCAAGGTACGGTCCTGAATCGTTTCGAAAAACGAAGCCGGCAATGGTTTAATTTCAGTAGGCATATACAAGCCATTGTCCGGGGGAAGACCACGGAAAATAGCCTCTTCTAGGCTTACATTAGGACTTTTGTGTTCGGTGCTATATAATATCATACTAATCTTAAGGCATCTCCTTCCAGTGTAGGAAGTACAGAATACCGATCAAATTCAAGGCAAAACGCGATATCTTTTTCAATGCCTAAACCTAACAAGCGGTTTACGTGTGAAGAGTTCTTCACCGCTGTCAATAAGTCATTAGATGCCAGGTTATATTGTTTCCAAGCCATCAAAGCGGCATCGTCTGCCACTTCATATTCACCCGTCAAGGCATCAATCAAGGCACCCGCAAACAAGGTGTCTTCTAAATTTGGTTTCCCTTTCCAGCCTGCACATACCACTAAGGCATTTCCGTTCCAGGCTTTTAAAGCGTCCGCTACTCGGGAAATATTCAAGAATGCTCCCACATAAACGGCAGGCGCACTGCTGGACCGACGAATAGCTACGGTACCGTTCGTGGTAGTGACGCAAATTTTGCCCCCTTTCACTTTATCTACTTGATACGAAAAAGGGGAATTATCGAAATCGAATCCTGCTGGGGTAATCCCGTTGCGTTCCGCCGCCGTCAAATACCCTTTAGCGCCATATTGCTGGCAAAGTTCCACTTCTTCTACGGGAACAATCTCCGATGCACCACTCGCAAAAGCAGTCACCATGCAGGAAGTCGCCCGGAAAATATCCACCACAACTACCGCTACGGAGGATAAATCATATAAATGGATCAAGTCCGGCGATAAACAGACGTCGATTTTCTTCATTTTATAAGAACGGTAATTTGACGATTTCGGCTTTGATGGCTTTGTCACGGATCGAGATAAAGATTTCAGATCCCACGTGCTTCGTGCTCACATAGCCCATACCGATTCCTTTTGATAAAGATGGCGATTGGGTGCCAGACGTTACTTCACCAATTGTCTCACCTGCCGCATTTAAAATCGGGTAATGTTGACGAGGGATACCTCGGTCAATCATTTCAAAGCCCACTAATTTTTTCGAAGGACCATTCGCCTTGATGGCGGCGTGGTGGTCTTTCATAATGAAATCTTTGTTGAATGACGTGATCCAGCCTAGGCCAGCCTCGATCGGTGACGTTGTGTCATCGATGTCGTGTCCGTACAAGCAATAGCCTTTCTCCGTACGAAGTGTATCGCGCGCACCTAGACCGATCGGTTTGATGTCGAATTCTGCACCTGCTTCGAAGATCGCATTCCACATGGCTAAGGCGTTTTCGTTTTTCACATAAATCTCGAATCCGCCCGCGCCGGTATAGCCCGTATTGGAGATGATGATGTCTGAGAAACCGGCCATTTCACCTATTTTGAAGGTATAATACGGCATGTCTGCTAAAACGACAGACGTTAATTTTTGTAGTGCTAAAATCGCCTTCGGCCCCTGCACCGCTAACAAACTATATTCGTCGCTGCGATTCACCATCTCCACCCCGAAGGTATTGTGTGAGGAAATCCAGTTCCAATCTTTCTCAATGTTGGAGGCGTTCACAACCAAGATGTACTCGGTTGCGTTCACACGATAGACTAATAAGTCATCGACGATGCCGCCCTCATTGTTTGGCAAACAGCTGTACTGCACTTTTCCGTCCACTAATTTAGACGCGTCGTTCGACGTCACGTATTGTATAAAGTCCAAAACGCGGTCCCCTTTCAAGAAGAATTCGCCCATGTGACTCACGTCGAAAACCCCTACTGAATTGCGCACGCACAGGTGCTCTTCAATTAGGTTCGTGTACAATACGGGCATATTAAAGCCAGCAAAGGGCACCATTTTCGCGCCTAGCGATACGTGAAGGTCATTTAAATGAACCTGTTGTAAGTTTGTTTCTTCCATGGATTATTCTCGGTATAGAACTTGTAAAAGTGTTTGGCCGACCGCTTTCAGGGTCGATTTGTCGATGTTAGCTAAATTATCTGCATGCGTGTGGTGGAAGCTTCCAAACTCGAAGCCGCCATTCGACGCGCGTAAATCGATTAAATCAATCATTTGGATTTTGGCAATCTCATTTACCGCCGTATGATCATCTGAAATTCCGAAGGCATCCTGATCCACGAATAGATTACTGTATCCTAAATCCGCCGCCGTCGCCCAAACCGAGCGCACAATTCCCGGCGCATATTGCATCGAAGTCCCCTCGTGCGGGAACATCGCGCCTTTTCCACCCACCATATCTAACAAGATACCATAATAGGGGCGGTAGTTCGCTGGAACAAGGTTCGCAGCCCAATGCTGTGAGCCCAAAGCCCAACTGTTGGGTTTGTGTTCTCCGGTATAATCTTCCGGTTCCCCGTGATCTTCTAGGTCAAAAAGGACAATATCGACACCCACCGCAGGTTTAGTCTTAGCCTCGTGCAAATTGCGCGCGATTTCTAATAAGACCCCCACACCACTTGCGCCGTCATTTGCAGCGTCGATTGGCTCGTCTTTACGCACCGAATCTTTGTCCGCAATGCTGCGGGCATCCCAGTGGGACGACAACAAAATACGTTTAGCTATGGCTGGTTGGAATTGCGCGATGATGTTCGTGCCTTGTAATTTCTTGCCGTCGTAGCGGAAAGCCGTAAAAGGCTGTTCTGTTACGGTCCAGCCGTAGGATTTTAATTTGGCAACTAAAAACTTCAGGGTATTTGCGCTCGCTTCTGAACCGGGAACACGCGGGCCAAAAGCCACTTGTTGCGCAATATACTGATAGGCCGAATCCGCTTTGAAATCAGGCGTTTCCACGAGGTTAACTTCCGCAGCTGGTACCTCCGCCGCCGGCTTCCAAACAAAGTAAGCGCCGGTGAGGGCGAAAACAAGCAGTAAAAAGAGGGCAATGCGGGAACGGTTCATCTAAGAAATGCTGAAAAACAAGCTCAAAGATAGCAATACAATGCCGAATTAGGAATTAAGAAATCAATAATGTGTACCTTGCAGGATAATTTGAATTGAAATACCATGCCTTCCCCTAAGGAACTGAAATTTTTGAGCGGCTTAAAAGCTGAAATATTGGAGTTTTTTGAATTGAACGACTACCGTTCGTATTCTTTGAACCAATTACACAAGGCTTTTGCCATTCGCGATCGCAAGACGAAGGAGATTTATTCTGACCTAGTCGGTAAGTTGATTGCCGAAAATCGCTTGATCAAGAATGAGGAGGGGAATGTTCGTTTTGACAATGAATCTTTCCAGGTGACAGGACGCGTGGATCACGTAAATGCGCGTTTTGCGTTCGTGATTCCGGAAGACGGGGCGAAGGATATTTGGGTGGCTACTGGCGATTTAAATAATGCCAAAGACGGGGATAAAGTCATCGTCCAAGCACGTCGCCCATCAGAAAAAAGAAAAAATGACCGTCCGGAAGGAGAGGTCGTACAGATATTGGAACGTCGTTCCGTTGAACTAGTGGGTGTCATTCAAGTGACTCCGCACTACTCGTTTTTAATCCCGGATTCGAAGAAAATTTACGAAGATGTCTACTTGCCTAAGTTCGAAATCAAGGACGCAAAGCACCTAGACAAAGTGATCGTAGAAGTCACTCGCTGGGGAACGGACGGCAAAAAGGCCGAAGGTCGTGTCATCAAAGTGCTAGGTAAAGCCGGAGAGAACGACACCGAAATGCACTCGATTTTAGCGGAATACGGCTTGCCCTACGACTTCCCGGAAGAAGTAGAAAAAGCTGCTGCCTCGATCTTGGTGCAGATTCCTGCCACTGAAATCAAGAAGCGTAAGGACATGCGCAAGGTCTTAACTTTCACGATTGACCCGATCGATGCGAAGGATTTTGACGATGCCATCTCTTACCAAAAACTAAAGAACGGCAACACCGAAATCGGTGTTCACATCGCTGACGTTTCCCACTATGTGAAACCCGGCAGTGTACTCGATATCGAAGCTTACAAGCGTGCAACGTCGGTTTACCTAGTAGACCGCGTGGTGCCTATGTTGCCGGAAAAACTATCAAACGGACTTTGTTCTCTTCGTCCAAATGAAGATAAATTAACGTTTTCTGCCGTTTTCGAACTAGACGCGAACGACACCATCGTTAAAGAGTGGTTTGGTCGTACGGTTATTCATTCGGACCGTCGTTTCGCTTACGAACAGGCGCAGGAATTAATCGAAAATGATTCAGACGATGCCTTAGTTCCGGTCATTCGTGATTTGAACCGCATTGCTAAAACTTACCGCAAAGCCCGTTTCGATCACGGTTCCGTGAACTTTGAAACAGCCGAAGTCCGCTTCGAATTAGATGAGGACGGAAAGCCAATCGGCGTTTACCCACGTATTCGCAAGGATGCGCACAAATTGATTGAGGAGTTTATGCTGTTGGCTAACAAAAAAGTGGCCGAATTCGTCTTCAATAAGAAAAAAGACGAGCCTAAAAACACGATGGTGTATCGTATCCACGAAGCACCGGATCCAGAGAAATTACAGGTATTTTCTTCGTTCGCGAAGAAATTTGGCTACCAAGTAACGACTGATCCACAGCACGTAAGCAAATCGTTCAACGCCTTGATGGAGAACATCGAGGGCAAAGGCGAAGAGCACGTATTGCAGAGTTTAGCCGTGCGTACGATGTCCAAAGCCCGTTACAGCACCGATCCTGTCGGTCACTTCGGCCTTGCATTCCCGTTCTATTCGCACTTCACCAGTCCGATTCGCCGTTACCCAGACGTCATGACGCATCGCCTGTTGCAACACTATCTAGACGGAGGTACTCCAGCGGAACGCGCGCCTTTAGAAATCCAATGTAAGCACAGCTCAGACCGCGAAAAACTCGCTTCTGATGCGGAACGCGCTTCGATTAAGTACAAGCAAGTGGAATACATGAGCTTGCACGAACCACAAGTTTTCGATGGTATCATCACCGGTGTAACTGAGTTCGGAATCTTCGTCGAAATTGGCGAAACGTCTTGCGAGGGCCTTGTCCGCATGGTCGACTTGAATGATGACTTCTATGATTTAGATAAAAACAATTACCGTATCGTGGGTAAATCGAATGGCCGTGTCTTCACGTTTGGAGATAAGGTGCAAGTAAAGGTCCGCGACACGAATTTAGCTAAACGTACCATCGACCTAGAATTAGTGGGAATGCGTTCTGGCCTAGTAGGTAAATTCGCTAACAACCGTTCTCGTAAGAGAGAAGCGCCGAGGGGTGGAAGAGTGATTCCGAAGGGGAAAAGGAGAAGATAATTTTATATTTCATTCAAAATTGTGCTGCGCAATAATTTTCGAATGAAACATAAAATTTCTCTCTCTCTTAGTAACAGGCGTAGACTTAGAATAAAAAAAGGCTTCAATTCGAAGCCTTTTTTTATGTATGAAGAGATTTTTATCTCTACTCTATTATCTCTAATCCAAAACCGCCTGCGTCGGTTTAGTCGTATTATACAACTCATACCAATCCTGGTGATCCATCTCGATTTCGAATGCGTCTACGATGTTTTGGATGCGTTTCTCTTCCAAGGTGCCGATTAATGGCAAAGCGCCTAATTTGATCAACCACGCCACGGCAACTGATTCGATATTGCTATCGTATTTCGTGGCCATCTCATTCAATTTCTTGCGCAATTTCAAGGCTTGCTCATCAGTGCCGTGCTCGATGCGACCACCCGCTAATGGCGAAACCGCTAGTGGGCGCATGTATTTTTGCTTGATATAATCTACGATTCCGTTATCTAATGCGCTTGTATTCAACAAGTTCAAGTCGATGTGGTTCGAAACAACTGGGATGTTCAGGAAGGAAACTAACAATTGGTGTTGGTAAACCGAGAAGTTCGAAACACCGATGTTCTTCACTTTTCCGGAGCTCTTTAATTTCTCGAGCGCCAAAGCCGTCGTTTCAATATCTGATAAAGGATCTAATTGGTCTAATAAAAACACGTCCAAATAGTCCGTTTGTAAGTTGCGAAGCGAGTTTTCAACGGAAGCCGTGATGTGGGCTGCTGAGGTATTCACGTGTGCAACGCGGATGTCCGGTCTTGCGGCAGATGGGATGTTAACCCCACATTTGGAGAACAAAACAATGTCAGAACGCTGGATGGATTTTTTCGCCAAAAGCTCTCCAAAAGTCTTCTCCGCCGTGTATTCGCCATAACGATCCGAATGGTCAAAAGTGTTAATGCCTTTGTCTAAACAGAAATGAACGATTTCGTCCATTTTCTTGTCTTCTTTTTCCCAACGCCAAAAGCCATAGATGGCAGGTGAAACTTTGGGACCGGCGTCACTTAAGTATACTTTTTTCATGCTACAATAATTTTAGATGCGGCTAATAAATCATCCACTAAATGCGTGGCTTTGGTTTCTGTTCCAGCAGGCGCTAACCGAATGGTGCGCAAGCCAGCCCGAGTTCCAGCGGTAATATCACGTTCGTGGTCGCCCACCATCCATGAGGCACCCATATCGATATCGTATTTCGCAGCAGCTTTCTCGATCATTAATGATCCGGGTTTGCGCGTCAGCGAATGACTGTCAAAATTCTCGTGGTAAGGGCAGAAGTAGATGTCATCTAATTTCACGCCCGTTCCCTCTTGGATCGCGTCGTGAATTAAGTACACGTCTTCGCGTTTGTAAACGCCTTTTGCGATACCACTTTGGTTTGTAATAATAATCAACAAATATCCTGCGTTCTTTAAAGCCTGTAAGCCTTCCTTCACGCCGGGTGGGATCACAAAGTGGCCTAAATGGTACACGTAATCAACGCGATCCACATTTAGAACGCCATCGCGATCTAAAAAAATACACTTATTCATTCAATTCAATTTAGGCAAATAAAGCAGCTAAGCGGCTCCAAGGGATACGGCTCAAAATCAAAACTAGACCAAGGCCGTTCAATAACCACATGTTTTTGAACTTCGCGGCATCAGTGATGGCTTTTTTGTTTTTGGCATTCACCACCGTCGCTAAAACGATCGCGATAATATTAACCGTAACGTGTTCTACTAAGATCAAGCGAGTCGCTGAATCTTTCATAGCTGCACCAAAATCAGCAAAGGCAGCCGTCGTAACCGGGCTAAGCGCTACATAAAGCACTAATCCGATCAATAATTGCGTGTGCAAGGAGATCATGTAAAACAAGCCTACTTTGCGATCAGATTCTGTGAAAGTTTTGCCTGTCAAGCCTTTGAAAATAGATAAAATTCCTAGGGCTAAAACCACTAGAAACAAGATCGAGTGAATGGTAACGAAAGTTGAATACATAAGAGTGTGTTTAATTTTAGCAAAGATACAAAAAGCCTCCGTAACGTGACCTTTGTTACGTTTAATCGTCTAATTTTCTTTACCTTTGGGCACAAATTACCCGATTCTATGTCAAATCCCAGCAAGCTAACGGCTATGTTTAACGCTCGTTGCCCGCATTGCCACGAAGGCCGTCTGTTCAAATACAAATGGTGGAATGTCCTTAATTTTGCTCAAATGCACGAACACTGTCCATCTTGTGACGTTCGCTACGAGGTAGAACCGGGATTTTTCTACGGCGCGATGTACATCTCCTATGCGTTTACGGTGGGGATCATGTTAGTAGGGGGAATACTGGTCTTTAATTTCCTAAACGATCCTCCGGCTGAGGGCTACGTGGTGCCTATCACGACCGTTTCGCTGCTGTTAGTGCCGGCTAATTTTAGGACTGCTCGTGTATTATTTATACATTGGTTCTCTGGTTTAAATTACGACCCAAGCGCTGCTGCTAAGCATGAAAATTCTTGATTATTACATTTTAAAGAAATTTCTGAAGACCTACGTTTTCGCCGTTTTCATCATCGTTCTTATCGTGATGGTGATCGACTACACGGAGAAAATTGATGATTTTATTCGCAAAGAGGCGCCATTACGTGAGATTCTCTTCGATTATTACCTGAATTTCATTCCCTATTGGGCCTCGTATATTAGTCCTTTAATGGTCTTTATCGCGACCGTTTTCTTTACCGCAAACCTTGCAGCCAAGACGGAAATTATTGCCATTCTGAGTTCTGGCGTTAGTTTCACGCGTTTGATGCGTCCCTATTTAATCGGCTCAGGCATCTTAGCGGTGGGCACTTTTATTATGATCGGTTGGGTAGTGCCAAACGCGAACAAGATTCGTGTCCCTTTCGAGCATAAGTACATCAACAATACCTATTATTTCGACAAACGGGACGTCCATATTAAGATTGGACCGGAGACTTACGCCTATTTAGAGACTTACGATAATACGACGAATACGGGCTATCGCTTCAGTTTGGAGCGTATTGTGGGGACGGAAATTCAGCAGAAATTGATGTCGGATCGCATCACCTGGGACTCGACTTCGAAGAAATGGACGATTCATGATTACCGCATTCGGACGACAGGGGCAACCTCGTTGAAGTTTGGCGCGAAGATTGATACGACGCTTAATTTGTTTCCCAAAGACTTCGAGAACAAACACTTATTGCACGAAACATTTACCCTCCCAGAGCTAAATCGCCACATTGACTTAGTGCAATCGCGCGGTGCGGACGGGATCGAAGTCTTTCAAATCGAGAAATACCTTCGCTTCGCTAATCCTTTTTCTGTGATGATTTTGACCATTATTGGCTTCTTGGTTTCGGCTCGAAAAGCACGTGGCGGCGTTGGATTCCAAATTGCGTTGGGCTTTAGTTTGGCCTTCATCTATATCCTCTTCTTTATGATGAGTAAGGGAATCGCGGAGGGTGGGGGAATGCCTCCGTTGTTAGCGGTTTGGCTGCCTAATATCGTGTTCTCCGCCGTGGGTGTGGGACTTTATTACACTATCCCACGCTAAAATGAGACAGGCTCCTCGGCTTCTCGACTATTTTAAGATACATTTTATCGTCATTTTGTATGCGTTTACCGCTATTCTAGGCAACGCAACAGAGGCGAATGCGCTGACGATTGTCTTCTTTCGCTGTGTGATTGCAGCTGCCGGATTAGGGCTGATGCTTGCAGCATCTAAAAAGTCTTTTCAGGTCCCCGCATCGGTTGTGAAGATTTGGCTGTTGAATGGTGCGTTTGTTGCGCTTCACTGGCTATTGTTTTTTGGTGCTGCCAAAGTCTCTACGGTCGCCATGTGCCTTGCTGGTCTTTCTACACAGACTTTTTGGACCTCTATATTAGAGCCCATCGCGAAGAAAAAACCTATCGCGAAGATTGAAGTATTTCTCGGAATCTTAGTCGTGATTGCCCTGGGTATTATTTTCTCGGTAGAACCAGGCCAGTGGATCGGTTTGGTGATGGGCATTGGGGCTGGATTTTTCG
Source organism: Aquirufa lenticrescens (assembly GCF_019916085.1). Taxonomy (NCBI): domain Bacteria; kingdom Pseudomonadati; phylum Bacteroidota; class Cytophagia; order Cytophagales; family Flectobacillaceae; genus Aquirufa; species Aquirufa lenticrescens. Next base: position 1,055,438 of record NZ_CP049834.1, on the reverse strand, counting down.
GAGCATTATTCTCTGTCATAAACGGAAATTATACCCACACCCACGACCCAAAATTGATTACCGTTTACGAGATGGTGGCCGCTGGAATTATCACCGGCGCCGTCTGGCTGAGCGGCCTGTTAGGCGGTTCGCCTGGTTTCGTTCCGGCCGGGCTAGATTGGCTTTGGATCGGGATTTTGGCCGTTGTTTGTACCGTTTACGCTTACACCGAGACCATCCATTTGTACAAGGTTTTCTCCGTTTTTTCGATCAATCTCGTGATCACGCTCGAGCCCGTATATGGGATATTGTTGGCGGTCTTTATTTTTGGCCAAAAAGAAGTCATGCAACCCGCCTTCTATTGGGGAACAGGTCTGTTGGTGCTGACGGTGATGGCGCATCCTTTTTTGTCGCGACGTCCTGCGGACTGAGTCATCGCTGCGCGATTTAGTCGGCTTCGCCTTAGTCGCTGCTTCGCAGCTTGGTCATCGCTGTGCGATTTAGTCGCGACGGAGTCGCTTAGTCGCCTGCGTCTCAGTCTATGTTGTTCATTCCGGGTAGATATCTTCAATTATTTCTTTTATATTTAGCTGTTAAACTGTTTTGACTAAGCTGCGAAGCAGCGACTAAATCGCGCAGCGATGACCTCGCGACTTCGTCGCGAAATGACTAAGTCACGAAGTGACGACTAAGCCGAAGGCGACTAAGCTGCGAAGCAGCGACTAATGACTAAACCTATGAACCCAATCGCCATGAATCTGCTCGTTTACGGGCCAGATATGAATGAATCTGTATTATCAGAGCTTGCCTTTATTCAAGAGGTGGGTTATCAAGGCGTTGAAATTCCGGTATTTAATGTTGATTTAGCGCATTGGTCTGCTTGGAAAAAGGAGGTCGATCGGCTGGGTTTACAACCTTTCGCTTGTGCGATTGCGGGGCCTGCGGAGAATTTGATTTCACCGGATCCAGCTATCAGAGCGGCGGGGATTGCGTATTTAAAAGGAGCAGTAGATGTGGCGGCTTTTTTAGGATCGCCCTATTTGTCTGGGCCATTTCATTCGGCTTTAGGAGTTTTTACAGGGGCCAAAGCCACTCAACAAGAAATCGACTGGTCCATCGCCGGCATTCGGGAGGTAGCGGATCACGCAGCTACGAAAAACATTACCCTTTGTTTAGAATATTTAAACCGTTTCGAGAGCTATTTGGTCTCTTGTGCGGATGAATTATATAACCTGGTAGAGCAGATAAATCATACGTATGTGGAGATTATGTTTGACACATTCCATGCGAATATCGAGGAAGTGAGTACGGCAGAGGCGATTCGTCGGATCGCGAAGCTGACTCCTCACATTCAATTGTCGGAGAGTACACGGGGGATTTTGGGCGAGGGACAGGTGAACTGGCCGTCTGTATTGCAGTCGATTAAGGAGGTAAATTATGCTGGCTGGCTCGTGGTAGAGGCCTTTAGCGAGAAATTACCGGCGGCCCATATTTGGCGAAAAATGTTTAATTCAGAGCGCGAGCTTGTGGATAAATCTTTCAGATTTATCCATGGTGAATGGTAAGTGGTGAATGGTATATGTTGGTTGAATTGAAATCTTTTAAACTATGAAAAAATATAACGTTGCGATTGTCGGACTAGGTTTCGGCGCAGAATTTATTCCTATTTATTTGAAGCATCCGTTGGCGAACATGTATGCGATTTGCCAAAGAAATGAAGAAAAACTCAACTCCATCGGGGATGCTTATGGGATCGAGACGCGCTACACGGATTTTGAGAAGCTAATCCAAGACCCGAATGTAGATGTCGTTCACATCAATTCTCCTATTCACTTGCACGCAGAACAGACGCTGAAAGCGCTGAATGCAGGCAAACACGTGGCTTGTACGGTGCCTATGGCGACGACCGTAGAGGAATGCAAAGCGATCGTGGAGGCGAGCAAGCGCATGGGTAAAAAATACATGATGATGGAGACCGTGGTCTATGCGCGCGAGTTTTTGTACATCAAAGAATTATACGAAAAGGGCGAGCTAGGCAAGATTCAATTCTTGAAAGCGTCGCATCAACAAGATATGGACGGATGGCCGGATTATTGGCCAGGCTTGCCTCCCATGCACTATGCGACACACTGCGTAGGTCCGGTGGCTGGATTGTTGCGTTTAGAAGCGGAATATGTTTCTTGCTTCGGTTCAGGTACGATTCGCGAAGAATTGATTCAGCATTATAACTCTCCATTTGCGGTGGAATCAGCGCACATTAAGTTCCGTGATTCGGATTTGAGCGCAATGGTATACCGTTCACTTTTCGATGTGGCGCGTCAATACCGCGAAAGTTTTGAGGTGTATGGATCGAAGAAATCGGTAGAATGGCCTTTAATTGAAGGAGAAGAATTAGTGGTGCACACGGCTAAAAAACCGGAGCCAGAGATTCCGTCGAAGGTTCCTACACCTGATTTTGCCCATTATTTACCGGAAGAAATTCAACGTTTCACGACCAAAGGCGTGTACGATGAGGAGGATAACACCCACCTTTCGTTTACCCAAGGGGGTGGACACGGGGGATCACATCCCCATTTGGTAAACGAATTCTTGCAGGCATTGGTCGCAGATCGCGATCCATTCCCGAATGCTCCGCAGTCCGCTAACTGGACGTCGGTAGGTATACTAGCTCACGAATCTGCTCTTCAAGGCGGAAAAATCATTGAAATTCCTAAATTCTAAGCCATGCGTTTTCTCTTATTTGCTGCGGCATTCTTGTTTCAATTTTCGGTTTCGGCTGCTCCTGGTAGACGTCTCGAATTATTATTTTTAGGCGATAAAGGCCACCACAAACCCTTTGACAGATATCCTGCATTGCAATCCGCGGTGGGAATCAAAGGGATGAATATCACCTACACGGAATCCTTGAAGGATTTGAATGAGGCGTATTTGAATAAATTCGATGCCTTGGTGATCTATGCGAACCACGATTCGATCGCGGCGCCACAGGAGAAAGCGCTCTTGAATTATGTGGCTTCAGGTCACGGTTTGGTGGCGATTCACTGTGCTTCGTTCAACTTCCGCAATTCGAGGGAATTTGTGAAGATGGTGGGCGGTCAGTTTTGGCGTCACGGGATGGATTCGATCCGCGTGAAAAACGAGGCGAATACCTACGTGAAAATCAAGACGGTCGACGAGACCTATTTGCATAGCCAATTGCAGCCGGATAACCAGATTTGGCAATCACGAATTCTAGGACCTGAGCAGGCCAAAGATAAGCCAGGTGCCACCACCGAACCCTATACTTGGACGCGTACGTACGGAAAAGGAAATGTGTTTTACACAGCTTATGGTCACGACGAGCGTACTTGGGAAACGGAAGGATTTCAGGATCTAGTGACACAAGGAATTTTGCATGCTGTAGGAGCAGAGAAAAGAGCCTTATTAACGGCATTGGACATCCCGGTTTTGAAATACCGCGAAGCGAAATTGCCTAACTACGAGAAACGCGAAGGCGCTCAACTACAGCAATTACCTTTAAGTCCTGAGGAATCGGTGAAGTTTATTCAGGTTCCGGTGGACTTTAATTTGCAAGTTTTCGCTTCTGAACCAAACGTGATGCACCCGATTGCCATGGCTTGGGATGAGCGCGGACGTTTGTACGTGTTGATCACGAAAGACTATCCAAACGAACGCAAAGAAACGGGAGGTAGCGATTACATCTTATTGTGTGAAGACACGAATAAAGATGGCAAAGCAGATAAATTCACGAAATGGGCGGAAGGCCTAAGCATTCCTACGGGGATGGTGTTCGCGAATGGCGGCTTGATTATTTCTCAGGCGCCTCACATGATCTTGTTGAAAGACACGAATGGCGATGATGTGGCGGATGAGAAGAAGATTTTATTCACCGGTTTTGGAACAGGTGATACCCATGCTGGACCTTCGAATTTGCATTATGGATTTGATAACTGGATCTGGGGTTGTGTGGGTTATTCCGGATATAAGGGCAAAGTGGGAGCGGATTCGCTTCAATTTGCGCAGGCATTCTTCCGCTTCAAGCCAGATGGTTCGAAGATGGAACACATGACGACCACTTCGAACAATACCTGGGGCTTCGACTTCAATGAGGCAGGTGATGTGTTCGGTTCGACGGCAAATAACGCGCACGGCTGGTATATGGCTATTCCGCACCGTAATATTTGGCATGCGCCTATGACCTTGAATGGTTCCAAAAATACGGATACACACAAGGACATGCGGACGATCACGAAGAAAGTGCGTCAGGTGGATGTTTTTGGTGGATTTACGGCAGCAGCTGGACATAATTTCTATTCTGCACGCTCGTTCCCGAAAGAATATTGGAACCAAATCGCTTTCGTTTCAGAACCAACAGGTCACGTGATTCACCAGAATCGCCAAGTGCCGACGGGCTCTGATTTCAACGACAAAGAAGCATTTAATTTCTTAGCTGGTGCTGACGAATGGGTATCCCCGGTATTTGCGCAGGTGGGTCCGGATGGAGCTGTTTGGGTAGCGGATTGGTATTCGTACATTATTCAGCACAACCCGGTTCCGCAAGGATTTAAGAACGGTGGCGGGAATGCCTATGACACGGATTTGCGTGATTTTACCCACGGTCGTATTTACCGCGTGGGCTATAATAAAGCGCCAGAATACACGCCAGTTTCGTTGAAAACGCCGGCGGAATGTGTGGCGGCGTTGAGTAATTCGAACTTGTTTTGGCGTTTACAGGCGCAGCGTTTATTAGTGGAACGCGGAAATAAAGACGTGGTTCCTGCTTTGGTAGCTTTAATTAGTTCTGCCAAAACAGATGAAATCGGTCTCGCTCCAGGTGCTATCCACGCGCTAAGAACCTTAGAAGGTTTAGGCGTTTTACCAATGGATGCTTTAGCGCGTGCGATGAAACATGCATCTGCGGCGGTGCGCAAGCAAGCGGTGCAAGTATTACCTCGTACAGCGGCTTCGGCGAAATTGATTTTGGACCAAAAAATGCTGAACGACAAAGATTCCTTAGTTGTGTTGCATTCTATTTTAGCTTTAATCGAATCCCCATCTTCCCCTGCGGTAGAAGCGGCGATGGCGCGCAAAATCGCTGTCTCTCAAAAAACAACCGATCGCTGGATCCCAGATGCTTTAACGGCTTACGTAATGGCGGGTGGTCCTGCACGTCGTAACGCATTTATCGCGAAACAAGGCGCTCAATCAAGCGCGGTGGTAGCAGAGAAATTAGCGAAAGAGGCTAAAAATCCTACAACAGCTGGAACCGAATCAGGCCTCGACCTAGTCGTGGAAGAAGTTCAAATTAAAGGCGGAAACTTCCGTTTACGTGAAGGCGCTAGTTTCGTGATCCGCGTGAAAAATAGAGGCGATAAAGCCTTGCCAAAAGGCACCCCACTTCCTTTAACCGTCAAAATCGAAGGAATGGGCCGTCGTACGGATTTGGAATCTTACACGTTCACAGACGGAGCGGCTCCAGGTGAAACAGTTTCTGTAGTCAAAAATAACAATGGTCCTTGGACAGGAAACTTAGGCTGGACAGCTGACGAAGCAGGCAATTACGTGATGGAAATTGCCTTAGACACGAAAGCCATATTAGGCGAATCAAATCGTAACAACAATATCTTCAGACAACCCATCGTGGTTTCCCTACCTGCCGATTTAGGATCGTACATCGTAGAGAAATCGTTCCGCGGAATGACTTCAGATGATTCAGCTAACGATATCGTCGCTTTATTGCGTTCGATCAAACAAGTGGCTAGCCCTACCATGGGCGCTGCCTTGAAAGGCGCTTCAGCGACTTGGAATGCGAAACGTGCGGCAGATTTATCCACTGAAAATACGGACTTCTTAAAAGGCTTAGGGAAGCAATTACGTCCGCAGGATGTGGAGGCCTATGAGCGCTTGGCGGGTCTTTGGAAAGTTGAAATACCAACTGCCGAAGTGAAAGGAGTAGTCGTGAAACGTACGATTATGACGATCAAAGAAGCGATGAAATACAGCCCAGCGGAATTCAACGTTCCAGCAGGCGCGACGGTAGAGTTGATCTTCGAAAACGTAGATGCGATGCAGCATAACTGGGTTTTAGGGGCTTTAGGAAGCCAAGAAAAAATCGGCTTTGCGGCAGACAAAATGATTACGGCGGCAGATGGTGCAGCGAAAAACTACATTCCTGCGATGCCAGAAGTGTTAGCCTATACGCCATTAGTGGAATCTGATGGCCGCGTAAAAGTGGTCTTCAAAGCGCCTAGCGTTCCTGGTAATTATCCCTTCTTGTGTACGTTCCCAGGACACTGGAGGATTATGAATGGGGTGATGAAAGTGGAATAATGCGGCTTTCAAAATGGTGAATGGTGAATGGTAGATGGTAAATGAAAATTAAATTACTGTCCATCATTCACCATTTATCATTCACCATTTACCATTTAATGGTTAGTTTTGCGCTATGAAATTCTCAATTAGCCACACGGATCCTAGCTCGAAGGCGCGCGCAGGGGAAATTACCACAGATCACGGGACGATTCAAACGCCCATTTTCATGCCTGTAGGCACTGCGGGGACCGTTAAAGGCGTTCATATTTCTGAATTAACGGATCCTATTAAGGCCCAAATTATCCTAGGTAACACCTACCACCTGTACTTGCGTCCGGGTTTAGAGGTGATCGAAAAGGCGGGGGGATTGCATAAATTCAATGGCTGGCAGGGGCCTATTTTGACGGACTCGGGAGGCTACCAAGTGTACTCTTTGGCAGGAACCGGCCGCAAAATTCAGGAAGAAGGAGTCAAATTCAAATCACATATCGACGGAAGTATCCACTATTTCACGCCGGAAGGGGTGATGGATATTCAGCGCACGATCGGGGCGGATATTATGATGGCTTTCGACGAATGCACGCCTTATCCGTGTACCTACGAATACGCGCGCAAATCGATGGACATGACGCACCGTTGGTTAGATCGTTGCATCAAGCGTTTTGATGAAACAGATCCTAAATACGGCTATAATCAGACCTTATTTCCAATTGTTCAGGGAAGTGTTTACTCCGATTTACGTAAGGTGTCTGCGGAATATATCGCCTCCAAAGGTGCATTCGGTAATGCCATCGGCGGTTTATCTGTGGGCGAGCCAGTTGAAGATATGTACGCGATGGCGGATGAGGTGACAGATATTTTGCCCAAAGACAAGCCGCGTTACCTAATGGGCGTGGGGACTCCGGCCAATATTTTAGAAGGGATAGCACTCGGAATCGATATGTTCGATTGCGTGATGCCTACGCGAAACGCCCGTAATGGGATGATTTTTACAACGCAGGGAATTATTAATATCAAGAATAAGAAATGGGAGTCTGACTTTTCGGTCATCGATCCACATTTCGTGAATGATGTGCATGGGCAATACACGAAGTCTTACCTACGACACTTGGTTAGATGTGAGGAAATGCTGGGCGCAATGATCGCGAGTGTATGCAACCTGCGATTCTATCTGTGGATGGTAGGCGAGGCACGCAAGGAAATTCAAGCGGGAACTTTTACGGCTTGGAAAAACCGAATGATCCCGCAGTTTATGCACCGATTGTAAAGTTTCGCAAGACGCGAAACGTTTTATCAAGGTATAGGCAAAACCTTACTTTCTTTGAACGAAGACAAGATCACCATCGTGGAAGTGGCAGCCACTTCTTCGATTTCGTTGATTTTTTCGAGCATTAATTTCTGATAAGTGGAAATATCTTTCGAAATTATTTTCAACATAAAATCGCCAGAACCCGTCACGTGGTGGCACTCGATTACCTCTGGAATTTGGTTGATTTGTTTCACGAACGACTCCGTTACTTGCTTCTTGTGACCCGTCAAAGTCACCGTCACAAACGTACTCACACCTAAGCCTACTTTTTCTCTATCCACCTGAGCGTGATAGCTTTGGATAATTCCCAAAGTCTCTAATTTCTTCACGCGCTCTAAAGTAGGAGCCGGAGAAAGACCAATCTCTTTCGATAATTGGGCGTTTGTGATCTTCGCATTTTGCTGAAGAATCTCTAGTAATTTGTGATCAGTTTGGTCGAGTTTGTTGATGCTCATATTTTTTTCGAAAGCATAAATTTAGAGAATATTTTCACTAAAATTTGATTTCGACTTGCATAATTCAATAGGAGGCCTTATTTTTGCATCCACAAAACGCGAAAGTAGCTCAGCTGGTAGAGCGCGACCTTGCCAAGGTCGAGGTCGCGGGTTCGAACCCCGTCTTTCGCTCAAAACGAAAAAGCACCATCGGTGCTTTTAGTTTTACTAGGACGCTTGGGTGGTGGAACTGGTAGACACGCGGGACTTAAAATCCCGTGAGCCGTAACGCTCGTGTGGGTTCGATTCCCATCCCAAGTACAATTCAAGCGTCTAAAAAAGCCTTCCTTTGGGAAGGCTTTTTTGTTTTTAAACCCTTAATAAATTCCCTGTCCAGATAGCATCGCAGCTAAAATTTTGTAAATTGTCACTAACTCAGTGTTCAAAAAAATATGCTTCCTGCCATTAGCCTTGTTGGGTTTTTAAGCGCTTTTCTCCTCCTACATTTTACCGATCGGGTTAATGTGGCAAATCGTTATTTGGCCTATCATTTTATACTGAATAGTTTATTTAGTTTTGCGCATTGGTCGTCTATTGTGTCTGATAATGAAACATTACGCGCGATTTCGGCCATTCATTATTTTCCCTTTTATTTATTGAATACACCTTTCTTGTATTTTTATGTTCGAGCTATTTTAACGGAGAAAAAAATCATTCGAGGTTGGGATTATCTACATTTCATCCCCTTTTTTATTATTGTGCTTAATATTTTGCCCTATACTTTCCATTCTTGGGCGTTTAAGTTAGATCTAGCAGAAAGGATTCATCATAATTCTCGTATCATCTACCAGGTATATTTTCCGTTAGTCCCCTTTTCATTTTATTTCATCTCGCGTTCGGTGGTATCGTTTTGCTATATGGTATTCGCAGCGGTAATTTTATTTAGATCTATTCAAGAGGGAAAATTGAAATCTGCCGCCGTATTAAGGAAGTGGTTACAAGTATATCTGATTTTGGGTTTAATCTTTAATATAAGTTTGATTGCACTAAGTACCCATTCCTATTTTGCGAATGACCTTATGATTGTATTAGATGAGCAGGGTAGAGGAAGATCTGTTGCTAGTATCATTATGTTTGGATTGATGGTATCTATCTATTTTTTCCCATCTGTATTATATGGTTTAGAAGGAAAATCGGATGCGAGTTTGTTAGCTGTGGTGAAATTAAACGAGGAAATAGCTACTAATGCGAAGACATTTGAACTCAGTAAAATAAGGATTAAACGAGTGGAAAAGCAGCTCAATGAATATGTTCTAGTGAAGAAGTTTTTAGTGCCTGGATTCGCGATGTCGGATTTAGTTAAAGATCTTGCTACGCCGGAACATGTATTAACCTATTACTTTAATACCTACAAAGGCATTACTTTTCTAAAGTGGAAAAATCAGCTTCGCATCGAGGAAGCGGTCATGCTTTTAAAAGCGGGTAAAGCCGAAACCAATACCTTAGAAAGTGTAGGTAAGGCTTGTGGATACAAATCTCGCTCTAATTTTATTCAAGCATTTAAAACGCAAACGGGGGAATCACCTTCGGTCTATTTAAAAAATCTTTCCTAGTGATTTGATTCAATTCGGCGAATCGAAACAAGCTGAATGTTCTAAAAATTCTTTTCCGAACTCCATTGAACTAATATTGGTCTTCAAGATTTAATTCTGTTCTATGAGATCAATTTTTACCCTCCTGATTGCCCTATTTTTCGTTTCGTCGCTACAAGCGCAAACCTGGAATTTCGAAACCGGCAATAACATCACCCGTTATGTTTTTACCAATTCTGCTGGAAACAATCCTGACTTCTTGAAGTCTAGTTCTGGTCTTCATTTGGCTTTATCCCGCGAGAATAAAATATCAAAAGCTTTTGTGTATGATTTGGGTTTAGCCTATAATCAATACAACAATGTGGGCGATGTGCAAAACATTCCTTTTTCTTATCAGGCAGATTTTATGGGCTTGACCGGTGGCATCGGACCTTCTTATACCGGCCTTCATGGTTTAACTGTTTCTGCCAAAGCTTCAGCAGCCGTCCAAACCCTTATTAACGGCACTCAGTTTTTACAAAACAGGTACCTGGATTTAGCAGATGACGACCAATTTAACGGCCTGAAATTCTCGGTAGGTTTTACCTTATCGATCACTAAAAAAGTCAACGATCAGATGTCTGTTTACACTTCTTTTCAACACCTAGATACGAACACTTTCGGTTCATCCACGCTGAATTTCGTTCCGTCTACCTTCAGTTTTGGCCTTAAAATAGCTACGAAATAATTACTCATTCATTTGTTCTACTACCATGAAAAAACTGTTACTCTTTGTTCTATTATTTATTTCTGTTGTGGCGAAAGCCCAAAAAGGGATTTCTTACCAAGCGGTTATATTAGATCCTGCAAAAATCGAATTACCCGGAGCTGACATTACAGGCCAACCTTTAGTCAACGGGAATGTCACAGTGAAATTTGTTATCGTTTCAGGTACTAACATTCAATTCGAAGAAGTGCAACAATCGAAAACGGACGCTTATGGTTTAGTGAACCTTACCATTGGTTCTGTGGCAAGCACGGCATTCAATGCGGTAAATTGGGACGCGAATCAAAAATCATTGCAGGTATTCGTAAGTTTTGATAACGGAACCTCATACACGAAAGTATCAGACCAAAAACTAACTTATAGTCCTTATGCCTTATTTGCAGAAACGGCAGGAAAACTAGGAGGAACGCTAGGAATTACTGGTGGTGGAACGGGTGCAACAACGGCCGTAGGGGCTCGTGCTAACCTAGGTCTAGGGAATGTCGATAATACTTCAGATGCTGATAAGCCAATTTCTGCAGCAACGCAGGCGGCTTTGAACTTTAAAGCAAATGTGGCGGATGTAAATGCAGCGCTAGACTTAAAAGCGAGTGCAGCGGCATTAGCGGCTCACATGGCGATCACGGTAGATACCAGTATGTTAGCGACGAAGGCGGCATTGACGGATTTGAATAATTATGCACCGATTGCTTCCCCTACGTTTACTGGGACCGTTTCTGGTATTACGAAATCAATGGTCGGTTTAGGTTCAGTGGATAATACGACTGATGCGGCAAAGCCGATTTCAACAGCAACGCAAGCGGCTCTAAGTACCAAAGCACCACTTGCTTCTCCTATTTTAACTGGAGTTCCTACAGCCCCCACAGCAAGTCCACGAACAAATTCAACACAACTAGCGACAACCGCCTATACGGATGCTGCCGTATCTGTAGCTATGGCTTCTGCAGGAGTTGCTGATAATTCAATCTCCACGGTTAAAATTGCGAACGGTGCGGTAACTGACGCGAAAATTACCTCGGTAGCAGGATCTAAAATCACAGGTGTGATTCCAGTAGCAGCTGGAGGAACGGGCCAAACGACGGTAGCAGGAATACTGACTACACTTGGTTTGGCAAATAATAATATCGCCATCGGCTCACAAGCTGGAACTCCGAATCAAGGCGTTAATAAGAACACCGTAGCCATTGGTGGAGGCGCAGGAAGAGGGAATCAAGGTCAAAGTTCGATCGCTATCGGTTACGTTTCTGGAGACCAAAATCAAGGGGCAAATAGTATTTCAATAGGGGGTAACGCGGCCCAGGCAAATCAAGCAGGAGAATCAGTTGCGATTGGTTTTGCTGCCGGTCAAAATAATCAAGGAACAGGCGCTATCGCCATTGGAACTTTTGCTGGCCAAAGCAATCAAGCGGCGAACAGTATCGCCTTGAACGCTGCAGGTAGTAGTAGCCCATTGAATCCGAGCAATGCCGGTTTTTATGTGAATCCCATTCGTAGCGCTTCCGCAACTTCCAATTTGTTGTATTATAATGCCGGAACGAAAGAAGTGACTACCTCGACAGGAGGATTTGTTGATTTAACAACAGCTCAAACAATTGCTGGAGTTAAAACTTTTAGTTCAAATATTTCTGCTAATGGTGTTTCATTGGGTCGTGGAGCAGGTAATAATGATGAGAGCGTAGCCATTGGACAAGGCGCGATGGGGTCTTCCAATGTTAATGGTAAACGTAACACAGCCCTAGGTGCTTTTGCAATGGCTCGTTATAATGGTACCGCTTGGGATAATAATACTAGTATTGGTTACAATAACTTACCTAGTATGACTTCAGGTTCTGGAAATACTTCTGTAGGAGCGGAGTCAATGATGTCTTTAGTGACTGGCCAAGAAAATACATCCATCGGTAATCAATCATTGATTAGTGTGACAGGGAATAGTAACGTGGGTGTAGGTAAACGTTCAGGTCAAACAATTACATCCGGAAGTCAAAATACGATCTTGGGTACAGATGCCGATGCGTCTTCCGCTACATTGAACAATGCAACGGCTGTTGGATATGGGGCTCAAGTGACGGCAAGCAATACGATTCAATTAGGAAATACATCTGTCACAAATGTGAAAACAAGTGGCTCAATTACGGCAGGGGCTGTTACTTACCCTAATACTAATGGTACTCAGGGGCAAGTATTAACCGCAAATGCGAATGGGACATCTTCTTGGCAGTCAATAGCCACAAAGACATATGATGATTGGCCTTTTATTGCAGCTTCAGATTTATATCAATATTCAGGATATATCATATCGACACAACATACGGGTATGCCTAATATTCCAGATAATTTGCCTGATGGATTTACATTGACAATTTGTAATTATAGTAATGGTACCTGGACGTCTAACACCCCCGCAACAACTTTATACTATACTAGTACTAGTGGTAACGGCGGAGTTTCAACTTTTTCGATTAACCCAGGCGCGGCTGTGAATATGTATGTTATTACAACTGCTGGCCAAAAAAGATACTACATAAAATAAAACGAATGCAACTAATTGGTCCCCAGCTAACAACTGGGGATTTTTTTGCCCCACCCCTAAATTAAAAAATCCCTCCCCCATTGCCCTCTGCAAAATCCTAGTACCTTTGTTATCAACACAATACCCTCAATTTATATTCGTATTGCTTCTTAACCACTAATAAGCAATCTGTTCTGTTTAAAAGATTGCTTATGAAAAACTATTTCATTCTCACAGCCTTGCTGTGCAGTTTCTATTGTGCGCACGCGCAAACTCCTCTGAAGTCGATTAATTACCAGGCCCTGATCGTAGATCCGGCTGCCATTGAATTGCCCGGAAATGGGGTTCAGGCGCAACTGTATTTGAACAAGGATATTTGGGTGAAGTTTGGGATTTATGCGGGGAGCACGTTGCAGTTTGAGGAGTTGCATAAGACGAAGACGGATGCGTATGGGCTGATTAATTTGGAGATAGGGGCAGGGGAGAATTCAAGTGCAGCCGGGACTTTTGCCAGTTTGAACTGGGGCGGTCCGGTGAAGAAATTGGTGACGCAGGTGAGTTTTGATTTAGGTGCCAAATACACCGAGGTCAGCAATCGCGGCCTAAATTACTTGCCTTATGCGCATTTTGCGGAGGAGGCGGGAAAGCTGAGTGGTACTTTGACACTTACCTTCGGAGGGACGGGTGCTACCACCGCTGTTGCCGCGCGTGCGAATTTAGGGCTAGGCAATGTAGACAATACGGCGGATGTGGACAAGCCGGTGTCTGGCTTGGTTTTGGCCCAATTAAATACCAAAGAATCCCTGGCTAATAAATCTAATTCGATTCTTTCAGACTCTGCGTCTCAGGTAAAATATCCGTCCGTGAAAGCGGTGAAAGAGTATGTAGATAGTCGTACGGCGAATGCAAGCGTCGCAAGCCAGGCGAGTTCGGCAAATTTAGCAACCAAGGCCACGGCCTTAGAAACCGCGCGCACAATCAATGGAGTGCCTTTTGATGGGTCTACAAATATTTCCATACCAATAGACGCCTCCGTATTAACGGGAGTTATTCCGTTGGAAAAGGGTGGAACGGGAGCTACGACCGCGGCTTCGGCGCGAGCGAATTTAGGGTTGCGGATTGGATTGGATGTACAGGCGCGGCTTATGGCTGGGACGGATTATCAGGTTCCACTGGTGGCTGGGATTGATTATCAGCAGCCCTTAATGGCAGGTACTGATTACCAGCGTCCTCTTATTGCAGGTGTCGATTTTCAAAGGCCTTTACGGCCCGGGATAGATGTGCAAGTACCGTTAGTTTCTGGGGTCGACTATCAAATACCATTAATTGCGGGGACTGATTATCAGAGGCCGCTTATTGCAGGAACGGATTTTCAGGTTCCATTAGTAGCCGGGATCAATTACCAAATACCACTTATCGCTGGGACAGATTATCAAGCCCCCTTAACCGCCGGTTCAGGCATTTCCCTTACTGGAAACGCCATCCAAGCCACTGGCTTAACAACTGCTAACCTTTCCGCCACCGCTAGCATCACCAACGGCCAATTAGCTAACAATCAAATTACTTTAGGCTCTACGATTGCTATTTTAGGAGGAACCTTTTCCAGTATGTCTGGATTCAACTCTATTAGTGCAACGAATTTTGTGGGGGAATTAACGGGTAATGCGAGTACGGCAACAGCGGCTTTGACTGCAGTTACTGCTGCGTCAGCCACGACGGCTTTGACTGCTGTAACAGCTAACTCAGCATCTACGGCAATTTCAGCCACTTTCGCCACAACAGCCTTAACTTCTAACACAGCTGCCATCGCGGCAAGCGCAACTTTCGCGACTGCCGCCACCACCGCCACCACCCTTTCCTCCCCCCAAACTATCTTCGGCTATCCCTTCGACGGAAGCGCCGCGATTATAGGAATCCTTTCGCCCACTTACGGCGGAACGGGAATAAACAATGGTAGCAAAACGATAAGTTTAGCGGGCGACCTCGTGACTTCCGGGAATTATTCCACGACGATCAACACCACGGGTGTCACGAACATTACGTTTCCCACCTCTGGTACGATGGCCACGCTAGCTGGCACGGAAACACTCACGAACAAGACCTTTGTGAATTCGAGTTTAACCGGAACGTTAACGCTGGGTGGAACGACATTCCCATCCAATCCGGGTGCCACGGGTCAAGTCTTGAGTTTAACCTCCTCCGGTGTGGCTAGCTGGACAAGCACCTTAAGAGATGGCTTTGACGAAACGACAGCTACCGGTTCCACGGGGAATTTAGTAGCCGTAACAGCTGGTCAAACGAACTTTACCCTCACGCAAACGCCGCACACAACGGCGAAACTCAAGATGTATGTGAATGGTATTTTGATCAGCCAAAACGCCTACAGCTACAAGACCACAAGCGCATTTTCGACGAATGCCACGGCGCCTACGCCTTATTTGGCCTACAATACAGCAAACAATGGCTCCTATGTGATTGCACTAGGAGATCGCATTCAATTTGTTTACTCGTACTAAGATGAAGAAGCTCTTATTCGTACTCCTATTTTTTGCGGGGCAACTATACGCCCAAAATAGCAATCTCACCATCATCGCTGGCGCCACGAGTAGAGGAACCTGGTCGCCGCTATTATCCTCCGCCACCACACAAACGACGTATACCTTCACCCCTAATGCTGACGATGCGACAGTCAGCGTGACGGAAATAGATGATTTGTTGCGGGTGAAATACAGCCATGTCATCATTAATACGGCTTGTGCAAGCTGCACTCAAGCAGGTCAAGTTACCTTTAGCACTTCTTTCTCCTCGTACAACCAAAATGGTCCTACCTACAACAAAACGATTACTTTCAACGCGGCCTCAGACGTAACAGTACCTAATGCCATTGCGATGCGTAGTACCACTACGAATAATACAAACAAAGGGTCATTAAGTTTAGTGATTAATACCCCTGGAAATATTTCGGTTACGGCAGATATTTCGATGACGAATTTAGCTCCATCCTATGCTTCTGCCATTATAAACGAGGGCGGTTCTGTTACGCTCAATTCGACTGATGGGGCCGTGAAAGTGACTGGGAATATCAATTGCAGTGGGTCTACTAATGCCATAAATTCAGGTCTTTACAACGGTACGGGTGGTTCCATCACTATCAAAGGGGCGGCTGGCGTGAGTGTTTCCGGGACCTTGTTTTCTACGAGTCGGGTGTATTCTGCGGGAGCTATTACTATTTTGGATGGGAACACGAGTGTTACCACGGGCGGTGCGAATGATGGAATAAGCGGAGTTATGAACGGAGGAGCCTTTAAAAAAATGGGGGCAGGAATTCTGAAGTTGAGCGCAACGAATAATGCCGTATCCTCTTCTGAGCTGGCGGACGGAACGTTGCAATTAGCGGGGGGCACGGCTTTACCTGACTACAATACGCTATCTTTTACTGGGGCAAACACGACCTTGGATTTAAACGGATTTTCGGAATCGATTGGTTCGATTGCCAGTGTAAATGGATACGGGAAAGTGACCAGTAGCGTGGCGGGGAATATCACGTTGACCTTGGGATTGAGTAATTTGAATACGGTGTATACCGGTTTGATGGAAGATGGATTGGGAGTTTTGTCTTTGGCCAAATACGGAGAATCCTTCTCCCTTGGAAATGCCACCCACAGCCAAGTGAACACCTACACCGGTTTGACCACGATCTACGCGGGAACCTTAGCCATTTATAACAGCCGTTCCTTAGGAAGCACCAGCGCAGGGACCATCGTTAGGGGAACGGGGAAATTAGCCTTATACAATAATATCCAGGTGGGGCCGGAGGAATTAGCCCTGAATACCTACGGGGTCACCTTATCAAATGAAAGTGGGAACAATAGCTGGGAAGGCCTTGTCGTTTTAGGCCAAAGCACCACCCTCAACAGCAATGCTGGAAGCTTGACATTCCATCAAACCGTCACTGGGACAAACGTTTCCTTGGTCACGACGGGCCTTGGTTCGATGACGATAAGTGGAACTTTGACACTAGGTACCGGGTCTATTACAACGAGTATGGCGGGGTTAACCTTAGCTTCCGCTAATAATTACAGCGGGAGCACTATTGCCTCTCTTGGAGTTCTTACGATACAAAATAATACGAGCTTAGGATCAGGTGCAGTCAGTATTGGATCTAATGCCAGTTTAGTATTGGACGGTGGGATTACGGTTACTAATCCGCTAACGCTAAGTGGAAATGGTGTCTCCAATTCCGGTGCGTTACGAAGTATACAAGGGAATAATGTCTATAATTCAGCGATTAACTTAATCACAACGAATGTCCGAATGAACGCGGATGCTTCGAGTCAACTGACTATCAATGGGCCTTTGCCGGCAAGTGCGCTAACCTTGTTAGTAGGCGGCTCTGGGGACTTGATTTTCAACGGTGGCTTGAGTGGAACCGGAAGTTTGGCGTTTAATTGGGGGATTAGTCCCGTTTCCTTGAATCTTGCGACTAGCTTGATCAAAGATGGCACGGGATCATTGACCTTGAATGCTGCAAATAGCTATACAGGCGCTACGGTCATTAGCAGTGGGAATCTGGCTTTAGGGGCGACAGAAGTGATTAACAATATGGCCATGATTCTTTTTACTGGAGGAAAATTGAGTTCAGGAGGTTATTCAGAGACTTTTGGTCCTATTTCGATTTTATCAGAGGGATCTGAGATTGAATTAGGGGCAGGTGTTCATGAGTTGCGTTTTGGCCCTAAAAATACGTGGGATTTTAGAACCTTGAACATAAGCGGCTGGCAAGGAAACGCCGGCATTTCTGGTACGGATGGACGTATTTACGTGGAAAATAGCCCTTTACTTTCGTTAACGGAGTTAGAGCAGGTGAAATTTAGTACGGCTAATGCGATACAATTGATATCGGGAGAACTGGTCCCGAACGCGATAGCTCAAAGTGGGAATGCGAATATTCGTTTTACGACCGGGATTACGGTGAATGGAACCTGGTCCCCTGTACTTTCAAGCGGCGCCACGAATACGACGTATACATTCACCCCCTCTGCGAATCACGCGAATATAAATCCTACGGACATAGACCTAATTTTGCGCACCCGATATAGCCATGCTACGATCAATACGGCCTGTGTTTCTTGTTCCCAATCGGGAATTATTAACGTAAATACACCCATCGAAACCTGGAATGATCATGGACCTACTTTTAACAAGTTGTTGACCATTAATGCTGGATCAGAGGCGAACATTTTGTCACCTATCGCCTTGCGCTACGCTACGGATGCTTATGGAGATAAGGGGGTTTTGAGTTTTTATTTGAATACGGTGGGGAATATCTACGTGAATGCAGCGATAAATACGAACATTCCGCTTTCTCGAAGTTCGACTATTCCATTGACGGATGGCGGGAGTGTGTATTTGAATTCAACGGCCGGTTCTGTTTTTGTCAACGCGGCTATTAACACGAGTGGGGCAGTTAGTACGACGAATGCTTCGTCTAATTCAGGAGTCGGGGGGACGATTTCCATCACGGGTGCAGGTGGGATTAGTGTGTATAACACGCTAACGGCAACAGGACGAACATATGGTAATTTAACTTTTAGTACCGGAAATAATGTGGTGACGACGGGTAATGGGGTAAATGATGGAATCACGCGCGTGATGATAGGCCGTACGCTTTCCAAATCAGGTACAGGAACACTCCAGCTCAGCGCAGCGAATCAGGTTTCGGACACTTATCTGTATGGAGGAATTTTACAAATAGGATTAGCGGGTGCCATTCCATCCTACAGTACCATCAATTTTTCAGGAGGCCATCTGAATGATGGAGGCTTTAGCTCTACGTTAGGGACGCTGTATGTGTATAATAATGCTACGATTACCTTAGGAAATACAGCCCATGAGTTGAAATTCACGAATTTAGGGTCGTTGTCAGCTACTAAAATGTTGACCTTTGTGATGGGTGATGGGTCGGTGGCGGATTTGGGTTTGAATATGTATGGGGCTTTCGTTGGTACATCCACTTCGTTTGTTACCCTATTTGGCAAAAAGCAAAGTACGCTCACAGGCGGTTTAAGCCGTTTCGGAACGGTAGTTTCCTCGTTTATTGGTGCGCCAGGTAGTCCGGTGCGTGTTTATCTGGGCTATGATTTGAGTACGTCCCAAAAAGCCCAAGTCCAATTCTACAACACCAGCCTCGCGAAATATTACACCACAATGCAAAAGCCTGTGGCCGTCACGAATGGCGAAATGTTGCCATTGGCGGTGAAATAACTATTTCGATCCAATCAACAAGCCTAATCCCACGACATACAAAAGCAACATGATGTTGAGCAATTTGTGCGTCTCTGGCGAGGCATTTTTGAACTCTTTCCAAATAAAGATCCCCCAAACCGCCGCCACCACGGTTGCTCCCTGGCCTAGGCCATATGAAACGGCAGCACCTGCTTTTTCAGAGGCAAGAATAGACAAGGCCATTCCTACGAACCAGATAGCACCGCCTAGAATACCCACTAAATGGTCTTTCGTCGAACCCACTAAATAGTGAGCGAAATTCAAGGGAGCACCGGAGAATGGCTTCTTCATTTGGAAGGTATTAAAGACCAAAGAACTGGCAAAAACGCCTACAGCGAAAACAACCAAAGCCGTATAAGGTGTCAATTTTCCCACTTCTGGCGCGGCGAAATTCACGGCCATCGAGGTCGCCACATACTTGTAGAAAAGGCCCATTAGGCATCCTGCAAGAACAGAAAGTACTAATCCTTTATTCGATGCAGCAGCGTTTGAGATCGATTTATAGGCTCTCGCATTTAAAATAATCGCAATGGCAATCAAAGCAACTCCCCCAAAAATCAACAGTGGATTTCCCTGCGGATCCGCTAAATAATTCACTAAAACCCCTAATACCAAGGCAATCCCGATGCCCACCGGAAAGGCCACAGACATCCCCGCGATACCAATGGCAGCGACTAAGAGAATGTTCGCGGCATTAAATAAAACTCCGCCTATAAAAGCAGATTGTAGGTTATCGCCACTTGCTTGCGCATAATCCGCTAGGAATCCACGCCCCTGCGTTCCGTTGGAGCCGAGCGTAAAGGCAAGAATCAGGGATGCCAATACGATCCCGATGGCATAATCCCAATAGAATAGTTCGAAGCGCCAGGAGGAGGACGAAAGTTTTTGGGTGTTTGCCCAAGAGCCCCAGCAAAGCATCGTTACGATGCACAATAAAACGGCAGATGAATAGGTTTCGATAATGAACATAGCGCTTATTTTAGGTTACCTAAACGGTAATATTTATCATTAGTAGCCATAAATGGCTTTTCTGCATAGACGATGGCATCAAATAATTTGCAGTCGTAGCCGGCCACTTTGTTTAACACTTTCAGCTTCACGTGGTGTTTTCCGGTCGCTAATTTATATTTCCAGGTGATCTCGTGGCGTCGCGTTGTGAATGCCACTGGAAGTTTTACTTTTTCAAAAAGCTTGCCATCTAAATAGACTTCCAAGTCAAAAGTTCCAGGATCTAATGAGGCCCATTTCGCTGTTTCGCCGCGCACCACGAAGCCATTTCCTTCGAAATCTAAGTCATATTCATCGGTCAAATTTTTTCCGATGTTGATCTTTTCGGTAGGGAATGAATGATCGAAGCTTTGTTCGAAAGCTACTGCTTTAGGGGCAGTGTAAGGGATGTTTACTGCGTTTTCGGAAACAGTTCCACCGTTGTTTTTGATGTTTTGCAAAGCGTGTTTGAAACCGATTTCATAGACGTCATTCAGAGAAGTGGACGTGTATTTGAAGTCGATGTCTTCCGCCTCTTTTAAGCCTAATTTCCAATAGGCTGGTATTTTATCGTAGCCAATCATGGCACCCAAAATGCCGCCCGCAGACGATGGATTGCAGTCTGCATCTTGTCCACAACGTGTGGAAATTTCTAGGGTTTTGGTGAAATCCCCGTTGCCGTACAATAATCCCATTACGACATAAGCTGAATTCACGGTCGCATCGATGTTAAACGGAGCGAAAACGCCGTCTGGACAACCGATGTCGTTCGCCCATTTGTTTTGGACTTCTAACCAGGTTTTTGTCCAGTCGTTCGGGTATTGTTTGTGCCATTTGATGACATCTGAGATGCATTTGTAATATTGGCTATTCGCTGGAATGGTTTTCAAAGCCTCGGAAACCACTTTGTTGATGTCGTTATTGATGAATGCCAACGTATAGCAGGCACCTAAATAAACCCCACCATAATAGCCATCGCCATAGTTCATGATGTGCCCGATTTTATCGGAGATTTTCGATGCCGCATTGGGCATGCCTGGCGACATCAAGCCAGCAAAGTCACATTCGATTTGGTAATCAATACAATCCGCATGGGGATTATTTTCCCAGTACCCAGACGCTGGAGGCATCATTCCGTTCAGAATATTGTAACGACCTGCCTGATTCGCGTGCCAAAGTGCATAACCCGCATTCGCATACGCCTTCGCGTGTGATTCGATAGGCGCATTCAATCCCTCTTTCTCGAATACTTCCACGAATGTCAAATCCATGTACAAATCATCGTACAATCCCGGATTATTAATCATCGTATTTTTTAGATAGCCATCATACCACGGAATCGGGTGGTAGGAATTGATCATTGTCCCGTTATAGCGAAACTCGACAGGTCCGCCAAAAGTCACGCCGATTGTTTGACCAGCCCAGCCCCCCTTGATTTTATCTTTCAAGACGGCTTTGCTCATCGAAATATTTTGCGCTTGTGCAGCTAATGTGATGAAACAGAAGAAAAGTAATTTTTTCATGGTTGTAGGTTTTGATACACATACTGGTGCATCAGTTTTTGGATGAATTCTGTGTGCTTAATACTGGTGCCTATCGTGGCATTGGCAGGCTTCGTTGGATCTAGTCTAGTAAAACCCTTATCATCCACGTAGACGTGCACTTTTTCGGTTGTAAATAATTCCGGATTCGTTTCCATTCCGATGGCTACCGGGTCAAAAAGGGTAGGGGTTTCTTGCCCCCACAAAACATAAAGCCCTTGCATCGCACTCGTCAATGGCGATTGACGCATCAATAATTTCAAGCGATTTTCAGCGGACAATTTGACCATCGCCGTCACATCCAATCCTGCATAAATGATATTCGCGCCAGATTGAACAAATGCCTTTGCGGAGGGAATATCGCAAGTCACATTCCATTCGGCATCTACTTTCGTACTGCCGTCATAACCGATTTTAAACGAACCAAACATCGCATAGATCGCTTTCGCTTTTTGCAATTCGGCTCCTAAGGGGGCCAAATTCGTCACCGGTCCCACCGAGAAAATAATGACTTCTCCTGGGTATTTTTTCAGTTGTGATCGAATAAAATCGGTGGCGCCTTGAGGTTTTTTTGTCAAACCAGAACCTTTCGCCCAATAAAACTGATCCGCGTACCAATTCGCGCGATCCGAACTTTTCGAGGTGTTTTTACCTACATAAACAGGGATGTGATTTTCTCCGGTAACAGCTAGAAATTTCTGCGCTAAAATGGCGCGATCTTCTGTGCGGCCATAGCAAGTCGTGATTCCTAAAATCTCATAACGATCCTGGAGCGTCAACAAATAACCCAAGGCATAGGCGTCGTCGATGTCATCACCGAGGTCACAATCGAAAATAACTTTCTGGCGGTTTTGGGCGGCCATTGAAAAACTGATAAGAAGTAGTAGGATCAGTTTTTTCATAGTTCATTTAGTCTAGGCATCGAAGCTTGTGCCCCTAATCGAGTAACAGATATGGAGGCTGCTTTGCAGGCAAAAGCGATCGCGTCTGGCCAGCTCATTCCTTCGGATAAACCCACGACAAGCGCTCCATTAAAGCAATCCCCCGCGGCGGTCGTATCTTGTGCCACGACTTTCGCGACTGGAATGTGTTGCGTTTCGTAGGCAGTTTTGTAGAGGGCGCCTTCGGCGCCCAAGGTAATAATCACATGATGAACTCCTTTATTAAGTAATATGTTCGCTGCTTTCTCCGCAGTTAGCAAATCCGTCACAGCAACTCCCGTCAGGATTTCTGCCTCCGTCTCATTAGGCGTGATGGCGTATAAATGCGGAAATAATTCGACGGGCAGTTCCGCTGCAGGTGCGGGATTTAATACGACCTTCAGGCCTTTTTTCGCGGCTTTCGCGGCTGCATATACCACCGTCTCTAGAGGAGTTTCTAATTGAATCAAGACAAAATCGCCCGCTTCGAAAATTTCCGAGGCCGCATCAATATCCGCAGGTAAAAGAGAGTTGTTCGCGCCTGTAGCCACAGTGATGCAGTTCTCTCCTTTGGCATCTACATTAATCAATGCTATACCAGAGGGAGCCAAAGGGTCTTGCGTCACAAATCGCGTGTGAATTCCCTCGTTCTTAAATTGTTGCAGTGCCGTCTCCCCAAATACATCCTTTCCCACCTTGCACACAAAATGAACCTCGCCACCCAGCCGAGCCGCAGCCACCGCCTGGTTCGCACCTTTGCCGCCTGGATTCATGAAGAAGTCCCCGCCTAAAACGGTTTCGCCCGGCGCCGGCAAATGAGCCGATTTGATCACCATATCCGTATTTGAACTGCCGATTATTGTGATTTTCGTCATTTTTACTCGTTTTTGTCGTATTTATTCCCTGTAAATTAATAATTATTTTTCAATTTCTGTCTTACCTTTGCGTCGTGAAACGCATCGTCGCTCTTTTATTGTTCCTAGCTATGCAGGTTCCCTTGATGAATCAATGGGGTGCCGTGGCCTACTACCGCATTAATCGCGACTACATTGCAGAAAACCTTTGTGTGAACCGCGATAAACCGATGTTGAACTGTAATGGTCAATGTTATTTAGCAAAAAAGCTAAAGGCTGCGGAAGAAAAAGAGCAGAAATCGAATTCGGAGCGTTTAGAAAAAATGCCAGAAGTGGTGTTGAGTTTTCAAGCCATTCAACCTGTCTTTACAGCGCGTTTCACCGCATCAGAACTCGTTGAAAATCATTTCACATCGACGGAATTCTTCCCTAATTCAGCTGCTAAAGGCTTTTTCCACCCTCCACAAGTCTAATTAATTTTCTTGACGCTTTACCCGTGGCTTGAAGTCATGGGCATTTCTCATTTTAATTAATTATACATGAAACAGCTATTCATAGCGGTGTTATTAGGTATAACATCACTGGCGCAAGCGCAAAAAATTAAAGTACTTAATTCGATTACAAACGAGCCTATCGTAGGCGCTAGCCTGAAAAAAGGCGATAAAACAATTTCCATTTCAAATGAAAGAGGGGAATTCCAAGTTAAAGAAAAGGGAGAATTCACGGTAACGGCTTTAGGTTTTAAAGCGACGAAAACGACTGGGGAAACAAGCCCTATTTTTCTAGAGGAATCTACTCAAACGTTAGAATCAGTCGTGGTTACTGCTTCTCGCCAAGCGGCGACGCGTGCGGAGACGCCCGTAGCTATTCATAAAATTGGATCTGCGTTGATTCAAGATACGAAGGCGCTTCAATTAACGGAGATTATCAATAAAGTTCCAGGTGTGGTGATGTTGGATTACCGAAATGAACAACACGGGATGGGTATTCGCCAGCCTTTTGGAACATCTGCTTATTTCTTGTACATGGAAGATGGGCTTCCATTGCGTCCTTTGGGGGTATTTAATCACAACGCCTTAATTGAATCGAATCTACAAGGATTGAATTCAGTGGAAGTAATTAAGGGCCCAGCGTCCTCCCTTTATGGGCCTGAGGCCGTGGGTGGAGCGATAAACTTGATCACGAAGACGGCACCAGGTATTCCGACGGCACAAGTGGGTTTACAAGTAGATGAGTGGGGCTACAACCGAGTGCAGTTTACTGCTGGGGCACAAATTGGTAAGAAATGGTCGATTATGACGGGCGGTTATGTAGCGCGCCAAAAAGGTTCTTGGGCCTCTAATTCCGATTTCGACAAGTCTTCGATAAACGTACGCTTAGATTATCAATTGACGCCTAAGACGAAACTTTGGGGCTCTTTTGCCTACAATGATTACTTCTCTCAGACAGGTGGAAACATCGACAGTACGGGCTATTATTCTCGTAGCTACAAAAGCCCGGCAGATTTCACTTACCGCTCATCGTTCTCGTCTCGTTCTCGTTTGACATTAGAGCACAAATGGTCGGATAATGCGAATTCTAGTTTGACTGCTTTTTATCGGGATAATGCCTTAGGCCAAAACCCATCCTATTCAATTTCTTGGACAAGTCCAGCGGTTACGGGTTCAGGACAAGTGAATCAAAACAGTTTCAAAAGCTTTGGCTTGATGGGGCAGCACTCGCAAAATTTTGAATTCCTGAACTCAAAATTAGTAGCTGGATTTTTGTTAGATCGCTCGCCTAATGATTATTGGGCTTACAAAATTAACTTAGCTGCGACGCTTTGCCCAGACAAGAAATCGGTGGAGAAATTCACGATCACCCAAGTCTTACCATCGACGTTCTTAGGCAATTATTCGGCGGTGATTTGGAATAAAGCGGCTTACGCGCAGTTTGACCTGCATCCAGTAGAGAAATTGCGTCTTTCTTTAGGCGGCCGTTTCGATCAAATGTCCTTTGACTATACGAACTTCATCGACAATTCGACGGGCACAAAAAGCTACGAACAATTCTCGCCTAAGTTAGGGGTCACGTATGAGGCTTCCTCCGCTCTAGGTTTCTATGGTAATTTCTCCAAAGGCTTCTCGCCACCTGCCCTTTCAGCTGTATTCCGCGCTAGACCAGCGGCACAAGCGGCAGCAACTGGGGAGAAATTCTATTTAAGCATTGACCCAGCTGTGTTTTCGAATTACGAAGTGGGAGGTTGGGCTTCACTTTGGAAAAATAAAGTCTTCTTTGATTACACATTCTATCGTTTAGAGGGTAATAATGAGCTTTTAGGAATCCGCCAACCGGATAACACGACGGATTATCAATCGGCGGGTAAGACTTTGCACGAGGGGATTGAGTACCAAATTACGATCCGACCGAACGATTCGTGGAACTTCCGCTTTGGAGGAACGAATGCAAAACATACGTTTGTGGATTTTGTGTTAAGTACGCGTGCATCAGACGCATTGAAAAATGTGAATGGAAAAGAGATGCCACAAGCGCCTAACTTCATTGCAAACTCAGAAGTAACGTACAAGTACAAAGGAGCGCGTATTGCCTTAGAATGGCAAAAAATTGGGCCTTGGTTCCAAGATCAAGTAAACAAAGTAAGCTTCGAAGGCGTATCTGTTTTCAATCTAAGAATGGGTTATAACTACAAAGCATATCAATTCTTCACTAACATCTTGAATCTAGGTGATGCTTTATATGCCACAACGGCGACTCGTGGAAATAACGCTACAGATAAATCAACCTATACGCCAGCGGCTCCTCGTACAGTGGTTGCCGGTGTACAAATCGACGTATTCCAACTATTCAAAAAATGAAAAAATTAATCCTTTTGCTCGTTTTCTTTGCGCAGATCTCTTTCGCGCAAACGGTGTCTAATCCTGGTAATCAGGCGTTAGACCCCTCTTTTGCACTGAAATCAAACGGCGATGTCGTTCTATCTTGGGTAGAGAAATCAGCCAATGGGGTTTTGTTCTTTCGAAAAGTCAATCAGGGGCCTGCTGAGCAGGTCCCTATTGATAAAAAAGCGTCAACTCATGCAGAGGGTATGCCTAAACTGGCCTATAAAGCGGATGGCACGTGTATCCTTTTGTATGAGATGAATCGCCCTACAGCAGCGTCTCGATTTAATGGAGATTTGCTATATGCAATGGAGGTGAATGGGGTTTGGCAAAAACCACAACACATTCACCAAGATACCGCGGCAGGACTGAGCCACTCGTTTGGGAAGATCATTTCTCTGCCGAATGGTCAGGTGGGTGCGTATTGGTTAGATGTGAAAGTAGGGCCAAAAGGCCGGACGCTCGTTACGGCTTCTACTGCGCCTGGTTTAGGTTTTGGGGACATGAAAATTCTCGACAAACAAACCTGCGAATGTTGCCGGATCGATGCCTTAGCTGATACAAAAGGAAATGTTGATGTGATTTACCGCGATCTGAACGACAAAGGAGAACGCGATATGGGGTACATTCATTCTAATGATTTTGGCAAAACCTATTCAGAATCAGTGCCCTTGTATGAAGATCACTGGAAAGTAAATGCGTGTCCTCACGCAGGACCGTCTTTAGTTCGTGGGTCAAAAGGCCTAGAAGCCGCTTGGTATACCGGCGCAGAGGGTTCTTCTGGCGTAAAATGGGCGTATCAAGGATCTAAAAAGATGATTCTCCATTTACCTGGTGATAAAATCAGGATGCCTCAGTTAGCCTCGAATCCGAAAGGTGAAACGGCACTCGTTTTCGCCGAAATCAAGCAAGATGGCGATCGTTATTACAAGCAAATTGGCTTCGTCGTAAAGGATTTGTCTGGAAAACTGACCAAATCCTATGTTTCAGACCCTGCCTTTGATTGCTCTTATCCAGCGATTATTTGGGGTGGAAAATCCTGGATCATTGCTTATGAGGCGGTTAAAGAGGAGGTAAATCAAGTGGTTCAAGTTATTTCAAAATAAACATATGAGAGTCTTAATCGTATTATTTCTATTCATTCATTCTTTTTTGTTACAGGCACAAAAGGATACGACAAAATTAAACGTTGCTATTTTCTTGTATCCAGGAGTAGAGCTGTTGGATTTTGCGGGTCCATTGGAAGTGCTTGCTAATGCAAAAGATATGCAGGTTTTTACCGTTGCAGCAGATACAGGGAAGCTTTATTCCATGCGTAAATCGCTTACTATACTTCCTGATTATAACTTCAAAACAGTTCCCAAAGTAGATATATTAGTCATTCCTGGTGCAGGCGAATCTTTAATGACGGCAGTCAATAAGCCCGAGAATATTGCTTGGATTAATTCAGTCTATGCTACGTCTAAAATGGCTATGTCGATTTGTACCGGTGCCGCTTTTTTTGCCAAAGCGGGAATCTTAGATGGAAAAAAAGCGACTACGCACTGGGGGGCGACTCATATGTTGCAGGAGTATGCTCCTAAATCTACTATTCTAGACAATGCTCGGTATGTATTGGATGGGAAGTTACTAACAACCGCAGGTGTTTCCGCAGGCCTGGATGGAGCCTTGTTTTTAGTCAATGAGTTGCGAGGTTCTGCAGAAGCGCAGAAAATTGCAAGAGCAATCGAATATGATAAATGGGATCCATCTGCCGGGTTTATTGTAGGGAAATCGATAGCTAAGGTCAGTCCAAAAACACATAAGGTCTTAGATCCTATTTGTAAAATGAAATTAACACCTGAAGATATTTTCATCACCAAAGTATATGGAAATCAATCAGTTTCTTTTTGCTCTGCACATTGCCAAGAAATGTATGAGGCAGACTTAAAATCAAAAAAGTAGTAATTGGCCGATTTTCTACCCATTTAAGTTATTTGTTCTAGGTCCGTTGCTATCTTTGATTTTATGAGGAAATCCGGATGGGTCTTTTTGGTTTTTTTTTGTGCATTTCACCTGAAAGCGCAGCAGATTTCCTTTGACCAAATCACCAATCTCCCCGTTTCCGGATTAAAAAATCCTTGGGCTGGCGGAATTAATTCGGTGCAATTTTTTCCCATTGACCTCGATGGCGGCGCCCGGGAAGACCTCGTCGTTTTCGATCGCAGTGCGCAACACTTGAAGACTTTTTTAAGAAACGCCTCCGGTAGTTTTACGTATTCCCCCGGCTATCAAAAACGTTTTCCACTCATCGAAAACTGGATGAACCTATTGGATTACGATGGGGATGGAGACAAAGATTTGTTTACCTCCACTCCGGGTGGGATTCAGGTATATCCGAACGTCGGTAATAATTTCCCTAAGTCAACGGGCACCCTCAAATCTACCGGCCTCAATGGCCTCATCAATATCTACGTCAGTGCGACGGATATTCCTGCCATTGCGGATATCGATGGGGATGGAGATTTAGATATTTTAGCTTTTGAATCTGCTGGGCATTTTATCACGTATTATGAGAATACGGGAGATTTGAAGTATGTCACCAAGTCTCTGAATTGGGGCAATTTCTTTTTAAACGATTGCCAGGATATTACGTTTGGGGTGGTTCCAGAATCTGTTTTAAGCACGCAATCCACTGCGGCAGTGCAACATGCCGGAAGTACGTTAGCCCTTTGGGATCCGGATAAAAATGGCATTTATGATCTGATTATAGGGCATGTAAACTGTTCTAGCTTTCTTTTGATGAAAAACGAGGGGACTCGTGCAAAACCTAAATTCCGTGCTGCCGATTATAATTTCCCGGCTGGGGCACCTCATACGGTTCCATCTCTTGCCAGCGGATCGCCCATCGATTTGGATGGCGATGGCTTTCTGGATTTGATCGCGTCGTCTCATTTGCCAGATTTGAATCCGGCTTTGGAAACGGCCTCTTATTACCGGTCTGAAAATGGCACTTTGGTGCTAAAAACCAAAGCCTTTTTACAAGAAGAAATGATCGACGTGGGAGATAATGCCTCGCCTGTGTTCTTTGATGTGGAGGGAGATGGCGACCTGGATTTATTGATTGGAAGTGGCAGTGTCACTTTTTATGAAAATGCGAATGGGACGTTAACGTTGAAAACCCGCGATTTTTTGCCTTTAGCCGGAGCTTCCTCGGTACAATTACAAGTAGTGAATGGTCGCCTGATGCTGTATTATATAAAGGGTTCAGCCGTGTTTTATCGTATCTATTCAGGTGGTCAGCTGGGTGAAGAAAAGCCATTGAATGTCGTGAGTCTTCGCGAAACGCCTCGTCTTTATGACATCGACCAGGATGGATCGCTGGAACTCGTGGTTTTGGATTATTTAGGTGGCACACGAGTGTATGATTGGTCGGATTTGGCCAAACCTTACCAGCGAATCGAAACCCTATTACGCGGCATTGCTTATGCAGATATCACGGGAGATGGCAATGCAGAGCAAATCACCATTGATGCTTCAGGTTATCTATATGTGTCCGGTTTAGGGCTGGAAGTGCAGCGTTTGCCTTTTCAGGTAGGCCAAAATGCCCAAATCACCACTGCTGATTTCAATCGTGACGGTAAAGTCGATATCGTAGTCGGACTTGCCTCTGGCGGAGTTCAATTGCTCCAAAATACCTCGGATATTTTAATTCCCTCGGAGGAATTGTATGTGTGGCCTAATCCTGCCACATCGCTCATTAATATTCGAGTGAAAAATATAGGAACATTGCACTGGTTTGATCTTTCAGGTCGCGTTTTAGGCGGTGCGATTTCGGTCGATGCAGGGGAAACCTTGCGCATTCCTGCGCCTCTTCCAGGGGCTGGGAATTATCTATTGAAATATGAATCCGTTAAAGGCTCTGTTACTCAAAAGGTGTTGATTCAGCCTTAATTTGAAACAATTCTTGCCATTTAGGCGTTTAGGAAAAATGAAACAGACACTACTATTACTTTTGTTTTCCTTTTCGGTTTTGGCCCAAAACAACGGCCGCATCTCCGGAAAAATCGTTGATCAATTAACGCAAAAGCCGATTGCTGGGGTTTCTGTGACGCTGGATGGTTCTACAAAAGGGGTAAATGCAGATGATAAAGGAACTTTCCGTTTAACAGGTTTGGCCCTAAAAACATACAACATTTCCTTCTCCGCAGTAGGCTATGAGAAATACACGGCCTTCAACGTGATCATCAATGCGGGAAATGAGAACTTCTTGAACATTGAATTATTGCCCTCAAACCAAGAATTAACGGAGGTGGTGGTCACTCAAAACCGCCGCACCGCGAAAGCCGCTACCCTTGAATCTCCACTCAGCGTTCAACGCTTAACAGCGGAGGAAATCAAGAGCAACCCAGGCGGAAACTTCGATGTCAGCAAAGTTATCCAAACCCTTCCCGGCGTAGGCGGAGGCCCACAGGGCGGAGGCTTCAGAAACGACATCATCATTCGCGGAGGAGGCCCGAACGAAAACGTCTATTACCTGGATGGAATTGAAATCCCTGTATTGAATCACTTCCAAACCCAAGGAAGCAGCGGCGGCCCACAAGGAATGCTAAACGTGTCTTTTATTGAGGATGTGAAACTAAGTTCTTCTGCCTTTGATGCCCGTTATGACAACGCCTTAAGTTCCGTATTCCAGTTCAAACAGCGCACGGGAAACCCAAACAAATTCCAAGGTAATGCGCGTCTAAGTGCGACTGAATTCGCTTTAACAACAGAGGGGCCACTTTCTAAATCAGGTAAAACAACGTTTTTAGCCTCTGTTCGCCGTTCGTATTTGCAATTCCTTTTTCAGGCTTTAGATATCCCTATTCGCCCAAATTTCTGGGACGGACAGTTTAAAATCACGAAACAAATCAACTCAACGACCACCTTATCATTGATGGGATTGGGGGCGATTGATGACTTCTCCTTTGGGACACTAAAGAAAGCCACACCAGAAAAATTATACATTTATAACTCAAACCCATTGATCAATCAATGGAATTATACGCTGGGAATGTCATTAAAGAAATTGCTGGATAATGGCTATGTGAATGTGGCGCTTTCTAGAAACGTCTTTGACAACAATTTCTTGCGTTATGAGGACAATTTAAAGAAAGATCCTTCAGAATTAAACTTTGATTATTCGTCTCGCGAGACGGAAAATAAGTTGCGCGTGGATGTGAACAAAAATACAAATGGCTGGAAGATCAATTATGGCCTTTCTGCGCAATTCGTGGAATATGCGAATAGTACCTACCAAGTTTTGAATAATACGATTCCAAACCCCGCCATACGTTTAGCTTATCCAACAACGACTATTTCTTACACGAGTCCCCTAAATTCGCTTTGGAAATACGGGGCGTTTGCGCAAGTTTCGAAGACCTTTTTTGACTCCAAATTAGGTCTAAGTGCCGGCCTGCGCACGGATATGAATAGCTTCACAACCACAGGTATGGATCCATTGGAAACGATCTCTCCCCGCGTATCTGCTAGTTACGTATTATCAGAAAAATGGACAGCCAATGCTTCCGTGGGTCGCTACTTTAAGTTAGCACCGTATACGATTTTGGGCTATGCTTCATCGGCATTCCCTTATCCGACCTATTCCAGTTTCGCTCCTGTTACACCCGTGTTGATGAATCAAGACGCGAAATATCAGCAAAGTGATCACTACGTTGCAGGACTAGAATACTTATACGACGAATCCTTGCGTTTCACAGCGGAAGCCTTCGTGAAGGAATATGCGAATGTGCCTATTTCAAATGCTAAGGCTATTTCATTGGCTAATTTGGGAGGGGACTTCAACATTCTAGGGAACGAAGATGTGACCACATCTGGTAAAGGTCGTGCCTACGGATTTGAGTTATTTGCTCAAAAGAAATTGACCGACAAGTCCTTCGGAATTTTGTCTTACACCTACTACCGCAGTATGTACAGCGGTTTTGATGGCAATTTAATCGCCTCCAGCTGGGATAACCAACACTTATTAAGTGTGACCTGGGGCTATAAATTCCCACGCAACTGGGAGTTAGGCCTTCGTTTCCGTTACCAAGGAGGCGCACCCTATACACCTTATGATGAAACTACGTCCAAGTCAAGTTACCTGACTTTAGGCCAAGGAACCTTTGATTATTCGCGTCTGAACACACAACGTCTACCGAACTTCCATTCGAGTGACGTCCGTATCGATAAGAAATACAATTTGAAGAAAACGACCATTGATTTGTTCCTAGACGTGACCAATTGGTACATCGCCGTGAATCCTGGAATTCCCACCTACACGTTTAAGCGTTTAGAGGATAATTCAGCCTTTGCGACGACGAATGGTTTACCTATTGCAAAAGACGGTAGCAACGCCATTCCTACCCAATTCTTAAATGACAAGGCGCAAGTAACGCCTACGATAGGATTTATTGTGGAGTTTTAAGGCAGTTTAGCGCTTCGCCTTTAGCTATGGAGCTTCGCTTTCAGTGCTTTCGCGAACTCTAACGCATGAGGGCCGTCACCATGGATACACCAGGTGTCGGCCTTTATTTTTTCCACCTGATCTAGCACATCATGAACGTCTGTAAAGCAAGCTCCAGGCTGACTGCGCGGAGTTAAGGATCCATCACTTTCATAGCGACGATCGGCAAAAGCCTCTTCTGCTGTTTGTAGGCCCATTGCCTGTGCAACTTCGATCGACTGGCTGCCTTTCAGTCCGAATAAAATTAGGTCTCCATTCACCTCCATTACCGCTTTCGCAATGGCCTTTGCGACGTCAGGATTTTTTGCCGAAGTATTATATAAGGCACCGTGTGGCTTCACGTGATTTAGCGTTCCACCTGCAGTTTTTACGATTTGATTTAGTATTTCAATCTGCTTTTTAACCAGTAAATAGATTTCCTCTGGGCTCAGTTCAATCTCTTTTCTTCCAAAATTCTCGCGATCTAAATAGGACGGATGTGCTCCCATTTTTACGCCATGACGTATACACAAAGCTACTGTTTCGCGCATGGTAAACGAATCTCCGGCATGAAATCCGCAGGCAATATTTGCTTCGTCGATGTAGGGCATGAGTGCGGCATCATTTCCAATGCCTTCGCCAAGGTCGCAGTTTAGAGTCATATTTAGTCGCCACTTCGTGGCTTAGTCAAAGAGTCGTGACTTCGTCACTTAGTCAAAGAGTCGCTGCTTCGCAGCTTAGTCAAAGAGTCGTGACTTCGTCACTTAGTCAAAGAGTCGCTGCTTCGCAGCTTAGTCAAAGAGTCGTGACTTCGTCACTTAGTCAAAGAGTCGCTGCTTCGCAGCTTAGTCATCGCTTCGCGATTTAGTCGCCTTTGGACTTAGTCGTTTATCAAGTTACTGTTACAATAATAATTAAAAATCGTGTAATCTTGATGAACTATGAGAATATACCATTTTGAAGAAATTGAGGCTTGGAAAAAGTCTCAAATCGTCGCAGTTGAGATTTATAAAGTACTTCAGTTAAATGTAGATTACGGATTTAAAAACCAAATCCAGCGAGCTGCAATCTCCATTTCTAATAATATAGCGGAGGGTTTTGAAAGAGGTTCAGATGCGGATTTTCGACGCTTTTTGTTTATTGCATTAGGGTCATCTAGTGAGGTAAAATCGATGCTTTATATTGCTTGCCAGTTAAACTATATAACATATGAACAGGCTAATCAATTGCAAAAAGATCTGGTTGAAATTTCTCTACTGATTAAAGGTTTCATTCGAATTCTTGATAAAAGTGGCTATCGATTGAATTGATATTGTATCAAAAAAAGCTCATCCGACTTTGCGAATGAGCTTTTGACTTAATGACTAAATCGCGAAGCGATGACTAAGACGAAGTCGACTTAGCTGCGAAGCAGCGACTTTTTGACTAAGCTGCGATGCAGCGATTTTTTGACTAAGCTGCGAAGCAGCGACTACTCTTCTATAAAAGGATAATTCTCTTCGACATACACATCTTTGTAAGCCTCTGATTTATCTGGGAATGGAGATGCTTCTGCAAAATCAACAGATTCTTGAACTTGAACCTTGATTTTAGCATCGATCTCGTCTAATTCTGCTTGCGTTAAGATATTGTGCTCTAAGATCGTATACTTCACCTGTTCGATTGGGTCACGGTCTTTGTAAGCCTCTACCTCTTCTTTAGAACGGTATTTTTGTGGATCAGACATCGAGTGACCTCTGTAACGATAGGTTCTGAATTCTAAGAACGTAGGACCTTCTCCGGCACGAGCTCTAGCTGCTGCACGAGATACTGCCTCGTGAACCGCTTCCACATTCATGGCATCCACTGGCTCAGATGGCATATCGTATGCTTCTCCGATTTTGTAGAGTTCCGTTACGTTAGAGGTACGAGCTACGGATGTTCCCATCGCGTAACCGTTATTTTCTACGACGAAAATTGCAGGTAATTTCCAAGTCATCGCCATGTTAAATGCCTCGTGTAAAGCACCTTGACGAACTGCACCATCACCAAAATAGGTGATCGAAACATTACCCGTTTTATTGTATTTCTCTGCGAAGGCAAGACCAGCACCTAAAGGGATTTGAGCCCCTACGATACCATGGCCCCCTACGAAACCTACCTCTTTGTCGAAGATGTGCATGGAGCCACCTTTTCCTTTTGAAGCACCAGTGATTTTACCGTATAATTCAGCCATAATTGCGTTAGGAGAGGTTCCTAATGCCAAAGGGATACCGTGGTCACGATACGCTGTGATATATTTATCGCCTTCTTGTAGGGCAGATTTTGAACCAGAAGAACAAGCCTCTTGTCCAATATATAAGTGACAGAAGCCTTTAATTTTCTGCATTCCGTACAACTGACCGCATTTCTCTTCGAATTTGCGTTGTAATTGCATGGATTCGTACCAATACTTGTAAGTCTCTTTAGAATACTTGGGCGCGTCTGCGTTTTTCTTTGCCATCTTCTTGATAGAATATTTTTAAAGCGGTATGCCGGGTTAATTCCGGCGCTAATCCCTGCAAAATTAGTACAAAATCTTTATTTTTACACGCTTTTAATCGCATTCCTACATCCATGCATCTCAAATCTCTTCAGGTAAATCAGTTTAAATCCTATGAGGAGGCTAGATTTAGCTTTATTTCGGAGATTAATTGCATTGTAGGGGAGAATGGGATTGGGAAAACGAATCTGTTGGACGCCATCCATTTCCTTTCGATGACGAAAAGTGCGCGGGGGATTTCGGATCAGCTTTGCATCAAACATACGCAGGATTTTTTTCGGGTACAGGGAGATTTTGTCGATACTCAGGATCGCGAAACCCAGATTACCTGTGTTTTTCAGAAGGGGGCCAAAAAGCAATTCCTCCGCGATGACAAACCCTATCCACGCTTAGCGGACCACATCGGCCACTTCCCAGTGGTTTTAATGGATCCACACGACACCGATTTAGTCCGTGAGGGAAGTGAAGAACGTCGCCGTTTCTTTGACGGGATGATGTCTCAGCTCGACCGCAACTTTCTGGATCAATTATTACGTTACAACCGCATCGTCCAGCAACGCAATGTATTATTAAAGCAATTCGCTGAGCGCGGCCAGGTCGATCGCCTCCATTTAGATAGTTACCACGCGCCCTTAGTAGAACTAGGGGAATCGCTTGCAAAAGCCCGAAAGGAATTCCTCGAGGTCTTTTTACCTAGTTTTAAATTTCATTATTCCAAACTTTCTGACGACCGGGAGGAGGTCGACATTCAGCTCGAATCTACTTTCGAAGCTGGGGGCTTTGACGCGGCGCTGCGCGCCGCGGAACCGCTGGATTTGTCCGCGCAGCGAACATCCATCGGAATTCATCGAGATGAATTTGATTTTAAAATCAATGGCTACTCCTTGCGCAAATTTGGCTCCCAAGGTCAGCAAAAATCCTTCGTCGTCGCGCTAAAACTGGCACAATTCGACTCCCTCGTAGCCGCCAAACCTCGCAAACCCCTCTTGCTCCTCGACGACATCTTCGACAAACTCGATGACCGCCGCATCCAGCGTTTGGTCCAAATGATGGCAGAAGAGCACTTTGGCCAAGTCTTCATCACCGACGCCAGACCAGAAAGGACGAAGAAATTGCTGAAGGATTTGAAGGGGAATATTCATTATATCACACTTTAGTCGCCGCTTTGCGGCTTAGTCATCGCTTCGCGATTTAGTCACGACTGCGTCGTTTAGTCGCCGCTTCGCGGCTTAGTCACCTCTACGAGGTTTAGTCGCCGCTTTGCGGCTTAGTCATCGCTTCGCGATTTAGTCACGACTGCGTCGTTTAGTCGCCGCTTCGCGGCTTAGTCACATAGCGACGACCCTTTGACCAAGTCCGCAGGACGACTAAGACGAAGTCGACTAAGTCACGCAGTGACGACTAAAATGCGAAGCATTGACTAAACGACAAAGTCGTGACCAAGTCCGCATGACGACTAAGCGACAAAGTCGCGACTTATTTCCTATCTTTGAACAAACCTATTCAACCCTATGATATCCATTTTTGCCCAAGCTGAGAAGCACCTGGAGAAGACAGCCATTATTTCGGATGGTACAAATTATACCTATTCCCAGCTTTTAGATGCCTCGAAAGCCTTCGCTTCTACCTTATTAGATAAAAATACGGACCTAAATGAAGCCCGAGTTGCCTATATGGTGAACCCTGGTTTTGATTATGTGCGAGTGCAGTGGGGGATTTGGCGCGCTGGCGGCGTCGCTGTTCCGCTTTGTTTGACCTATCCGTTGCCCTCTTTGCGCTATACGATTGAGAATTCTGGCTCGAGCATTGTGGTCGTGAGTCCAGAATACAAGGAACTACTAAATCCACTCTGCGAAGAGCTAGGATTACGCTTACTGACTACTGACGACTGTCCACTGGCTACTGACCACTGTCTACTGCCCACTTTCCCTGACTCCCGCCGTGCCATGATGCTCTATACCTCTGGTACGACGAATTTGCCTAAAGGAGTGGTGTCCACGCACGCGAATTTGAATGCCCAAATTTCGACTTTGATCGATGCTTGGCGTTGGAGTTCCTCGGATTATTCGATCTGTATTTTGCCGCTGCACCACATTCACGGGGTGATTAATATCGTTTCTTGCTCGCTTTGGGCAGGGGCGACTTGCCAGTTTTTGCCTAGTTTTTCGGCGGAAGCGCTGTTCGATATTTTCAAAAAAGGTCAGTTGAACGTCTTCATGGCCGTTCCCACGATTTATTATAAGTTGATTACGCATTGGGAATCGTTGTCTGAGGTGGACCAAAAAGAGATGACCCGCATTATGTCCAAATTCAGACTCATGATCTCGGGATCTGCGGCGCTGCCTGTCTCTGTGATGGAACGCTGGAAGACGATTAGCGAACATAGTCTCTTGGAGCGTTATGGCATGACCGAAATCGGGATGGCCTTGAGTAATCCATACGACGGTCCGCGCGTTCCAGGTCACGTGGGATATCCACTTCCGGGCGTTCAGGTGCGTTTAGCGGATGAAGAGGATAACGTTATTCCGGGTACGGAGATAGGAGAGATTCAGGTCAAAGGGCCAAATGTCTTCAACGAATACTGGCAAAAACCAGAATCCACAGCTGAATCATTTACCAAGGATGGTTTCTTCAAAACTGGGGACATCGCAACGATGGACGAGCTGGGAGGCTACCGGATTTTGGGCCGAAACTCCGTCGACATCATCAAGTCAGGAGGCTACAAAATTTCGGCTTTGGAAATCGAAGAAGTCCTCCGAACCTACCCCG
Organism: Aquirufa lenticrescens; assembly: GCF_019916085.1. Classification (NCBI taxonomy): domain Bacteria; kingdom Pseudomonadati; phylum Bacteroidota; class Cytophagia; order Cytophagales; family Flectobacillaceae; genus Aquirufa; species Aquirufa lenticrescens. The sequence continues at coordinate 1,017,315 of NZ_CP049834.1, read as the reverse complement.
GAATCGATGATTGCTGCGTCGTAGGCGTCGAAAATGACGAATGGGGAGAGCTCGTAAGCGCTGCCATCGTCTGCAAAGAAGACCTCGACACGAAAGCCTTAAATGCCTGGATGCGTGAGCAAATGCCCGCTTATAAAACCCCTCGGGCCTACCACCGTTTGCCAGAATTGCCTCGCAACGCGATGGGTAAAGTCACGAAAAAAGACGTCGTTAACCTAATCAAAAACTAATATGCTATTACGCGGAGTTGCCTTATTAGCTGCCTGTTTCGTTTCAGGCCAAATCCTGGGAGAAACCCTCGGTCGTCTTTTGGGAATCCAAGCCAATGTAGGTGGCGTCGGATTTGCGATGCTTTTCCTGATTTTATCTCAAAACGAGCTCGAAAAACGCGGCCTCTTCCACCTCGAAATGGGTGAGGGCGTTAACTTTTGGTCCAAAATGTACATCCCCATCATCGTGGCCATGTCTTCCGTCCAAAACGTCCGTGTCGCCTTCTCTAACGGCCTACTCGCTCTTTTGGTAGGTATCATTCCCGTCATCGCTTGCCTCGCCTTAATGCCTTTTTTATCTAAACTAGCGCCCAAAGACTAATGGAATATATCATCACCTTCCTCGACAAAAACGGCCTAGTCTTCGCATTTCTCGTAACAGGCCTCATCATGTATTTTTCGGAGGGAATCTCCAAAACCCTCACCCGCGGCAAAATCCCCGGCTCTGCTATTTCCATCTTCATGGGTTTAGTTTTGGCCTATTTCGCTGGCCTTGAAACCTTGGGCAAAAAAGGGATTGCCGATATCCCCGGTTTCTCCGGCTTTGATCTACTAGGTGGCCCTATGTTCCGCGATTTCGCCATCGTCTCTACCGCGATGGGCGCCAGCTTCGCCATCATCAAAAAGACCGGCCTCATCGGAGTCCTTTCCTTGTTTTTGGGCGTCATCATCTCTTTCGCAGCCGGCGTAATCATCGCCTATGCCATGGGAATCACAGACGCCGAAAGCCTTACCACTATCGGTGCCGGTGCCTGTACTTTCGTCGTAGGTCCTGTGACCGGAACTGCCTTAGGAGCAAGTTCTGATATCATCGCCATCAGTATCGCGGCAGGAGTAGTGAAATCGATTTTAGTGACCATTGGAACCCCTCTAATCGCCCCTTACATTGGTTTGAAAACACCACAATCGGCGATGATTTTTGGCGGACTCATGGGAACTACCAGCGGAACCGCTGCCGGTCTAGCTGCAACAGATCCTAAACTGGTTCCTTATGGCGCGATGACTGCTACTTTCTATACCGGATTGGGTTGTTTGATGTGTCCGTCGGTGCTTTATTTTGCAATGAGGATTATTCTTAATTAGTAGTAACCAGTAGCCAGTGGTCAGTAGCCAGGGATGAGGAAATTGCAGAGTAGATAATTTCTAATCTACCTTTTTTGTCTACTGTCTACTGTCTACTGTCTACTGTCTACTGACCACTGTCTACTGAGAATTGACACTTTCTGTCAATACCTGAAAACCCCTCTCAATACCTCGCGCTTATTTTTACACCATACAGCCTTCAGGTACCGCAAACCCACATTCCATAAAAATAGGGTGACAGAATCTGCCACCCTATTTAAATCACTGACAACTGGCCACTGACCACTGTCTACTGTTCGCAAAGCGAACTATAAATTTCTCTTCTTCAACTCATTCACCGCGAAGTCAGCTGCACGAGCAGTCATCGCCATGTAGGTTAAGGAAGGATTCACGCAAGAAGCAGACGCCATCACTGCACCATCCGTCATGAACACGTTTTTAACCTCGTGTACTTGGTTGTGCTTGTTAACGATTGAGTTCTTCACGGATGTACCCATACGAGCCGTACCCATTTCGTGAATACCTAAACCAATGTGTGTGTCTTGCTTGTTGTATGCGTTGATGTTTTTGAAACCAGCCGCCTCTAACATAGTTGCCGCCTCGTTCATCATATCTTCACGCATTTGTAATTCGTTTTGGCCAAAGCTTGCCGAGAATTCCAAGATCGGTAAACCCCACTTATCTTTTTGTGCACCTAGAACGAAACGGTTCTCTGGGTTTGGAAGAATTTCTCCAAAACCTCCAAAACCTACGGTCCATTGTCCCGGGTGTGTTAAGCTCTCTTTGAACTCAGCGCCGAAGCCATCTGCTCCTACGCCACGGCCCCAACCTTCGCGGCTCGCGCCACCTTGGTATCCGAAACCACGTGAATAAGAACGCTTGTCTTTGCCCCAGTTTTGGAAACGAGGAATATATAAACCGTTCGGACGATTTCCGAACATGTAATCTTTCTCAAAACCTTCGATTGTTGCACTTGCACCCGCACCTAAGTGGTGGTCCATGATGTTACGACCTAATTGATCTGAATCGTTTCCTAAACCGTTTTGGTAACGATTCGACTTCGAGTTCATTAAAATCGATGTAGAACCGATTGCACCCGCGTTCACGAAGATGATTTTTGCGAAATATTCTTTCGACTCCATTGTGTTTTGATCGATTACGCGAACACCTTTGGCCTTTTGCGTAGACTCATCATAAATGATCTCCGCAGCAATTGCATTGTGAATCATCGTTAAACGACCTGTACGCATCGCAGCAGGTAAAGTTGCTGATAATGACGAGAAGTAAGCGCCGTAAGGGCAACCGCGCATACACTTGTTACGGTAGTTACAAGAAGAACGACCTAAGTCTGTATGTTGTTTGCCTGGCTTTGTTAAGTGAGCCACACGACCTACCGTTACTGGACGGCCTAATTTCTTATTGACTGCATTTTTGAAGTGAACTTCAGGAGCAGTCATTTGCATCGCTGGTAAGAAATCTGAATCCGGTAACACGTCTAAGCCTTCCGCTTGACCTGAAATACCTGCAAATTTCTCTACATATGAATACCAAGGAGCTAAATCATCATAGCCGATAGGCCACGGAGTACCGACACCTTCTTTTTCGTTCGCTAAGAAGTCTTCGCGGTTCCAACGATATGTTTGGCGACCCCACAAAAGAGATTTACCTCCCGTGTGATATGCACGAATCCAGTCGAATCCCCCTTTTTTCTCGATGTAAGGATTTTGCTTATCGTTTTCGAATAAATAGCGGTGTTCTTCAGCGGGTGTGTAGCCTGTACGCATACCTGCCCAATATTCTTCAGCAGCCATATTCGTAGGACGACCACGGTGATCAAATTCCCAAGGGTTTTTCATCGCCGTTTCGTAGCCTTCGATGTGCTTGATCTCGCGACCACGCTCTAAAACTGCTACTTTTAAGCCTTTTTCTGTTAATTCTTTGGCAGCCCAACCTCCGGAGATACCGGATCCGATGACGATTGCGTCAAACGTTTGGCCTTTAATTGCATCTATATTCAGATTCATTTTTTCTAATTTTTCAGATTAATACACGAAAGATTTTTGAGTCGGCTTCATATCCGTAATCAACTCAAATTTGCCTGGAACTGGCTCGTAGATGAAAGAAGCTTGAATGCCTTTTTCAGATGTGTAGTATCCTAAAAGCGTTAATTCTTTCATCAATCTCCAGAAAGGAACGCCATTAGCGCCTTCTAAAGTGTCTTTATCTACGTTATCGCCCACTTTGATTCGCTTCTGAGAATAGCTCTTCATTAAATCTTTTGTGTTCGCCTCTAATAAAGTCAACATCGCCACTTGGCCAGCAGCAGGTTGTGCTAAGAAATTAGCTTTCGCTAAGTCGCTCACCCCTTTTAGGAAGCTGTTGTGTTCTGGTTTTTTGTAGCAATCTTTTAACATCATTTCGATGAAAGCGGGAACACCTGCATCGATAGCACCTGGCGTAGACGTTCTTGGAATAATATGTTCAGCGACAGCTGAGACGATTTGACGTTGCGCATCTGTTAGGCTAAAATCTGCTGCAACGATGGAGGTATTGCCTTTTCTCACATCCATAGCCATTAAAGTAGGAGCTGTGAAAGCACCCCCTAACAACAAGGCGATTTGAGAGATGGCATCTCTTCTTTTCATCATGAGTTTTATGTTAAATTGTTCTAGGTAATCGCCTAATATGAGGCGGAAAACAAATTTAATCACATTCTTCATTATTCAAGGGCAAAATGTGATTTTTTTGCTAATTTTCTACCATGAATAAACGCACTTTCCTTAAAGCCTGCACACTTTTGGGGGCTTCGGCGCCTTGGTTTTCGTATGCCAAAACCCAAACAGTCGAATCACTCGCTTCAGACGAAGATTTTTGGGAGGGAATCCGCGGAGGATATAAGCTGAGTCCAGACTTCATTAACCTGGAAAGTGGTTATTATAACATTACTCCGGAGGCTACTTTGGAGAAATACTTTCAGTACATTCGCAAAGTCAACGCCCAAGGAGCCTATTACATGCGGACGGTACAATTCGACAATAAAAAACGCATCGCCGCACGCGTTGCTCGACTTGTAGGCTGCCCGGAAGACACTCTAGTGTTAACCCGAAACACTACCGAATCTCTTGACACGATCATCAGCGGTTTTCCTTGGAAAGCAGGCGATGAGGCGATCTTTGCGATCCAGGATTATGGGGCGATGCAAGACATGTTTAAGCAGGTGGCGAGACGCCAGGGAATTGTCTTGAAGATAATTTCACTACCCATTAACCCGGCCTCAGATCAGGAAATTGTGGATTTATATGCCAAAGCCATCACCGATAAAACCAAGCTCATCATGGTATGTCACCTGGTGAATGTGACGGGTCAAATCAATCCGATTCGCCAAATCTGCGATATGGCCCACGCCCGAGGAGTCGAAGTGATGGTCGATGGGGCACACGCCGTGGCGCAAATTCAATTCAAAATTTCAGACCTGAATTGCGACTATTATGGGGCGAGTTTGCACAAGTGGCTGGCGGTGCCTTTGGGTGTAGGCATTTTGCACGTGCGAAAAGAAAAGATTCCTCAAATCTGGCCTTTGCTGGCTGAAGAAGGCGTTCCTGTGACCGATATAGCACACCTAAATCACGTAGGGACGATTCCCGTTTATACAGATTTAGCGGTCGATGACGCCATCGATTTCTACGAAAAATTGGGACCAGCTAGAAAGGAAGAACGCTTGCGGTATTTACAAAATTACTGGACCACGAAGGTCCGCCCGATTCCACGCGTTAGATTGCACCATCCGGCGGATCCCACGAAATCCTGTGCCATTGCGAATGTGGGAATTGAGGGCATCAAACCATCGATATTAGCGGAGCGCTTGATGAAAGAATACAAGATATTCACCGTTGCCATCGATGGAGGCAATATTCATGGTTGCAGAATCACCCCCAATGTCTTTACGACATTGAAGGAACTCGACATATTAGTGAAGGCAATTAGCGAATTAGCAAGCTAACGGGGGATTTGGCCAAAATATCTTGGTGGCTGTCTTTTAGTGATCCAGTTTTGTCGTCGAAGTGAAACACCTGCACGCGGTCTTCCTCTTGACTCGCTACTAACACAAAATTGCCTGATGGATCGAAGGTGAAATTGCGGGGGATTTTGGCTACGTTTTGGTGAAATACACGTGTTAATTGTCCGTCTGCTTCAATCTTAAATACCACGACTTGATTGCTTGAGATTCGGTTAGAGGACATCAGCCATTTGCCGTTCGGCGAAATATGGATGTCTGCGGAGCCTTTCACTTTTGTGGCCGATGTGTCAGCGGGAATGCTTTGGATTTTATTCAATTGCGAGCCTTTCACGGCAAACACATCCACATCCGAACTCAACTCGTTCAATAAATAAGCACGATCGCCTTTCGCATTGAAACGAATGTGGCGAGGTCCGTTGCCGGAGGTGAGGGCGATTTCTGCGCGACCCTCCGCGAGGCGTCCATCCGCTAAAATCGCATGCGCATAGATCTTATCCGAGCCCAAATCCGTCACAAATAACGTATTTTGATCAGGAGAAAGAGCGACCATGTGGGCGTGGGCGCTGTTTTGGCGGTCCTTATTAACGCTGGAACCTGTGTAAGCGATGTATTGGGCTAATGGCTTCAGTCTGCCATTTGCCGTTTGAAACACGCTCACACTTCCGCCTGTATAGTTCGCTGTGTAAATCGTCTTCGATTTTTCCCGGTAGGTCAGATGGCAGGGGTGGTCGCCCTTCAGACTAAATTCGGTATTGATGGCCTCGTATTTTCCGTTGCGCATTTGGAAAGAGGAAACGCTCGCCTTGCCGTCGCCCTCTTCTGAGACAGAAAAAAGGTAATCCCCCGAAATGGCTTGGTAGGAAGCCTGAGGTACGGTTAGGGAATAGGATTTTGTGGCTGCTCCTGTCTTCGCATCCCAATTGAACACCTCGATGCCGGGATTACCTTTGGACGTATACGAACCTATAATCAGTTGCGGAAGCAGCAAAATCGTGCTCAAAGTCATATCGCTGGAGGGATTAATTTGTAAACTACCGGGGTCACGATGCGGGAGAGGAGGGTGGAGCTAATCAGTCCACCGATCATCACGATCGCGAGTGGTGAAATAAGGGGATTCGTGGAAATGGCGATGGGAATTAGACCGCCGATCGCCGTTAACGTAGTTAAAATAATCGGTAAGAAACGCACTTCGCCGGCCTCGCGGATGGCTTGTTCCATCGGCATACCTTCTGCGCGTAGCTGGTTCGTGAAATCCACCAACAAGATGGTATTTTTCACCTCAATACCGGCGAGAGCAATTAGTCCCACCGTCGCCACAAAGGAAAGCGGGGTTCCCGTAAACCACAGCGCTAAAAGGGCTCCCACGATTCCTAATGGAATCACAGAAAGTACAATCAAGGTACTCTTGAACGTTCCAAACTCGAGAATTAACACTGCGACAAAGAAGAAGATCGTCACTAATATGATCGTCCCAAAACCACTGAAACTCTCGTTTTTACTCTCCACTTCACCACCCATTTCGAAGTGGTATCCAGCAGGCAAGGCGATCTTCGCGAGACTCTTTTCAGTCTCCGCGATCACCTCGTTGTTCAAAAATCCTTTCTCCACAAATGAACTCACAGACACCAAACGATTCTTATTCAAGTGACTAATGCTGACGGGGGAAGTTTGCAATCTGACCGAAGCCACCTGACTTAGCGGAATTGCCGTTCCCTGCACATTATTCACATACAGGTTATCGAATACCTCCAGACTCGGGTGTTTTGGATGCGGCTTCGAAACCACAATCGCATATTCCTTACCCTCTTTGTCCGTCATTTTGCCCAAATCAAAACCGGCCACCACCAAGCGAATCATCCGGTCGATGCTCACCGTAGGAATCCCTAGCATGCTGGCTTTTTCCTTGTTGATATCGAATTTGATGTCCGATTTCAGGTTTTTCAACGGGTTTTTCACGTATATCGTGCCTTTCGTATTCTTTAGCATTGTTTCGACGCGGCTGGCGATTTGGCGCAACGTATCTACGTTATCCCCTAAAATACGGACCTCCACAGGGGCCACAACCGGCGGCCCTTGCTCGAAGTTTTTCACCTCGATGGTCGCGGCAGGATAGTTCGTGTATTTCGTGCGTAATTTCTCGATTAGGTTGATTTTCTCGTCAGCACCTAAGTCATCCTGCAGTTGGACGAACAAGTTTCCGTAATCGGTTCTGTCATTCAAAGGAATCGCATTATAATAGATACGTGGATTTCCTTTGCCCACGTTTGCAGAGACATATTTTACCTCGGGCAGCTTGCGCAGATCGCTTTCGATCAGTTTGGAAACCGAATCCGTGTAGGCCATATTCGACTGCAAGGGGCTGAAAATATTGACCATAAACTGTGGTTTTTCCGACGCCGGGAAAAGGCTAAATCCTACGACTGGGAAGAGTCGCAACGAAGCCACAAAGATGACAAGGGCGATCAGCAAAGTCGTTTTAGGACGAATAATTGCCCAATCTAGCAAACGAGAATAAGACCCCGAAATCAGCTTTTTCAACACCCGCATGAATAAATTTCCTTCTGGATTTCCCTGATGGGATTTCAGAATGCGGCTCGATAAAAACGGAACTACCGTCAACGAAACGACCAATGAAGCAACGATACAGAAAATCACCGCCATCGGAAGACTGCGGATGAATTCGCCAGACGCTTCCGGTAAAAATACCAAAGGTAAAAAGGCAATAATCAAGGTCACCGTGCAACCCAAAACCGCCATTCCTATCTGATTCGTTGCCTTTAAAGTTGCGTCTAATCGGCTGTGTCCCTCGCGCATCCAGCGCTCAATATTCTCCACCACCACGATGCTGTCATCCACTAGAAGTCCCAGTGCAACGACTAAACCCACAATACTCAGCTGGTTCAGGCTGTAGCCCATGATGTTCAAGAGGATAATTCCGATCGCTAAGGATAGCGGGATCGAAATCATCACGATGGAAGCGGCGCGTAAACCGAGCGGCAATAATGTTAATGCCACTAATAAAATGGCGATAATAAAGTCTTTCAATAGGCCACTGAGGCGGGTGTTGACGTTTTCGGCTTGGTCGAAATTCACGACTAAGTCGATGTTCTTCGGTAAGGTTTTCTTGAATTGGGCGATCACCGGTTCGTAAGCGGCCTGGGTTTTCGCGATGTTTTCGCCGGATTTTTGGGCGGCCGTCACGAATAGGCAGCGATTTTGGTTCAAGCGGGTGATGTGATTTTCGGGGGCGTAGTCAAAATAGACTTTGGCCACATCCGTTAACAGCACGTTTTTCCCTTGATACGAGAACACAATCGTGTTTTTAATCTCCTCAATGTTCTGGTAATTACCGGACGTGAGGATATTAAAGGACTTCGAATTTTCCACGATACTTCCGCCGGGAATGTTCGCGATTTCGCTTTGGATTGCTTGTAAAACACGTTCTGGCGAGACCTGCATTTGGGCCATCTTTTCGATGTTCAAATCGATCTTCACTTGTGATTCTGGCAAGCCAGAAATCGTCACTTTCTTCAAGGCAGTGACTTTCTCCAGATCCTCTTGAAGACGTTCAGCCGTGATTTTCAGTTGGTCCAGAGACGCATTGTTCGAAATCAGCGCCATCTGCAACACGTTCGTGCCCGATGGAGTGGCTTTTTGAGCCTCGAGTTTGATGACCTCTTTAGGTAATTCCCCCTTGATACTGTTCAATTCGCGAACAACCTCGGAGTATTTCTCGTCCACGTTCACGCCGTATTTATAATAGACCGCGAAAACCGCTAGGCCATCACTAATCGTCGTGTTGATCTTGCGTACATTTTCCAGTTCGTATAATCTTTTCTCGACCGGCTTCACCACCAGCTCCTCCATATCGTCCGGACTCGTTCCCGGGTAAACAGCGATAATAGGGAATTGAGGGGCATTCATATCCGGATCTTCTGCCCGGGGCATCGTCATAATCGTGACAATCCCCACGACCACGACCATCAAAAACATCGTGAGCGTAAATTGGTAATTCTTTACCGCGTAGTTAGCTATCTTCATAATTAGCGGACGATTTTAATGGCTGAACCTGCGTCTAAATAGGCATTTCCGCTCGTGATGAGTGATTTTGCATCTTCCAAACCTGCAGAAACAAATACCTTCCCGTGGTCAATACTCGAGATCTGGATCTTCACTTTCTCTGCGGTTTTACCGTCTTTCGTGATGAACACATAACCCTCCGTCGCATTTCCATCCAAAATCGCATCGTATGGAATCACCCAGGATTTAATCTGTTTCCGCGGACGAATTTTCGCTTTCCCAAAAAGCCCCGCCGCCAGCTGCGCTGTCGGCGCACCACTGATGCGTAAACTAACCCAAAGCGTCCCCGTCACCGGATCCACTCCCTCGGATTTGGCTAAAACAGACGCGTTAAAAGTCTTTCCTTCAGCCGCATCCAGCGTAATCTCCGCCGGATCTCCCGCCTGCGTCGCCGCCCAGTCGCGGTCGCTCAAACCCACTTTCAACACCCAATTACCCTTGTTTGCTCCGTTCAATAAAACGACTGGTGTTCCGGGTCCCACGACCTGGCCATCATTCGCTAATTTCTTCAACACAAAACCCGATTTTACGGCTCTGATTTCGGCATAACTCTGGTTAAACGCACCCGCATTATAGGCTTGTTGTGCGATTTCGAGGCCCGTTTTGGCATTTTGGAATTGCTCCAAAGTCGCCACGCTATCGCGGTACAAGTTCTTCGCTCTCGCGTGATCGCGTTGCGCTTTTTCGAGCATGATTTGGGCTTGCTGCACCTGCGCCTTGATTTCGGTCAGGTTTAGGCTGGCGATTAGTTGACCCGCTTTTACAGCATCGCCTTCTTTGACAAACACGTGCTGAATCACGCCGCCTATTTTGAAACCTAAATAGGTCTCATCTTCCGTCGTGAAGACGCCAGAAGCCTGGATGGGGCGGGTGATAGATTCTTGTTGCAAGGAAATCACGGAAACTGGAATGACATCGTTGGTCACCACAGCCACTTCTTTCTTCTTCGAAGAGCAAGCGGAAAATACCGTGATAAGGGAAATAAGTAGGCAGATCTTTTTCATTAGAGTGGGTAGCTAGCGGCTTCGCGCTCGTAAGCGGCAGCGGCGATTAATACGTTGAATTGTTTTAATTGGTAGTTGATTTGGGCGTTCATCCATTGATTTCTGGCGTCCACTGTTTCTAAATACGTGCTCACGCCCTCTTTATAGCCCTTTTCGATGAGGCGTAAATAAGCGGCGGCCGCCTCGTAGGATTTCGTGGAGGCCTGAAAGCTAACGATCGAAGATTGTACGTTCTTCTGAGCGATTTCGGTCGCCATATTAAACTGTTTCGTACTCAGATCCAACGCATTTTTCGCGGAGGCGATATCTAATTGCGTCTGTTTCACCTTGTACAAGTTACGTTTCCCGGAGAAGATCGGAATGTCCATTTGTAGGCCAAAGAAATAATAGCCACTCTTTGAGCTAATGTTATTTAACGTTGACTGAGATCCTAGATTCACAAAACCATTTAACTTAGGTAGGTAAAAGGACTCGTTCATTTTCAAAACGGTCTCCTGAATGTTGATTGATTTCGAAAGAAGCGATAATTCCTCACGAACGCCGGGCACCACCGAGTAAACACCTGCCACCGCTTTCTCAACCTCGAAATCAATGCGTATTTCAGCGCGTAATTCTCGGTTCAACAAGAAATTGAAATAGTATTGAGCCGCCTGTTCTTGCTTCACCGCATCCGCGATTTGTGCTTGGATGGTGGCGATTTCACTATCTGATCGCAATAGATAGGCGGGTAATCCTTTGCCGTTTGCTAACAGCTTTTCGTTTACCTTTTTGCCCTCTAACGCTAAATTTAGGCTGTTTTCATAGACTTTTACTAAACCTAAGCTGAGCAAATAATTATAATAAGCCGTCTTAATTTGCTTGACTAATTCACGCTTGTATAGGGAAACATCTTCGCGTTGTAGGCTGACCGTTTGCTCTTGGATTTGCTTGTTATAGCTGATGTCTTTGTTATACAGTGGCATCGTAGTTTGCACTTTCACGTCGTAGAAGTCGCGTGGGAAGAAATTCGTTTCCACGTTTGCAATCTGCGGAAAAGCGGTGCTTTTCGTTAATGCATTCAGCGTCGAATAGACCGGATTCAATAAATCGCCCACCGGGAAAGCGATGCTTCGACCACCCTCGCCACTTTGGTAACCGCCTTGGAAAGCGACGCTCGGTTGGTAGAGGCTTTGCGCCGTTTTCAAAGCAATCATCGCCTTTTCCACCTGGATGGATTTCTGTTGCAGCATGATGTTTTGTTGAAAAGCCGTGGCGACGTATTCGTCGAGGACGGACTTTTGGCCGAATAACGGCAACGCAAAAAGGAGTAATAAATATTTCATGTTAGGCTTTTTTCATCGTTTTCAATAACCAATCCAGCGACTCATGCATCGTATTTTCGACTTCTTCCGCCGCTACTAATTTGTCTAATCGCTGGCGAATCGCGAGGGAAACCAGGCCGTGCACCATGCTCCAAACCGCCATCGCCACCGTTTCCACTTTGGCAGGGACAATTAATCCTTTGTCCATCGCATCTTGCACGATCATTTTCAAGGCCTCAAGCGCCTGATCGCCGCTTGACCAGCCTGCGCCCATATCGATTAAGGCGGACATAGGAGCCTCTTGAATGAACATTAAATCATAATATTCTGGGTATTCTAGGCCAAAATTCAGATAATTCACGCCCATCTGGTGCAAGCGTTCGATAGGATCGCTGATCAAACCTAAAGCGATATTCTGCTCCACCATCTTCTTAAATCCTGACTCACAGCAATAAAACAAGATCTCGTTTTTATCTTTAAAATACAGGTAAAGCGTCGTGGGGCTATATTGTATGCGTTCAGCAATCTTCCGGACGGATACCTTACTGAAGCCCTCTTCCACGAACAATTTCATCGATTCCTCTAGAATCAAGGATCGAATCTCCTGTTTTTGTTTCTCTTTTCTTGCGACTATTCCCATTAGTGTAAAATTACACCGTAAATTTAATTAACAGTGTTAAGTTTTCAAAAAGTTTTAAATTGCATCAAATCCAAAGAGCTATGAAAATCAACTTTATCCATAAAATCCAACACATCGGGATTCCCGTACATAACATGGAAGTCTCGATTCCTTTCTATGAACGTCTTGGTTTCGAGAACGTGATGGAATCGCCCTTTGAGTTTGACGGCGGTTTTGGGACTTGCGTAATGATGAAAAATCACGAGGTCATCGTGGAGTTATACCAAATGCCGGAAAAGCAATTAGCCGAAATCAAACAGCGCAAAGTCGGTCACATCGACCATTTTGCGATCGACGTGGAGGATGTGGATTATGCCTTCGAAGCCTTAAAGCAGGCTGGATTTGAGATTTTAGAAAAGGAACCTACGTTTTTGGCTTTTTGGAAAAACGGAACACGTTTCTTTAATGTCAAAGGCCCGAACGGCGAGATCATCGAATTCAATCAGATACTGTAATGAAAGCGGCCGTTCTCGTAAAACCTTTGCAAATCGAACTAGGCGATCATCCTATCCCAAATCCAGGTCCCGGCCAGTTGCGTATTCGCTTGCAGGAAGTGGGTATTTGCGGATCTGATGTGCATTATTTTGGTGGCCATCGTCCGTTGCCTGAACCCACCATCATCGGCCATGAGGGCTGGGGCTATATCGACGCCCTAGGTGAAGGAGTGAATCGCGAACCAGGTGAAAGAGTGGTGGTAGATCCCAATGCCCCGTGCGGAAATTGTACTTATTGTGCGCGTGGTCAAGCCACAGTTTGCCCGAATAAACGCACCATAGGCCTTAACGCCCCTGGTTGTTTCGCGGAATACGTGCTGATTCCGGCTGATTTCGCCCATAAACTCCCGGATTCCATTTCCGCACAGGATGCCGTTACCATCGAACCCACGGCTGTTGCTTACAACGCATTAAAAAAGGCATCACTAACCAAAGGCGATGCCATCTACGTCCTAGGCCTCGGAGCCATCGGAATGTTAATTACGCACCTTGCGGTGGAACATGGCTTGAAAGTTTATGCGACTGATTTGAATCCTGTTTTGCAGGAGAAAGCGTATGAATTCGGGGCACTAAAAGATGATTGGAAATCCCAAGACATCCGCGTGATTTTCGAATGCACCGGTTCTGCGGCTGCTACTACACAGCTTATTGCTGATGCTCCGCGCGGTGCCAATGTGATTCTACTAGGCTTATCTGAAAAGCAGGCTAGCTTTACCCCCTTGGATTTAGTTCGCCGCGGTATTTCGATCCAAGGATCTTTGATTTACGATCATCCATCCGATTTTCAAGAAGTTATCCAACTGATTAAAGACGGAAAAATTCAACCGCATAAAATCATTTCAAAATACATTCCTTTAGCGGAAGTTCAGGCCGGTTTACAAGCGGCTACTGACGGACATCCGGGAAAAATAGTCGTTCAAATCGTATGAAAAACTCGATGTCTTGGCTCCAAATAGGCGTAGTCTCCCTCTGCTTTTTGCTCAATTTCAACGACGGAATCGATGTTTTGCTCGTTTCCTTTGCAGGTGAGCACATCATGAAAGAGTGGGGATTGAATAACGCAGAATTAGGTTACGTTTTTTCGGCAGGATTAGCGGGGATGACGGCGGGCTGTTTCCTAATTGCACCCTTGGGTGATCAATGGGGAAGGCGCAAGGTGTTTTTAGGCTCCTTGTTCTTAATCAGTCTGGGCATGTTATTCGTTTATTTTGCTCCATCATTAAATGCATTACTGATTTTCAGATTCATTACTGGTTTAGGCATCGGAGGAATTCTCCCTAATTTAGCGACGGTTGCCTCCGAATTTTCCACGGATAAAACCCGCGATTTCAATGTGGGGATTGTGCAAGGAGGTTGGCCTTTGGGAGCGATTTTGACCGGTTTTGTGGTGGCCTGGGTGTTTCCGCTTTTAGGATGGCGCGCGACCTTTTTGATCGCGAGTGCTTTCTCGTTTGCGCTTTTACTCTTAGTCTATTTCTTTTTGCCAGAATCCCCAGGATTCGTGCCGGAATCGAAACACAGTAAGACGAAGATAAAAGAACTCTTTACTCCAGAATACAGAACCGCCACGCTCTTACTTTGGACGGCCATTTTCTTCGGATTTTTAACTTTGTATACTTTGATCAGCTGGGTACCTACGCTCGCTAAACAATCCGGCATGCCCTTCGAACTCGCCACCTACGTGGGAATGACCTTAAATTTTGGGGCTTTCACGGGCGTATTTGTGATGGGGTTAGCGATTAGTAAAATAGGCATCAAGAAAACGATGACACTCTTTTTTATCGTGGCCTTTATCTTGATGAACTTCTACGGTAATGTAAAACTCGATTATGTAGTAAACCTCACCTTAGTCTTCTTCATCGGCTTTTTAGTCCAAGGTGGGTTTAATAGTTTCTATCCGGCAGCGACGCGTATTTATCCTGCGGCAATCCGTTCGACAGGCGTGGGTTTAGCGATGGGAGCGGGCCGTTTTGGGGCGATATTGGGACCCACCGTCTTTGGCCTACTGACTGATAGTGGGATGTCCGTGGCAGGTCGCTTTCTGATTTTCTCGCTTCCTATTTTGGTGGCTGTGTTTTTATTGCATAAAATCAAGAGCAAGGAACTCAGCTAAATAGAAAAAGGCGAACCACTGGTCCGCCTTTTTACCCCTTAATCTTTCACTATAATTCGTTGATGTTGGGTAAATTAGTTCATAGCGACAATATCGCGTTTCACTTCCGTTTTGATCGTAAACGACTTAGAAGTCAACACGTTTTTGTGGTCATCTAAGACTACCATTCGGTAGTTTCCATCTGATAATCCCGCCAAATTGAACAATTTTTGCGACGCGATTCCTTCCTTGTGAATCTCGTTATTTTCTTCATCGTAGATAACGACTGTGGCTCCTGCTTTGGCAGATACCTTATATTTCAATTTACCTACAGATTCAATGTTCACGGGAAGAGTTAATTCTGCTCCATTAGCGGCAGAAACGACAAACAGGCTGGCTGCGAATAATAAGGCAGCAAATGTGTACTTTTTCATAATGCTTGATTTTAATAAACTTAGGCGGAATGATTTCCGTTTGTTGACCCAAAACTAGTCCTTTCACATTACCCGCAAATTAAATCCGTGTTAATTTTCACTTTTCTAAGAAAGTTCTTCTATAGAAAATGCAAAAACTTGAAATTGTACTATAAAACAGTGTAGAAAAGTGAAATTTTCTGTGAAAAATCTCAATGTTATCGAATTATTAAGAAAACAACTTCTATTTAACAAGTAGATAACAAAAGCCTAACAATGGCTTAACCAATTCGGATTGGGTGAAATCTAATTTTGTTGCATGATTAAATCACGTCAACTATTATTTCACACCAATTCTATCATGAATTCATTTAAGCACCAATTCATCCTTTTATTATTCCCTCTTTTCTCTTTTGCGCAGGTTCAAGTTTCTGGAGTTGTTAAGTCTTCCAAAGAAACCTTAGTAGGTGTAACCGTTTGGTTAAAAAATCCATCAACAGGTAAAAATCAAGGAGCATCCACAGATATCGATGGTAAGTTTACCTTTGCGAATGTGGCTCCTGGAACCTATTCTTTAAGTTCTAGTTATGTAGGTTTTAAGGAATACAGCAATCCAGCTTTTAAGGTTGGATCAGAACCTGTTATCGTTACGATAGAGTTAGAAGAAGACAGTAAATTATTAGCAGATGTAGTGGTTAAGACCGTTGCCAAAAAAGAAACGGCTACTGCCCTGATAAACACCTTGAAATCTAGTTTCATAGTAGCCGATGGTTTATCCATCGAGTCGATTAAGAAAACACCTGATAGAAATGTGAGTGATGCGTTGAAGCGTGTGAGTGGTGTAACTATCCAAAACGATAAATTCGTATTAGTACGTGGTTTAGCCGATCGTTATAACTCTGCTTTATTAAATAAGACTCAATTGCCTTCCACAGAGCCAGATCGTCGTGCCTTCTCATTCGATATTATCCCTACTTCTTTAATTGATAACATTATCATTAATAAAGGAGCAGCAGCAAACTTACCAGGTGATTTTGCCGGTGGATTAGTTCAAATTACTACCAAAGAAGTTTCAGGAGATTTTGCTTCCGCTTCTCTAGGAGTAAGTTACGGTTCTCTTTCTACTTTCAAGGATTTCAAATTAATTCAATCTGTAGAGTTCCCTTCTACTTTCCCTTCCACAAACGCTTTCAGAATTAGTGGAAATGGTGATAAGCGAGCATATACGAAGTTGATTGCGACTCCTGGTATTACAGAGTCTTCTAGCCTTCCTAACTTCAATGGAAGTGTGGCTTTTGGTGTAAAAAGAAATAACTGGAACGTATTATTTAGCTCTACCGCGAGAAACACGTTTTCTTCCTCTACGACAGAGCGTATTGATTACTTATCTTCCACTGACTTAGCTTATAAATACAAGGATATCAATTTCTCGCAAACGAAGTCCTTGAGTGGCTTATTGAATGTAGTTTATTTAGGCCAAAACCGTTACAGCTGGAAGACTCTAGCTAACTACCAAACAGAAGATTATTTCTTGAATAGAACGGGTGAAAATTACGATAACGTACAGAACATCTACAGTAATTCATCTAATGCCATCCGTAAAATGGTTGTTAATACCCAGTTTGATGCAAAAATCAAGACTTGGGATTTTAACATCGGATATAATTTAATGCTTCGTGATCAACCTGATTACCGAGTTAATCCTACTGCTTCGTATTTAAACTCAGGCAATCCTTATTTGACTGCTTGGAGAGACACTTACCGTTTCTGGAGTGTGATGGATGAAAATGCGGGAAATGCAGCGATTAATAAGTCATTTGGTGATATTAAAGTAGGTGCAGGTTACTTAAAGAAATACAGAAACTTCAAAGCACGTGTATTCCGTTACGAAACCATTGATATGTTAGGTGAGGTAACGAATAATACGGATCGTTATACGGCTGATTTCGACTTAGCGAATGGATTTGTGATGTATGAAAAAGAGATCGGATTATTCAAGTTAAATACAGGTCTTCGTACAGAGTATAACCTCTTTAATATCGCAACGGCTGACTTTAGTGGTCAAAAAGTGAATGTGGAAAGAGAATACTTAGATCTTTTGCCATCCTTAAACTTAACTTACTCTGCTACAGAAAAAACAAAATGGAGAACATCGCTTAGCAAAACCTTAGCGAGACCAGAGTTCCGTGAGGTAGCGAATTTTGCCTACTATGACTTTGTTCGTAATGCGCAGTTATTAGGAAATAAGGATTTGGAAAAATCGGATATCTATAACATTGATTTCAAGTGGGAATTATATCCAAAAGCGGGTGAAATCTTCTCAGTGGGTGTTTTTGGCAAGAAATTCATTAAGCCTATCGAGCAAATTGTAGCAGATGGTTCTGTTCCTTCTAATCTAGCTTTAACGTATACGAATCCTCCATCGGCGCTAGTCTATGGCTTGGAAATGGAATTTAGAAAAGCGATTAACTCTTGGTTAGATTTATACTCTAACATGGCGTTGATTCAATCGGAGGTAGAAGTTCAAGGGGTAAAACGCCAGCTTCAAGGCCAATCTAATTATGCATTGAATGGAGGTTTGAACTTCCACAAAGGAGATAACACAATAAACCTAACCTATAACCGAGTAGGCGATCGCATCGCTTCTGTAGGTTTCCAAGGTTATCCAGACATTTTTGAAAATTCAAGAGACGTTATTGATATCGTTTTCTTAAGAAAATTCAATAAAGGAGAAATTAAATTGGCGGTGAGCGACATCCTAGCTCAGCCTACTACTTTCTACCAAAAGCCTTCACGTGATTTAATTAAAACAAACAACGAAACATCTGTTTCACTCACCGTTAATTACAATTTCTAACATGAAAAAATTACTAGTTATCGTAGCAGCTTTAGCAACATTTGGCTGTTCAAAGGATTTAGGTGGCGATGTAGCACCTATTAACGTACCCTCTACTACGACTTTAAGTGGAAACATTACGGCAACTACGACCTTAACTGCGGATAAGGAATGGACATTAAAAGGATACGTTTATGTAACCGATGGAGCTACCCTTATTATTCAACCAGGTACTGTTATCAAAAGTGATATCTCAGAAAAAGGTGCTTTATGTATCGAAAGAGGTGCAAAAATTCAAGCTGAAGGAACGGCTGCTAAGCCTATCGTCTTTACTTCAGGTAAGGCAGCAGGCGAGCGTGCTCCAGGAGATTGGGGTGGAATCGTCATCTTAGGAAGAGCTAAGACGAACCGTACATCTGAGCCTACGATTGAGGGTGGTATTGGTCGTGCGTATGGTGGAACAGATAACGAAGATAACAGCGGCGTGATGAAATATGTACGTATTGAATACGCTGGTATCGCGGCATTGCCTAACTCTGAGATCAATGCCTTGACTTTCGGTGCTGTAGGTAGCAAAACTATTATCGAGAACGTGCAGACAATCTATGCAAATGATGATGCCTTTGAATTCTTCGGAGGAACGGTTTCTCCAAAATATTTATATGCTTACGCAACAGCGGATGATGATTTTGACTTTGACTTTGGTTATACTGGCAAAGTATCTTTCTCTATATCAAGACGCGATCCAGCCTTCGTAGATACAGGAGATGCAGGTAACGGAATTGAATGTGATAATGATGGAACTGGTTCAGTTGCAACACCATTTACGCGTCCAGTTTTAGACAATATGACCTTAATTGGGCCAAATAATGCAGCGGCTCTTTCTAATCATAACTTAGCTATGCGTTGGAGACGTGCTACTCAATTCGAAGTAAGCAATTCAACATTCATTGGATATATGAAAGGTGGATTCAGTTTAGAAAGTAACGAAACAGCACAAGCCTATAAGGATGGAGTTTCTACTTTCAAGAACAACAAGATTGGCACCTATACGCCTAATACGGCATTAAATTTCATCAGTAAGTCAGCTGTCATTAGCTCTGCTGATGTAAAGACAAAAGCTTTAGCAGATGGAAATTCAGAAATTGAATCGACTGATGCAGAGATCTTGAAATTGGAAAAACCAAGCTGGACTACAGGTTGGACTCGTTTCCCAGTAAAAGGTCAATAAGATAATATATTGGTGTAATACAGAAAATGCCGAGGGGGTTCTCCTCGGCATTTCTTGTTTAAATGGTATAAGAATGAAATTCTAATTATTTGTCTAACTTAGCCTTGCCTTTTAAACCAAACGATGAAACGACTAGTCCTTTTTTTCCTTCTTTGCTCTCCCTGTATTTTTGCCCAACAAGCCAATTCTGATGCGCGTGTCATTGTCATCACGACAGATGGATATCGTTGGCAAGAATTATTTAACGGTATCGATACTTCGATTGTCAAAATGAAGCGTTTTCACCACGGTGATTCTGCTCGTTTAATTCAGCAATATTATGCACCTACTTTGGCAGAAAGACGCACAAAACTAATGCCTTTTTTCTGGAGCAAATTAGCTGCTTCAGGCCAAATTCACGGCAATAGAGCTGCTGGAAGCCAAGTAGACAATGCGAATCCCTATTGGTTTTCATATCCCGGATATAGTGAGATTTTAACGGGTCAGGTGGATACTTTGGTGAATTCAAATGACTACAAACCTAATCCGAATACGAACTTTTTTGAATACTTGAACTCCTTACCAGCTTATAAAGGAAAGGTAGCCGCATTCGGAGCTTGGGATGCTTTTGATCGTATTTTAAATGAGAAAAGAGCTGGTTTTCCTGTGGTGAATGCGTTCGATTCGTATCCTGAGTTAGAGAAAGATCCAGAGATTACGATGTTGGCTAAGATGTTAAAAGAATCGTTTAAGCCTTTTGGTATGGCAGAATCGCTAGACGCATTTACGCATTTCAAGGCGATGCATTATTTGAAAAAGAACAAGCCTAAAGCACTCTATATTTCTTATGGTGAAACAGATGAGTTTGCACACGAGGGTGCTTACAATCACTACCTGGATGCTGCACACCAGTTTGATGCTTGGGTAGGGGAGATTTGGGATTTTGTAAATTCAGATCCGGAATACAAAGGAAAAACAACCTTATTGATCACGACAGACCACGGTCGCGGAGATGCGATTAAAACGCAATGGACATCCCACGGCGATAGTGTAAAGGATTGCTACCAGATTTGGTATGCAATGATAGGGGCGAATGTCCCTGCTTTAGGCGAAGTGAAATCGAAAGAACAGGTTTATCAAAAAGACTTAATTCATAAGGCTGCAAAGGCTATCGGTGTCTCGTTTAAGAGTGAAGTGAAATAGGGATTTAACAATTCCTTAACACGTGTTTTTTAATTGTACCTTACCTTAGAGTAATCATATTTTTACCATCAATTGGCTATGTTCGGATTAGATCCTACTTTGTTTTTCCTGCTTTGCTTTTGCTTAATCGCAGCCTGTGCATTTGAATTTGTGAATGGTTTTCATGATACGGCTAATGCCGTTGCCACAGTCATTTATACCCATTCCTTGCGCCCTACCCAAGCTGTGGTGTGGTCAGGATTCATGAACTTCCTAGGTCTATTAACCGGTGGCGTAGGGGTAACGATGAGTATTATCGGACTGCTCCCCACGGAATTACTCGTGGATACGAATGTCTACCATTCGATGGCTATGGCTCTTTCTTTGTTGATTTCTGCGATTTTATGGAACCTAGGAACTTGGTATTTAGGCATCCCTGCCTCTAGTTCGCACACCTTGATAGGTTCGATTATCGGTATCGGAGTAGGACATGCGCTCTTACCTGAAGATTCGAACAAAGGGATTGCCGCTTTGAATTGGGATAAAGTCATTGAAATTGGGCAGGCATTATTGCTTTCTCCTTTGTTTGGTTTTGCTTTAGCGATTATCTTGATGTACATCTTAAAAAAGACGATTACGAATAAAGAGATCTTCAAAGAACCTAAAAAGAAGTCCCCGCCACCTATGTGGATTCGCTCCTTGTTAATCGCAACGTGTACTCTAGTCTCATTCTTTCATGGTCGTAATGATGGTCAAAAGGGAATCGGTTTAGTGATGGTTATCTTGATCGCTTTCTTGCCAGGTTATTTTGCCATCAATACGACTTTAGATATGCAAATGGTGAAGTCTAGTCTTGCAACGGTACAATCGATATCTGCCAAAATTGATACCATTCCGTTGTCTGAAAAAGAACGTGATGGCTTAGCCCAATTAAAGAAATCGTCAGCAGATTTATCGATTATAACGGCTCAAAATCTAAATCCATCTACGCTTTCTACTGATCAAAAATTTGCGATTCGTAAAGCGGCTTTAACCATTAATAAATTCTCCAAGAAGTTGATTGAAAGTGAATCGGTTGCATTATCCGAAAATGACAAAGCAGCATGGAAAAAGGCAACGGCTGGTTCTAAGGCGCCATTTTTTACCTTAGGGGCGTCCTCGAGTACTGGTATGGCAGGAGTGACTGATTTTGCCCCTAATTGGGTAATGTGGATGGTAGCTTTGTCACTAGGTCTTGGGACTATGATCGGTTGGAAACGTATCGTCGTAACGATTGGGGAGAAAATTGGTAAAGATCACTTGACGTATGCACAAGGGGCTTCAGCTGAATTGATTGCATCATTGACGATTGGTTTAGCAACCGCCTATAAGTGGCCAGTAAGTACTACTCACGTATTAAGTTCAGGTATCGCGGGAACAATGGTAGCACAAAGAGGTATCAAAAATCTTCAAGGAGGAACAGTGAAAAGTATCGTATTGGCTTGGGTTTTAACCTTGCCCGTAACCATTATACTTTCGGCCTTGTTATTCTTATTCTTCCGTTGGATAACGGGATAGATTAAATCGAGTATAACTGTTGAATGTACTCATAGGTAAATCCGGGAGAGGTGGTAACGCCTTTCCCGCCTATACCATTTACAATATGTATGACTTGGTCTATCGTTTTGGTATAAACCTCTGCCTGTTTAGCCTCTAAGTAGTGGCCAATCCAGTTAGAGTCTAATTCCCAAGAGTCTAGTGTAACTATTTTCTTCGCTTCGCTCAATATTAACTCATTGATTTCAGCACTAATTTCAAAGCCTAATGGTGACTCATCGCTAGCTGAAACGTATTCGTGAGAATCCCCGAGGATAATAGATCCATCTTCTGCTTGTTTTAATAAAATGTGGATTCCCTTGGATTGAAGCACTTTTTGTTCATCAGAGGTCTTCAATGTAGCATAGGAAGGACAGGATTTGAAACTTTCATATCGTCTGATAGAAAGGCCTGACAATAAATTAGCGCTGAATTGAATTCTTTGTGGGACTAAACGCATCATCTGCAGTTTACAGATTTTTAAATCTGTCGTAGGATAATGTTCCGGTAATAAAAATTGGGTGTCATGTCCATTGGCTAAAATCACATGGTCTCCCCAAAACGTTTGTTTTTTTGAGGTACTAATCATCGCGATTCCCCGCTTTTTTTCTACTGAAATAACGGGGCAAGAGTGATGGTAGTGAAGCCCGAAGTGCTTAATTAAAAATTCTCTCAATTGATGTACTAATAACACGGGGTTGATGGATGCCTCTTCGGGTAGGAACAATCCTCCTTTCGTATGGTCTTTGTTTAAGGCAGGGTTTTTTTCTAGAGTGGCTTGAGCTGAAAATACGGTAGAGGCATACTCAAGTGATTGGAATTGACTAGCCATTTCTTCTAAAACAGCCATTTCTTGCTCATCTGACGCGATATACCAAGAGCCATTTTTGGTCAATGAAATAGCGGATTCCTCTTGTAGTTCTTTGTAAATTTTAAGTGATTTTCTCCCTATTTGAAACCAGGTATCTAGGGATTGTCCGGAGGGAATAATTTGGCCAAAGTTGCGTATGCTCGCTTCATGTGGCTGACTGTCTTTTTCTAATAAAAGAACGGATTTGCCCTTTTTTAAAGCATGGTAGGCACAAAAAGTACCTATAATTCCTCCGCCAACTACAACTAAATCGTATTTTCTATTTTTGATCATTTTAGCGCATTTCAGGCATCCTTATGCGTACAATAAGGCTGCTTCCTTTGTATCAAAAATAGTATCTACATATTAACTAGATGTTAAGCCTAATTAATCAAATTATTATGAATTTCCGGGATGAGACCAAACGAAAAAAGGCAGGGAATCCTGCCTTTTAAACTTTTAATGCTGTTTTATTTATTTTTTAGCTTTAGCAATACGTGCTCTGGGCTTAGCCTTTGTTGCTGTAGCTGGTGTTGAAGCTTTTGCTGGGCTCTCTTTCGCAATAAGTGCAGCAAGTAATTTTGCCTTTGCTAGTTTTTTAGCCTCCTTTTCTTTCTTTTTAGCTGCTTTCTCCGCTTTCTTTTTAGCGTCTTTCTCCGCTTTGTGTTTCGCTTTAGCCTTTTCTTTCTCTTGTTCTGCGATCAGTTTACTGTATTTTTTGACCACCGAAGTAATGGACTTTTCAGTCTCATTAAGGACTTTTTTGGCGTTTTTTTCAGTTAAACCTTTCAGTTTTGGAAGAATGGCTTGAACTAGTTGGTCGGTTAATTTTTTATTATCCTCACTCATTTTATTGGGATTATAGTTGTCGTCAAACTTATGTAAAGATTTCAGGAAAAGAAACTTTAATGCATTAAGTTTTAATCAAATACAGAAAATTTAATATTGGCTTTTGGGTATGATTAATAATTACGTAACATTCAATTAACAATTCCTTAACATTGGATTAAATAGGGTTCCTTATTTTTGCATTGCAATTAGCACCAATATAAACCTTTAAACATGTTCGGATTAGACCCAACGCTCGTATTTCTACTGTTTTTCTGCCTTTTTGCGGCCTGTGCCTTTGAATTCGTAAACGGATTCCACGATACAGCAAATGCAGTAGCCACTGTTATTTACACGCATTCTTTGCAACCTACTCAAGCCGTAGTTTGGTCTGGTTTCATGAACTTCTTAGGTCTTCTAACGGGAGGGGTAGGAGTGACCATGAGTATTATTGGGCTATTGCCCACCGAACTTCTCATGGACGCTGATGTATACCATTCCATGGCCATGGCATTAGCGTTGTTGCTTTCTGCGATTCTTTGGAACGTGGGAACTTGGTATTTTGGTATACCTGCTTCAAGCTCACACACGCTTATCGGTTCAATTATTGGTATCGGAGTAGGACATGCCTTATTGCCAGAAGCTTCAAATAAAGGAATATCGTCTATTAACTGGGACAAGGCTATTGAAATTGGACAAGCACTACTTTTGTCGCCATTATTCGGTTTTGCCGCGGCTATCATTTTGATGTATATCTTAAAGAAAACTGTTAAAAACAAAGAGATCTTCAAAGAGCCTAAGAAGAAATCACCTCCACCCATGTGGATTCGTGCTATCTTAATTACGACCTGTACGTTAGTTTCGTTCTTTCATGGTCGTAATGATGGCCAAAAAGGGATCGGTCTGGTTATGGTTATCTTAATTGCTTTCTTACCAGGCTATTTTGCTGTTAATACAAACCTTGACTTAGTACAAGTGAAAGAAAGCTTAACCACAGTGCAAACTATTACAGCTAAAATTGATACCATTCCTTTGTCTGAAAAAGAACGGGAGAGCTACCACAAATTAGTCAAGTCTTCCACTGCTTTGAGTGCTATTATCGCTACGGGAGTAACACCCAAAACGTTAACAACAACTCAAAAGTTCGACATTCGTAATGCAGCTTTGACAATCAACAAGCAATCAAAGAAATTACTTGAAAGCGAATCAGTGGCTTTATCTTCTGGAGATAAGAAAGCATTAAAAAAAGCTACACAAGGAGACAAAGCTCCATTCTTTAGTTACGGAAATTCCTCTTCCTCTGGAATTGCTGGAGTAACGGATTTCGCACCAGCTTGGGTAATGTGGATGGTTGCCTTATCACTAGGTTTAGGAACAATGGTGGGCTGGAAGCGAATTGTTGTGACAATCGGTGAGAAAATCGGTAAAAATCATTTAACCTATGCGCAAGGTGCATCAGCAGAATTAATCGCATCTCTAACGATTGGTTTAGCAACTGCTTACAAGTGGCCAGTTTCTACGACGCACGTTTTATCATCTGGTATTGCTGGTACAATGGTAGCTTCGAAAGGTATCAAAAACTTACAAGGAGGTACCGTTAAGAGCATTGTTTTAGCTTGGGTTTTAACCTTGCCAGTTACGATTATTTTATCTGCTACCTTATTCGTTTTATTCCGCTGGATAGCCGCATAATAAACTTTCAGGGGGGATTCGAATAGAATCCCCCTCCTTTTTCCAAACACCAATATATCATGAAAAAAAATCTTCTCCTAACAGGAGTCTTGGCTTGCCTTTGCCTCATTTTTGCGCAGGCACAAACAGCTCCAGCGCCTAAAAAATGGTACGATTCTTTCTCCATTCGCGGGTATGCACAAGTTCGCTACAATCGACTTTTTGAAACTAATCCTAATTTGAAATCTGAGCAAGGTGATCGAAGCATAGGAGATAATGGGGGCTTTTTTATTCGTCGTATGCGGATCATTTTCAGCGGCCAAATTAATGATCGCGTTTATTTTTATGTGCAACCTGATTTTGCCAGTAGCGCGTCCTCTACCTCTCTCCACTTTGGTCAGTTAAGAGATGCTTATTTTGATCTTGGCTTAGATGCTAAAAATGAATTTCGATTTAGAGTAGGACAAAGTAAGGTCCCTTTTGGATTTGAAAACATGCAATCCTCTCAAAATCGTTTGCCATTAGACCGTAATGATGCCTTGAATAGTGCCGTATCAAATGAACGTGATTTAGGAGTATTCTTTTACTGGGCACCAGCATCTGTTCGTAAACTATATTCTTCATTAGTAGCGGATGGTTTAAAAGGATCAGGAGATTATGGTGTTTTTGGATTAGGTGCTTATAATGGCCAAACTGCTAATAAGCCTGAATTAAACGATGCCCCTCATATTGTAGCACGACTTACTTATCCAATTCAGATTAAAAATCAAATCATTGAAGCGGGTATTCAAGGATATTCAGGTCAATGGGTAATGGCATCAGATCAATTAAGTGCTGGTGTAAAAGCAACTGTTGATAAGGCGTATTTAGATGAGCGCTATGCTGCGAGTTTTGTATTATATCCTAAGCCTTTTGGAATTCAAGCAGAATACAACGTAGGAACGGGTCCAGAATTTAACAAATCATCCGATGCGATTGAAAATCAGAAATTATCAGGAGGCTACGTGACCGCATCCTATAAAATAGACTGGAAAAAACAGGTGATTATTCCATTCGTACGTGTTCAGCATTATGAAGGAGGGAAAAAACACGAATTGGATGCGCGCAGTTACCGAGTGGATGAAACAGAACTAGGTATAGAATGGCAACCAAACAAAAATTTCGAGCTAGTTGCCATGTATACAATGGCCACTAGAAGAGCGGAGGATTTCAAATTACAGGAAAACTTGCAATCCGGAAATATGCTTCGTTTACAAGCACAGGTTAATTTCTAATAGAGGGAGGCCAGCGATTTCGCTGGCCTTTTTCTTTCATCTTGACCAGCGGAATCTCCGTCTGCCTAACATGCCAGACAAACCTGTTCCTTGGTTTTGGCCAAAGTTCGCCACATAAACCGGCTGTGCGATCAGATCAGTTAAATGTCCAGCCATCAAGCTCTGTGACTTAGCTACCCAATCCTGGTATTGATCCTTTACAGAAACGTGAGAAGGAAGGTAGTTCTTGAAAATGCTTAGATCGAAAGAAGAAGCACCGATTCCTGCTCCCGACATTTCGCCATCGAAAGCGTTAATCATCTGTTCGATGTGGTTAGGCACTGGAACCATCATCGCTGGCTTCCCTAAGTACATCGCCTCAGCAACGGATTCAAAACCGGCAGTAGAAATCAAGCCAGCACATTCCGTCATTTTCGCTAAATAATTCTCTGCATCTATCGGATGGAAAGTCAAAGAGTCAGAATAGTGATACGTCTCTTTACGTGCTGGATTATCCCAAAAGCAATCCAACTTTACCTCCGGATTCGCATTTGACCACGCCATGATATCTTCTGATAAACGGAAGTGCGTTAAATACGCTAACCAACGCTCGCCCGCTTGAGGGACAATGCTTTTTACTTGCTGACGCAAAAGGGGAGGAACCACCTCAATCTTCGCGTCGTTATCAATTGGGCGGAAAGACAAGCCCAATAACTTCTTAGAACCAATCGACGTGATCAGCGTATTCATATTCAAAAGAACTCGGTCGATCTTCTTCTCTGAAATACTCTCGAAGTTTTTGTTCAGTAACAAGTATTGATGTCCCACGGACATCGTAGGGATTTTGGACCCCGATTTTAGCTTATATAAACCCGTGATAGACTCGTAGAAGTTTACGATTCCGTCCGGATGCAATTCATCAATGAACTCTTCTAATTGCGTGGCGCTTTTCCAAAAAGTCTTGAAATTCGTGAAAGCCTGTGCCGCAGTTTTGAAAAGTTGGACCGATTTCCCATTCCCAAAAATAATGGAAGGGCTATTGTATTGTAATAGGGGAGTGTCGCCAATGAAATCTAAAAAGAAGGACGGAATTTTACGACCCTGAAAAGAACCCACGGCATAACCGATCACTTCGTGACCCGCCTCGCGTGCGATTTGTGTAAATGAGATGGCTTGCGTTAAATGTCCGCGACCCTCGCCTTGTACGGTAAATATGAATTTGCCCATCTTATACTGCGATTGCCTCGCCTAAAATTTCGGTTAACTCTGCTTTTAAATTGTATAATGGGAATTCGATGATTTGCCATTCCCCTTGATGCGTTTCTACTAAGGCTGTCAATGATTCAACCCAATCGCCTGAATTCATATACGCGATTCCGCCGATCATTTTGATTTCAGCCTTGTGAATGTGGCCACAGATGATCCCATCCGCGCCTTTGGCCTTCGCTAACTCCGCTAATTTCTCTTCAAAATCCGAGATGAAGTTCACCGCCGCCTTCACTTTCTGCTTAATCACCTGTGATAGAGAGTAGTATGGTTTTCCTTGCCAGCTGCGGTATTGATTATACCATTTATTCAACCACAACAAGAACGTGTAGCCGATATCGCCTAAATAGGCTAGCCATTTCATTTGGCTGGTAATGCTGTCGAAAATATCGCCGTGTGTGATGAAGTATTTCTTGCCAAAACTCTTCAACATGTAGTCCTGGCGAATCGAAAACTGCTTCCCAATTTTCAACGGAAGTACTTGCTCCAAGAAATCATCATGATTCCCGCGCAAATAAATCACCTCGGTATCCCACTTGTCCATCATCTTTAACACACAACGGAAAAAAGCCGTGTGCTTCTTCTTCCAGCTGCCTCCTTTTTTCAGTTGCCAGCCGTCGATGATATCGCCGTTTAAGATGAGTTGGTGGCACGAATGTGCGCGTAAGAATTCGTTTACCTCTGCTGCTTTAGTTCCCTTGCTACCTAAATGCAAGTCTGAGATAACGATCGTTTTGTAGGTGGGTTGTGAATGATGGCCCATGTTTGCCTATTTGGTTTACCAAAAATAGACCATCACTTTAACCTCCTTATTATGTATTTATTACTCTATTGTTAAATCTACCAAACCATAGGTACCTCAATCAACAACACCTTCGTGCCACCTGTTGAAGCTTTTACCTCGATGGAATCTGTCTGCGAAATCCCGATCGCATCTCTGCGCCCCAGCTTTTCGCCAGCCACTTCGATTCCTCCTTCAATCACAAACACAAAAGCCCCTTGCTGTGCTCCATGTAGTGCATAGCTCAGACTCTCGTCTTCCATTATTTCAGTGATATTAAAATAGGTATCTTGATTTACTTGTAATGAATCAATGTCCGTTCCTAGTGGAGAAACCACCGTCTTCCATTGCCCCTTAAAATCCGCCGGATTATAGGTACGCTGATCGTAGCGCGGTGTGATATTTTTCAGCTTAGGCATGACCCAGATTTGGAAGAGTTCCAAACCCTCTGTTTGACTCGCATTAAACTCCGAATGGTAAATCCCAGAGCCCGCAGACATAATCTGCACATCCCCCGCATTAATAATCCCATTCGTTCCCATCGAATCCTCATGCGCCACCGCACCCTTCATCGGAATGGTCACGATCTCCATATTATCATGCGGATGTTTGCCAAAACCCATCCCCGCCGCAATAAAATCATCATTCAGTACGCGCAACGCACCAAAATGGATTCTTGCCGGATTATAATATCCAGCAAAGCTAAAACTAAAGGCGGTTTTCAACCAGCCGTGATCGGCTGTTCCGCGGGAGGAGGCAGGGTGTAGTTCGGTTTTCATAAAACAGTAGTCAGTAATCAGTATCCAGTAGTCAGTAGACGGGTGTAAAGTTCGAGATTTATTATCTTTTCTCTATACTATCTACTCTATAATCTATTAAAACCAAAAAAGCCGGAACATTGTTCCGGCTTTTTACTGACCACTGTCCACTGACTACTGTCAACTGACTATAGATATTGATTCGCGTTCGTTGCGTTCAAGTCTTCGAAAGCTGTTTTTAAACGAGCTACCAAAGTCTCTTCGCCCTTACGTAACCAAACACGTGGGTCATAGTATTTCTTGTTCGGAGAATCGTCACCTGTTGGGTTACCGATTTGGCCTTGTAAATAAGCCTCATTTGCTTTGTAGAATCCTAAGATACCTTCCCAGAATGCCCATTGCGTATCTGTATCGATATTCATTTTGATCGCACCATAAGATAATGC
Source organism: Aquirufa lenticrescens (assembly GCF_019916085.1). Taxonomy (NCBI): domain Bacteria; kingdom Pseudomonadati; phylum Bacteroidota; class Cytophagia; order Cytophagales; family Flectobacillaceae; genus Aquirufa; species Aquirufa lenticrescens. The sequence continues at coordinate 987,226 of NZ_CP049834.1, read as the reverse complement.
CTCACGGATTTCTTCGCGAGATGAACCAGAACCACCATGGAATACGAAGTTGATAGGTTTCTCAGCAGTTAAGCTATATTTTTCTTTGATGAATTCTTGTGAGTTCTTCAAAATCACTGGTTGCAACTTCACGTTACCCGGCTTGTAAACTCCGTGTACGTTACCGAATGCCGCAGCGATCGTGAAACGGTGTGAGATTTTGGACAATACTTCATAAGCATAAGCCACCTCTTCTGGTTGTGTATATAATTTAGATGAATCTACGTCAGAGTTATCTACACCATCTTCTTCACCACCAGTAACCCCTAATTCGATTTCTAACGTCATGCCCATTTTAGACATACGCTCTAAATATTTAGCGCAGATTTCTAAGTTTTCTTCCAAAGGCTCCTCAGACAAATCAATCATATGAGAAGAGAACAAAGGTTGTCCAGTCTCAGCGAAGAATTTCTCACCAGCATCTAATAAACCGTCGATCCAAGGCAATAATTTTTTCGCGCAGTGGTCTGTGTGTAAAACTACTTGAACACCGTATGCTTTCGCCATTTGGTGAACGTGGTAAGCGCCAGAGATCGAACCAGCGATTGCCGCTGCTTGATTCTCGTTAGAAAGCGTCTTTCCAGCGTAGAAAATACCACCACCGTTAGAAAATTGGATGATTACCGGAGAATTCACCGCTTTCGCTGCTTCTAATACTGCATTCACAGTATCTGTACCTGTTACGTTAACCGCTGGTAAAGCGAATTGATTTTTCTTAGCGATTTCAAATAACTCTTGAACCGCATCTCCGTGCAACACTCCTGTTTGATTGGATAAACTTGACATAATGCTTTTTTTTCTTGGGAAATAAATAAAAACTGCCTGATTTTCAGCAACTAAAGCCCAAAAATACAAACAATTATTGATTTTTCGAGGGGGAATATGAGAAAAATCCAATTTTAGGGCCGCAGGCGGCAGTAGTCAGTATCCAGTAGACAGTAGTCAGTATCCAGTAGACAGTAGTCAGTATCCAGTAGACAGTAGTCAGTGGGCAGTGGACAGTAGGCAGGCCGCAGGGAATTCTCTATGCACTATTCACCATCTTTACTCTCTACTCTATTATCTATACTCTAAAGGAGTCTGGAGGATTTTACCATCTATACACTCTACTCTATAATCTATACTTTAAAGGAGTCCGGAGGATCATTCACCATTTACCATTTACCATTCACCATTCCCTGTCCCCTGACTACTGACTACTGGATACTGACTACTAATTGCTTGATTCTCAAAATATTTTTACTCACCCTCTTGTTTGTATTATTTTTTTTCCTACCTTTGCACTCCCGTTCGACAAACGCAGTTTTTTATTCAGAGAGAGGTTGGCAGAACTTCCCGAATTTATTTAAAACACATAAAATGCATGTCAAACAGGTCTTAAATCGAGGAAAGCTTGATTTTTGTGTTAGAACTGGTATTGATTAATGACCGTTGAATGCCCAGCCCATTAATTAAATATTAAGCTACACAAGGTGTTTTTTCACTGTTATCCACAGTGGGTCCATCTTGTCGCCTTATACCAATTCTGCTTTTTTTATTGTTTAGATTCCTATATCACGTTCAGTTGAACGATGATTTTGAATAAAAGTCTTACAACAAGCCACGTTAGCCTTGTAAGCATATTTATATTTTAAATATTAACATATTATGTCAGGAATTATTGGTAAAAAAGTCGGTATGACTAGCCTATACATGGAAGACGGTAAAGCTGTTCCATGTACGCTAATTGAAGCCGGTCCTTGTGTGGTTACACAAGTGAAAACTGTAGAGAAAGAAGGCTATAACGCTGTTCAAATCGGCTACGGTGAGAAAAAAGAAAAGCACACAACAAAATCTTTGTTGGGTCACTTCAAGAAAGCAAATACTACTCCTAAGAAAAAGTTGGTAGAATTTCGCACGTTTGAGCAGCCTCTTGCATTAGGGGATGTTTTAACGGTTGAAATGCTAGAGCTAGACACTTACGTTGACGTAGTGGGTACTTCTAAAGGTAAAGGTTTCCAAGGTGTTGTTAAGCGTCACGGATTTGCCGGTGTGGGTGGTCAAACTCACGGTCAGCATAACCGCGGTCGTCACCCAGGTTCAATTGGTGCGTGTTCATTCCCATCTCGTGTATTCAAAGGCTTACGCATGGCGGGTCGTACAGGTGGTAATCGTGTAAAGGTTCAAAACTTACAAGTTTTGAGAATCTATCCAGAGAAAAACTTAGTAGTAGTTTCTGGATCAGTACCTGGAGCTAAGAACTCATACGTAATCATTGAAAATTAAAAATTGGGCCTAGCCTAAACAATAGACATTCTGAAACATGGAATTATCAGTATATAACATAGCAGGAAAAGATACCGGAAAGAAAATTACTCTTTCTGACGAAATCTTTGGTATCGTTCCTAACGAGCATGTGGTTTACTTAGATGTGAAGCAATATTTAGCTAACCAACGTCAAGGAACTCACAAAGCGAAAGAGCGTGCAGAGGTTTCTCGCTCGACTCGCAAGATTAAGAAACAAAAAGGTACGGGTGGTGCGCGTGCAGGTTCAATGAAATCACCTTTGATGAAAGGTGGTGGACGTATCTTCGGACCACGCCCACGTGATTATCACTTCAAATTGAACAAGAAAGTGAAAGCATTGGCTCGCCAATCAGCTTTGGCTGCTAAGGCTCAGAGTGGAGATATCGCGATCTTGGATTCAGTTTCTTTCGCAACGCCACAAACTAAAGCGTATTTAGCAATGTTAAAAGCGCTTCAATTAGATAACACAAAAACATTATTGATCACTCCAGAAGTTGATAAGAATGTCGTATTATCTGGTCGTAACGTTCCAAAAACGAAAGTAACAACTGCCGGAGATGTGAACACATACGATTTAGTGAATGCAGGTAAATTGTTAATCACGACTGCAGCGATTGAAAAAATTGAGTCATCATTCAGTAACTAATTGACAGAAGATTTTCTGTTATAAACGAAAATAAAAATGGGCATTATTAAACGTCCGGCCTTGACTGAAAAGTCGCAAGCCATGCAAGAGAAAGGCCAATACACGTTTGTTGTTGAGTTGACAGCAAATAAGATTGAGATTGCCAAAGAGGTGAAGAAGATGTACGGTGTTGATGTTCAAGATGTGAGAACAATGCGTCAGATTGGAAAAGTAAAATCCAAGTCTACACGTACCAAAGTCACTTCTGGACGTACTTCTACGATCAAGAAAGCAATTGTAACAGTAGCTCCAGGTGAAGTAATTGACTTCTACCAAGGAATCTAATTAAAAAAACTAAGGGGGTTCATCCCGATAAATTGAACTAATTAAATGGCAGCAATTAAAAAAATTAAACCAACAACTCCAGGACAACGTCACCGCATCGCGCCGACGTTCGAGGAGATTACTACGGACAAACCGTACAAGCCTTTACTAGAACCGATCAAAAGAACGGGTGGTAGAAATGCAGATGGTCGTCGCTCGATGCGTTACATCGGTGGTGGTCACAAGCGTCGTTACCGTGTGATTGATTTCGCTCGTTTGAAATTTGACGTTCCTGCAACGGTATTAACAGTAGAATACGATCCTAACCGTACTTCTCGTATCGCTCTTATTGAGTATACAGACGGTCAGAAATCTTATATTTTGGCACCAGCTGGTATCCAGGTGGGTCAAACAGTTATCTCAGGAGAGAAAGTAGCTCCAGAGGTGGGAAATGCATTGCCTTTGGCAAACATCCCATTAGGTACATTAGTGCACGCAATCGAATTACAACCTGGTAAAGGAGCTGAAATGGCTCGTTCTGCTGGTACGTACGCTCAATTGTTAGCACGTGATGGAAAATATGCAACCTTGAAATTGCCTTCAGGTGAGATGCGTATGGTACTTGCTCGTTGTCTTGCGACAATCGGTACAGTATCTAACTCGGATCACATGAACGTGAACTTAGGTAAAGCAGGACGTCACCGTTGGTTAGGTCGTCGTCCACGTGTTCGTGGTGTTGTAATGAACCCAGTTGATCACCCTATGGGTGGTGGTGAGGGTCGCTCTTCAGGAGGTCACCCACGTTCTCGTAACGGTTTATTGGCTAAGGGTAAGAAAACTCGTAGTCCAAAGAAAAACACTAATCGTCTTATCATCAGTAGAAGAAAAAAATAGTTAGATGGCACGTTCACTAAAAAAAGGTCCTTACATTGATTACCGCCTTGATAACAAGGTTCAGGCTATGAACGAATCCGGAAAGAAATCCGTGATTAAAACATGGTCTAGACGTTCAATGATCTCTCCAGATTTCGTAGGTCACACATTCGCAGTACACAACGGGAATAAATTTATCCCTGTTTTTGCAACTGAAAATATGGTAGGTCACAAATTAGGTGAGTTCTCTCCAACACGTAACTTCCGTGGTCACGTGGCGAAAAAAGACAAAGGTAAAAGGTAAATAGATAGACTCTCGGGTCTTAATCAATATTGAAAATGGAAGCAATTGCTAAATTAAGAAATGTTCCTACGTCGCCGCAGAAGATGCGTATTGTCGCAGACATGGTACGTGGACAGAAAGTATCCAAAGCGTTGGGTATCTTAAAATTTGAGCCCAAAGTTGGTGCTAAATCGATAGAGAAATTATTACTCTCTGCGGTTTCTAACTGGCAAAACAAGCATGTCGATGCTAAAATTGAGGAAGCTGACTTGTTTATCAAGACGATTTTCGTAGACGGAGGTGCTTCGATTAAGCGTTTACGTCCTGCTCCGCAAGGAAGAGGTCACCGCATCTTGAAGCGTTCAAATCACATCACTATTGTAGTGGCTTCTTCAGAGGCTCCTGCTTTAGTAACCAGTTCAGCAGAATAATAGACTATTAGATAAAACAAGAAATGGGACAAAAAATTAACCCTATTGGATTAAGATTAGGTATCGTGAGAGGTTGGGATTCTAATTGGTACGGAGGTAAAACTTTCGCTGATAAGCTTGTCGAAGACGAGAAAATCAGAAAGTACGTAGCCGCTCGTATTCCAAAAGGATCTATCTCAAAAGTTATTATTGAGCGTACCTTAAAGCGCATCACTTTGACAATCAACACGGCTCGTGCTGGTGTGGTTATCGGAAAGCAAGGTGCTGAGGTAGATAAAGTAAAAGAAGAGTTAAAGAAAATCACGGGTAAAGATGTTCAAATCAACATCTTTGAGATTAAGCGTCCAGAAATCGATGCGAAATTAATCGGTGAAGCTATCGCTCAACAATTACAAGCTCGTATTTCTTTCCGTCGTGCGATGAAGCAAGCTATCGCGTCAGCGATGCGTGTAGGTGCGCAAGGAATTAAATTAAAATTATCAGGTCGTTTAGGTGGTGCTGAAATGGCGCGTTCTGAAGGATACAAAGAAGGTCGTATTCCTCTTCACACACTTCGTGCGGATGTTGATTACGCTATCTCTGAAGCTTTAACAGTTTACGGAAAGATCGGTATTAAGGTATGGGTATTCCGTGGTGAAGTTTTTGGTAAGCCAGATTTATCTCCTAATGCAAACATGGGATTACAATCAACTGCAGCGGATTCTCGCGGTGGTGATCGTGGACCTCGTGGACGTGGTGATGACCGTGGTCGTGGCCGTCGTCCAGAAGGAGCAGATCAAGGTGGAGACCGTAACAAACCAGGTGCTGGCGGTGCGAACCGTGGCCGTGGTGGAAAGCGATAAAATATATTTGAATTAGATATTAGACTTATAAGAAGATGTTACAACCAAAAAGAACGAAATTTCGTAAGCAACAAAAAGGTCGCGTTAGAGGTGTTGCAACCCGTGGCCACGAGATTGATTTTGGATCATTCGCTATTAAATCTTTAGAGCCAGGTCGTATCACCGCTCGTCAAATTGAAGCAGCTCGTATCTCGGTAACCCGTGCTATGAAACGTGAAGGACAAGTTTGGATCCGTGTTTTCCCTGACAAACCTATCACTAAGAAGCCTGCAGAGGTTCGTATGGGTAAGGGTAAAGGTGCTCCTGAGTATTGGGTAGCTAATGTTCGCCCAGGAACTATCTTGTTTGAATCGTCAGGTGTACCTTTGGCGGTTGCTCAAGAGGCTTTACGCTTAGCAGCACAAAAGTTGCCAATGCGTACGAAGTTTGTTGTTCGTAGAGATTATTCAGAATAGGATATTAAACCCACAGTTTAATACATCCAAATAACATTGTTATGAAAAACGCAGAAATACAAAAATTAGGAGTTGAAGAATTAAAGAAGCAGATCGCTGCTGAGCAAGAGAACATCTCTCGTTTGAAATTAGCTCACGCTATTTCACCGATTGAGAATCCAATGCGCATTCGTCAAAACCGTAAATTGATCGCGAAATTAGAAACTGCTCTAAGCGCGGCAACAAAAGCTTAATTATTAATTTTTAATAGGTCGGTTCAAATACGCTATCGACCAATTGTTTAACAAGTAATCCAACAACCATGGAAGAAAGAAACCTGAGAAAAGTAAGAATTGGGAAAGTGGTGAGTAACAAGATGGATAAATCTATCACCATTACCGTTGACCGTAAGGTTAAGCACCCATTGTACGGAAAGTTCGTACAGAAAACAACAAAATTGATGGCACACGATGAGAACAACGAGTGCGGAATCGGTGACACAGTGAAAGTGATGGAAACTCGTCCTCTTTCTAAAAACAAGTGTTGGAGATTAATAGAAGTAGTCGCTAAAGCGAAGTAATTCTATATTGTTATACAAAATTTAAAATTTAAAGATCAAATATAATGTTACAGCAAGAATCAAGATTGGGTGTAGCGGATAATTCTGGAGCAAAAGAAGTTTTAGTCATTCGCGTTTTAGGCGGTACTGGCAAAAGATACGCTTCTATTGGAGATAAAATTGTCGTTTCTGTGAAGTCAGCTCTTTCTTCTTCTAATATGAAGAAAGGAACCGTTTCAAGAGCAGTAGTTGTTCGTGTGAAGAAAGAAATTCGTCGTAAAGATGGTTCATATATTCGTTTCGAAGATAACGCAGCCGTTTTATTAAACGCAAATGATGAGCCGAGAGGAACTCGTATTTTCGGGCCAGTTGCGCGTGAGTTGCGTGATGCAGGATTCATGAAAATTGTTTCCCTAGCCCCTGAAGTTTTATAATTAGATGAGATATTGGGTGAACCCAATTTAATAATCATACAATGGAAAAAAATACAAGTAAACCAGCAAAATTGCACGTTAAAAAAGGAGATACTGTTCAAGTGATCGCAGGTAATGCGAAAGGCAAAACAGGTGTTATCACTCAAGTGATCGTTGAAAAATCTCGTGCAATCGTAGAAGGAGCTAACTTGCAGACAAAGCACGTTAAGCCATCTGCAGCTAATCCTCAAGGAGGAATCGAAAAGCGTGAGGGTTCAATCCACATCTCTAACCTAATGGTAGTAGAAAATGGAAAGCCTGTACGTACAGGTCGTAAATTGAACGAGAAAGGTAAATTACAACGCTATTCAAAAGCGACAGGTAAATTTATCGCATAATTAGAACTTAACCGTGGGTCGGAAATCCACAAAATATACTACAATGGCAGTACCTAGATTAAAAGAACGTTTTGTTAAGGAGGTTGTACCAAGCTTAAAAGAAAAGTTTCAGTACAAGTCTATCATGCAAGTGCCTAAGATTACTAAAATCGTAATCAATAAGGGTGTAGGAGCCGCGGTGTCGGACAAGAAATTAATTGATATCGCTATCGAAGAAATTACACAAATCGCTGGTCAAAAGGCGGTAGCTACGATCTCTAAGAAAGCTATCTCGAACTTTAAGTTACGTGAAGATATGCCTATCGGTGTGAAAGTAACGTTACGTGGAGATAAGATGTACGAATTCTTAGATCGTTTAACAACAGTTTCTTTAGCACGTGTTCGTGACTTTAAAGGAATCTCTGAAAAAGGATTTGATGGTCGTGGAAATTATACTTTAGGGGTGAAAGAGCAAATTATCTTCCCTGAAATTTCAATCGATAAAGTAAGCAAAATCTCTGGTATGGACATCACGTTTGTGACGACTGCCGGAACAGATGAAGAAGCTTATGCTTTATTAGCAGCGGTTGGAATGCCTTTTGCAAATCAAAAAAAATAAATAGCCCTTTAGGCTTTCATAAAAACCTTTAAATTTTTACAAAATGGCTAAAGAGTCAGTAAAAGCAAGAGAAAGAAAACGCGAAGCAGCAGTTGCAAAATATGCAGTGAAGCGCGCAGCTTTAAAAGCAGCTGGAGATTACGTTGGATTGGATAAACTTCCAAAAAATGCATCTCCTGTACGTTTACACAACCGTTGTAAATTAACAGGACGTCCTCGTGGATATATGCGTAAGTTCGGTATTAGCCGTGTTACGTTCCGTGAAATGGCATCCAATGGTTTGATTCCAGGTGTAACTAAATCAAGCTGGTAATAATATTTGATTAATTAAATTCATTTTTGTAATTTTGCAGGCCCATTTTAAAAGACCTGCGGCAAATTTAAAAACAATGACAGATCCAATAGCAGATTATTTAACCCGATTGAGAAATGCCTTGAAGGCACGCCATAGGGTAGTTGAAATTCCTGCTTCCAACATTAAAAAGGAAATTACGAAAGTACTTTTTGATAAAGGATACATTTCAAACTATAAATTCGATGATTCATCCGTACAGGGAACCATCAAAATTGCGTTGAAATACAACTCAGTTACGAAGCAACCTGCTATCGTTAACTTGACTCGTATCTCTAAGCCAGGTCTTCGTAAATACAATGGTGCTGAAGAGTTACCACGTGTATTGAACGGATTGGGTATCGCTATCTTGTCTACTTCTAAGGGAGTAATCACAGATAAAGAAGCTCGTACTTTACACGTAGGTGGAGAAGTACTTTGTTACGTATATTAATAATTGTTTCACGCTGAAAGGAGAGCAATCTCGGAATTTAAGCTATAATTAAAGTCTAATGTCAAGAATTGGAAAGAAGATTATCACTATCCCTGCAGGAGTTACTGTAGACGTGAGCGCTGGTAATTTAGTGACAGTGAAAGGTCCTAAAGGAACTTTGTCACAACAAGTTGATCAAGATATGATCATTACTATCGAAGAAGGTATTTTAACTGTGGCTCGTCCGACAGAACAAAAACGTCACAAAGCGATGCATGGTTTATATCGTTCTTTGATCAATAACATGGTCGTGGGTGTGAGTGAAGGTTACCAAAAAGATTTGGAAATCATCGGGGTTGGTTACAAGGCCACAAATCAAGGAAATATTTTAGAATTAAGCTTGGGTTACTCTCACGCGATTTTCATGGCTATTCCTGCTGAAGTATCTATTGCAACTGCCATGGAGAAAGGTAAGAACCCAATGGTTACGTTAAAATCGATTGATAAGCAATTAATCGGTCAAGTAGCTGCGAAAATCAAGTCGTTACGTCCAGTTGAACCATACAAAGGTAAAGGTGTTCGTTTCTTAGGAGAGCAAGTACGTCGCAAAGCTGGTAAAGCGGGCGGTAAAAAATAAATCATAAGCGTGGGCCGGAAATCCACACAAACAAGTTAACAAATGGCAACAACCAAAAATTTACGCAGAACCCGCATTAAACGTGCGATTCGTGCTAAAATCGCAGGAACAGCGGAGCGTCCGCGTTTAACTGTATATCGTTCTAATTCTGCATTGTATGCACAATTAGTAGATGATTTAGCTGGTAAGACTTTATTCTCAGCTACATCTTACACAAAAGATAAAGTGAACAACAACATTGAAGCTGCTAAGACAGTAGGTTTAGCAATCGCTGCAAAAGCGAAAGCGGCTGGAATCGAGAAGGTAGTTTTTGACCGTAACGGTTATTTGTATCACGGAAGAATTAAATCATTAGCTGAAGGTGCTCGCGAGGGTGGCTTACAATTTTAAGAAATAGATATGTCGCATTTACAAGCAAAACCAATAAAGGTTAACGAAGGTGAGTTGAAGGAGAAAGTAGTAGCCATCAACCGTGTTGCAAAAGTAGTTAAAGGTGGTCGTCGTTTTAGTTTCTCAGCAATCGTTGTCGTAGGTGACGGTGCTGGTATCGTAGGATACGGTTTAGGAAAAGCAAACGAAGTAACGGACGCTATCACTAAAGGTATCGAAGACGCTAAGAAAAACTTATTCCAAATTCCTTTGTTGAAGAACACTGTTCCTCACGAGCAATTAGGTAAATTCTCTGGTGGTTTCGTTTTAATCAAGCCAGCTGCTCCAGGTACAGGATTGATCGCCGGTGGTGCGATGCGTGCTGTGTTAGAATCAGTAGGTGTGCATGATGTCTTAGCTAAGTCTAAAGGTTCATCTAACCCACACAACGTAGTGAAGGCAACCATCGATGCATTAGTTAAGATGAGAGCTCCACACTCAGTAGCTTTCCAACGTGGAATCTCTGTTGCTAAAGTATTTAATGGATAATCAGAGCGCGTAAGCCTCTCTAATAGAACATACAATGTCTAAAGTTAAAATTACTCAAGTTAAAAGTGCAATTAAGCGCCCAGAAGTACAAAAACGTACGATCGCAGCTTTAGGATTAGGTAAAATCCGTAAGAGTGTTGAGGTTGAATTGAATCCAGCCATTGCAGGTATGATTCGTGCCGTAAACCACTTAATTGTAGTTGAAAATATTTAATTAACATGCGAGTTGCTGGAAACAGCAGCGCTAAGCCCCAATTAGAATGAAATTATCGTCATTAAAGCCTGCAGAAGGCTCAGTAAAAGTTAGAAAAAGAGTTGGTCGTGGTCAAGGTTCTGGTTTAGGCGGAACTTCTGCTCGTGGTCACAAAGGTGCTCAATCACGTTCAGGTTATTCTCGTAAGAGAGGTTTTGAAGGTGGTCAAATGCCATTACAACGTCGTGTTCCTAAGTTTGGTTTTAAAAACCACAACCGTGTGGAATACAAAGCAATTAACTTGGATACATTGCAAGCTTTAGCTGATGCAATCGGAACTAAGGTGATTACATTTGAAACTCTTTATACGAATGGTTTAGTATCTAAGTCTGACTTAGTGAAAATCTTATCTCGTGGATCAGTAACTTCAGCATTAGAAGTGACAGTGAAAGGTTTCTCAGGTGCTGCTAAAGCTGCGATTGAAGCTGCTGGTGGTAAAGCAATTGTTGGTTAATCCTCTATTCTAATCGAATGAACAAGTTAATAACAACTTTCAAGCATATTTTCTCAATCGATGAGTTAAGAAGCCGTATTATTAATACGCTTCTTTTCATTGCGTTCTTCCGTTTAGGTTCTTATATCGCTTTACCAGGTGTAGATGCGACTAAGTTGACTCAAACAGGAGAAGGTGGACTTTTCGGTTTATTAAATATCTTTTCAGGCGGTGCTTTAAGTAATGCTTCGGTGTTTGCTTTGGGTATCATGCCTTACATCTCTGCTTCGATTGCGATTCAGTTATTGACCATTGCCCTTCCGTATTTCCAAAAAATGCAGAAAGACGGTGAGTCAGGTCGTAAGAAGTTAAACCAAATCACGCGTATCCTAACGATCTTCGTTACAGCTGCTCAGGCCTTTACTTATTTACAAGTAACGATCCCATCTGAAGCGATTATGGTAGATCCTTGGTTCTTCCGCTTATATGGCGTGGCTATCTTAATTGGTGGTACGATGTTGTGTATGTGGTTAGGTGAGAAGATTACAGATAAAGGTATCGGTAACGGTATCTCGATGTTGATCATGATTGGTATCGTTTCTCGTTTCCCAGCGTCTATTTTACAAGAAGCAGGTTCACGTGGAATGTCTGGTGCTTTAATGTTCATCATTGAAATTATTGCATTGTTCTTCGTTGTAATGGGTGCGATTATGGTAACTCAAGCAGTTCGCCGTATTCCAGTTCAATATGCGAAACAAGTAGTGGGTAGCAAAGCAACTGCGGTAGGTGGTGAGCGTCAGTACATTCCTTTGAAGTTAAATGCTTCAGGTGTAATGCCTATCATCTTTGCTCAGGCTTTAATGTTTATCCCAGGTTTAGTAGCTCAGTCGTTTGCTGAAAAATCAGAATTCGCTTCCTCGGTTGCCTCTGCTTTCGGTGATTTCACGACATGGCAATACAATTTATTATTTGCGTTCTTAATCATTGTGTTCACATTCTTCTACACAGCGATCTCCATTAACCCAACTCAAATCTCTGATGATATGAAACGTGGTGGAGGTTTTGTTCCAGGAGTGAAACCAGGTGAAGAAACAGCTGGATTTATTGCAACGATTTTAGATCGTATTACTTTACCAGGTGCAGTGATGTTATCGTTAATCGCGATTCTTCCTGCGGTTGCTAACTTGTTTGGCGTGACGAGAGGATTTGCTTCTTTCTTTGGAGGAACATCTCTTTTAATCTTGGTAGGTGTGGTATTAGATACATTGCAACAAATAGAAAGTTATTTGTTGATGCGTAAGTACGAAGGTTTAATGCAATCAGGTCGAGTGAAAGGTCGCTCTGAGTTGATTAATCGTTAAGATGATTTATTTAAAGACACCCGCGGAATTAGCAATCATTCAACAGAATGGCGAAATCCTAGGGAAATGTCACGCTGAAGTTGCGAAGGCCATACAGCCGGGAGTTAGTACTTTGGCACTTGATAAAATCGCTTACGAATACATTAAGGATAATGCCGCGCATCCATCCTTTTTGAACTACCAAGTAGGAAGCCAAAAATACGCGTATTCTTTGTGTATTTCGGTGAACGATGTTGTGGTTCACGGTTTACCGGGGGAATTGATCCTGAAAGAGGGAGATATTATTTCGATAGACGGAGGAGTTTATAAAAATGGCTACCATGCCGATAGTGCTTATACCTATGCAATAGGGAATGTCGCTGAGGATGTAGTTCAATTGCTACAACGGACGAAAGAGTCCTTGTATTTAGGTTTGAATCAAGCCGCACCTGGCAAACGAGTAGGCGACATTGGTTTCGCCGTTCAATCTTACACGGAATCTTTTGGATACGGTGTGGTGAGAGAGCTTGTGGGTCACGGAGTAGGTAAGAAGCTTCACGAAAGCCCTGAGGTACCTAATTATGGCCGCCGCGGGGAAGGAGCTAAGTTGAAAGAAGGAATGGTCATTGCGATCGAACCGATGATTAACTTAGGAAAGCGTCAAATCTCAGTAGATAAGGATGGTTGGACTATCCGAACACAAGATCGCAAGCCAAGTGCTCACTTTGAACACACGGTTGCGGTAGGGAAAGAAGGCCCCATTATTTTGACGACCTTCGCTCCGATTGAAGAAGTGATTAAAACATCAACAGTATTGTTGAATATATAAATTAATAATTATGGCCAAACAGTCCTCGATAGAAGTAGACGGAATTATTTTGGAAGCTCTTTCGAACGCGATGTTTCGGGTAGAATTGGAAAATACGCACCAAGTCATTGCACACATTTCGGGCAAGATGCGGATGCACTACATCAAGATTTTACCAGGAGATAAGGTGAAGTTAGAGATGTCCCCTTATGATTTAAGTAAGGCTAGAATTGTTTACAGATACAAGTAATTTAAGGTTTGATTTTATAAATACAGTTAATATGAAAGTTAAAGCATCTATCAAAAAACGTAGTGCAGATTGCAAAGTAATCCGTCGTCACGGAAAGCTTTACGTAATCAACAAGAAGAATCCTAAGTTCAAACAAAGACAAGGATAATTCGACAGAATTTTAAATTGATTAATAACAACAATTAATTACCTATATGGCTCGTATTGCAGGGGTTGATATTCCCGACAAAAAAAGAGGAGAAATTGCGTTGACTTATATTTTCGGTATTGGTCGTAGCACTGCTCAAAAAATTTTAACGAAAGCTGCGGTTTCGTTTGACAAGAAAGCTGGTGAGTGGAACGATACGGAGGCTAGCGCTATCCGTGCGATCATCGCTGCTGAATTCAAAACGGAAGGTCAGTTGAAATCTGAGGTTCAATTGAACATCAAACGTTTGATGGACATCGGTTGCTACCGTGGATTACGTCACCGTAAAGGTCTTCCATTACGTGGTCAACGCACTAAGAACAACTCACGTACTCGTAAGGGTCGTAGAAAAACAGTTGCTAACAAGAAAAAAGTAACTAAATAATAACTAGAGGGTAACACCTCTTCGTATTTCATTTCAAATTATGGCACAAGCAAAAAGAAAAGATAAAGCGAAGAAGAGAGTAGTTGTCGTGGAACAAAACGGACAAGTACACATCAAAGCTTCCTTTAACAACATTATTATCTCCATTACTAACTCAGCAGGTCAAGTGATCTCTTGGGCATCAGCAGGAAAGATGGGTTTCCGTGGGTCTAAGAAAAACACTCCTTACGCAGCACAGATGGCAGCATCTAACTGCGCAGCGGTAGCTGTTGAAGCAGGAATGAAGAAAGCGGAGGTTTTCGTAAAAGGACCAGGAGCTGGACGTGAGTCTGCTATCCGTACTATCCAAAACTCAGGAATTGAAGTTTCTATCATCAAAGATATTACGCCAATGCCTCACAATGGATGTCGTCCTCCTAAACGTCGTCGCGTTTAATAATTTTTATGCAGGGGTAATTAGTAATTATTTTCCCCCGCTTTTATTCACAATTTAATTACTTCATTGGGCATAAGAGGTCCAATGACTTTTAAGAAAAAATGGCTAGATACACAGGTCCCAAATCCAAGATTGCACGTCGTTTCGGTGAAGCAATTCTAGGTCCGAGCAAAGCATTAGCTCGTAAAAATTATGCACCAGGTATGCACGGTAAAGGAAAACGTTCTAAGGTTTCTGAATACGCAGTGCAATTGAAAGAAAAGCAAAAAGTAAAATACACATACGGTATTTTAGAACGCCAATTCGAAAACTTGTTCCACAAAGCTGCTGTTAAAGCAGGGATCACTGGTGAAAACTTGATCAAATTATGTGAAGCACGTTTAGACAACACGGTTTATCGTTTAGGTATTGCTCCTACACGTCGTGCAGCGCGTCAATTAGTTATTCACAAACACATCATTGTAGACGGCGAAGTAGTAAATGTGCCATCTTACTCTTTACGTCCAGGCCAATTAGTAGGTGTTCGTGCAAAATCAAAATCTCTAGAAGTAGTATCTAACTCTTTAGCAGCTCGTTCTCCTAAGAACTTCAACTGGTTAGAGTGGGATGGTGTTGAATTGGTAGGTAAATTTGTTGCTATGCCAGAAAGAGATCAGATTCCTGAAAACTTCAACGAACAAGCAATTGTCGAATTATACTCTAAGTAATCTCCTAACGAGATTACTAGAGTTTATTAAGAGTACCAATAACGTTTTTTCAGTATCATTTTAAGCTACGAAATATGTCAATATTAGCATTCCAAATGCCCGAAAAAGTTGTGATGGAAAAAGCCACAGACTTCCACGGGTTATTTGAGTTCAAGCCACTCGAAAAAGGTTACGGTGTTACCATTGGTAACGCACTTCGTAGAATCTTACTTTCTTCATTAGAAGGATATGCTATAACAAGCGTTAAGATTTCTGGTGTGTTACACGAATTTTCTGCCATTGAAGGCGTTCACGAAGATGTATCTGAGATCATCTTGAACTTGAAAAAAATTCGTTTCAAGAAGACACAAGAAATTTTGGATAACAAAGTTTCTATGAAAATTAAAGGACAAACAGCTATCACTGCAGGTGATATCGCGAAGTTTACTCCGTATTTTCAAATCTTAAACCCTGAATTGGTTATTTGCAATTTAGATTCTTCGAAAGAAGTTGAAATTGATTTAGTAATCGAAAAAGGTCGTGGTTATGTTGCCGCAGATGAGCCTCGCGCAAACGAGTTGCCATTCGGACACATCGCTATCGATGCCATCTACACTCCAATCAAAAATGTGAAGTTCAGCATTGAGAACACACGTGTAGAGCAAAAAACGGATTATGAGAAGTTAGTTTTAGATATCGAGACGGATGGTTCAATCCACCCAGAAGATGCATTGAAAGGTGCAGCGTATATCTTGATCCAACACTTTATGTTGTTCTCTGATCAAACAATGACATTTGAAACTCCTAAAGCAGAGGAAGACAATGTAGTAGATGAGGAATTACTTCACATGCGCAAGTTATTGAAGACTTCATTAGCTGACTTAGATTTATCTGTTCGTGCTTACAACTGCTTGAAATCAGCTGACGTTCGCACTTTAGGTGAATTAGCGAAATTAGAAATCTCTGATATGATGAAGTTCCGTAATTTCGGAAAGAAATCATTAACTGAATTAGAGCAATTGATCGAGGAAAAAGGTTTGACCTTTGGAATGGATGTTTCTAAATATCGTTTAGACGAAGATTAATTAATAATTTAAACAAAGTAATAGGTGGTTTGCCGCGAGGTAAACTAACCGCAGCTCGCAAGAGCTTTTAACTTACGAAATAACACAATGAGACACGGTAAAAAATTTAATCACCTAGGAAGAACAGCCTCTCACAGAGCAGCGTTGTTATCAAACATGGCTTCATCTTTGATCTTACACAAGCGTATTCAAACGACTGTAGCTAAGGCAAAGGAATTACGTAAATACGTAGAGCCAATGATCACAAAGTCAAAAACAGATAGTACTAACAATCGTCGTGTTGTTTTCTCTTATTTACAAAATAAGGAAGCAATCAAAGAATTGTTCTCTATCGTTTCTGAGAAAGTAGCGAATCGTCCAGGTGGATATACACGTATTATCAAGTTAGGTAATCGTTTAGGTGATAACGCAGAAATCTGCTTCATTGAATTAGTTGACTTCAACGAAACAATGTTAGCTGCATCAGCGGAGAAAGCGGGTAAAACTCGTCGTAGCCGTCGTGGTGGCGCTGCAAAAGCAACTGAAGCTGCGGCTCCAGTGGCGGCTGCTGAAGCACCATCTGCAGAAGTTGTTGAAGAAGCTCCGGCAGCTGAGGTAGTAGCTGAAGAAGCTGCTCCAGAAGCACCAGCAACTGAGGAGTCCACAGAAGAAAAAGGAGAAGACGCTTAATCTTTCTCTTTCCATTTTTTTAAAGGGCTTCAACTTTCCGTTGAAGCCCTTTTTTTAGGTAATGAGCATTTGACCCTTATTTTATAACAGCATTTTATGAGATTTACCGAGTCCACACCAGCGGTTTTATTATTACAAGACGGAACTATATTCCACGGGAAAGCACTAGGAAAAATAGGTACTCACGGTGGTGAGATCTGTTTTAACACCGGTATGACGGGTTATCAAGAAATTTATACCGATCCCTCTTATGCGGGCCAGGTTATTATTAACACGACGGCTCACATTGGTAATTACGGTGTGATGCAAGAGAAAGAGGCAGAATCGAACAAGGTCCAAATCGCCGGTATGGTGTGTAACGAATTTGCTAGCGTTCATTCGCGTGAAACGGCAGATGGTTCGTTGCAAGACTATTTGGCTAATGCGGGAATTGTTGGGATCTCAGGAATTGATACGCGCGCTTTAGTACGTCACATTCGTACCAAGGGGGTGATGAATTGCTTGATCTCATCGGAGATTTTTGATGAGGCAGCTTTACAAGCCGCTTTGGATAAAATTCCATCGATGGAAGGCTTAGAATTATCATCTCAAGTGTGTACGCAAGAAGCCTATTTCTTAGGGGATGAGAAGGCGGAACGCAAAGTAGCGGTGTTAGATTTAGGAGTGAAAAGAAGCATCTTATCAAACATTGCGGAGCGCGGATGCTATTTAAAAGTATTCCCTGCTAAGACTACCTTTGCGGAAATCGCTGCATGGAATCCAGATGGTTATTTCGTTTCGAATGGCCCAGGAGATCCAGCCGTGATGTCTTATGCGATTGATACCGTGAAGCAATTTTTGAATAGCGACAAACCTGTTTTCGGGATTTGTTTAGGTCACCAAATCTTAGCACAAGTAGTAGGCTTATCTACGTACAAAATGCACAATGGTCACCGCGGTTTGAATCACCCAGTGAAAAACTTAGTGACGGGACTTTCAGAAATCACTTCTCAAAACCACGGTTTCGCCGTGAAGATGGAGGAGTTGAAAGCATCTGATCAAGCAGAATTGACGCACATTAACCTGAATGACCAAACAGTCGAAGGTTTACGCGTGAAAGAACGCAAAGCATTCTCGGTGCAACACCACCCAGAGGCTAGTCCAGGACCACACGATTCTCGTTACTTATTTGATCAGTTTATTGATTTAATGAAATAAAAAAAGCCCTGAGAAATCAGGGCTTTTTTTATTAGGCTTGGTAGCCAAAGAGCGAATGCTCTTTAATTAATTTTGAGACAGATTTAGGGACATAATCAACCCATTCATCCGTTCCACTTTGAATGAGGTCAAGTACCTGATCTGTACGAATATTCATCAGCTTTTCATCGTAATTTTTGATTTCGGCTAACTTTTCATTGTCCAGTAGATATTGGAACAAACCTTTCAAATGTGCCTCAGGCTCGAAGTTCTTTAATTGAACGATAGCCCCATTTTCAGCGACGGTAGGGTATAGGTATAATTTGATGTTTTGGCCAAATAAACAACCAAAAGCACTCATAATCCCACCCGGAACGTCTTTGTAATGTTTCTCCTCAAAGATATATTCTAAATTAGGCATGCCCATTACGAGAGCCATCTTTAACTTAGAGAATTGACTTAAGAAGTCCACTAATTTGAAGTATTCGTGGAAGTTAGAGATCAATACTGTTTGGCCTAAAGAACACAAGATATCTACCCGATCAAGGAAGTCTTTCTCATCGATTTTGTGGGTCTCATTCTCTAAACTTTTCAGCGTTAATTCAGATAGTACACAGATTTTATCATCATCCACATCTGGCTCCTGCTCGAACTGAGCGACGCCTTTTTTCAACATATCGGAGAAGATATTAGTCACAGGACGGAAACGTCCACGTACCGCTACGATGTGTTTTTTTGCTAAAGCATCATAGGGCTGCATCACCTTTCCATCCGGTCCAAAAACCGCCGCCTGCGTATACCCGTGCTTCACTAAATACAAGGACATTAGGCGATTGTCTACCTCTTTAAAGTCCGGCCCCTCGAAGCGAATCATATCGATTTCGATCCGGTCTTTGGACAAATCGTCTAACAGAGATAAAAGTAATTTCTCGGGATCTTCGTGGTAATGGTAGCAGCCAAACAAGAGATTTACCCCGATTACACCTAATGCCTGTTGTTGCAAAATATTGTCATTATCCAACATATTCACGTGGATAACGACATCGTTAAACCCGCCGTTCGGTGTTAATTGGAAACGTAAACCGATCCAGCCGTGGGCATCATTTGTCTTTTGAAAATTTAAGGCTGAAACCGTGTCTGCAAAAGCAAAGAAGCGTTTCTCCGAAGCGGATTCCGTTAAACGCACATTCAATAATTTGAACTCGCGGTTTAACATTTTCATTAAACGCGGCTCGCACACATATTTTCCGGAAGCTTCTTCGCCATAAATGGCATCCGAAAAAGCCATATCGTAGGCGGAGATTGTTTTAGCGATGGTGCCTGATGCTCCGCCTGCTTTGAAGAAATTAGCCGCTACATCTTGACCTGCTCCGATTTCCGCGAAGGAACCGTAAATGCTGCGGTCTAAATTGATTTGAAGTGCTTTTTGTTTAGTCCCTATGGATTTAATGTGCGATGTCATAGGCAATGTGTTAGGTTTGTTGACTTAGGCATTTTATTAATATCGCAATTTACGAAATTATGGCCAAAATTCCCCCTTATGATACAAGCAAAGACCTGCCATCGGTCCCTCACTAATGTGTCCAACAGGTAAACCATTTTTTTTCATCACTTGTTTTAAAATATCTGAATAGTAAAATGCCACAGAACCGGTGAAATGAAAAACAGGTGCTTCCGAATAACGTTTTAAATAGAGGGAAATAAAAGCATCAAAAGATTGCTCAATCAAACCATAACAAAAGGCATCTCGTCGATGGTCAAATAAGAATTTCGAAAAGCTGGCAAACCAGCGATTAGGAAAGGCTTGTTTGTAGGCCTTATCTAAGACGGTCAAGCGATCCATTACCCCAAAGCGTTTCTCAAAAACAGCCCGAATCTCAGTGGGCATTTGGCCATGCAAATAACTCAATAGCAATAATTTGCCTAAATGCCCACCACTGCCTTCGTCACCTAACCAAAATCCCAGTGGAGGAATTTGCGCCGAAATGCGCCCGCCATCCCAATAACCGGAATTCGATCCCGTTCCTAAAATGCACGCAATGCCAGCCTCTTTCCCACAAAGCGATCTCGCGGCCGCAATGAGGTCGTTCTGTATTTCAAGCGAACAAGTGCTAGGGAAAAAAGGTCGAAAGGCGGCAGCAATCACTTCGCATTGTGCCTCGCCTGTCACCCCGGTGCCATAATAATAGATGGCTTGTATGGGAAAATCTTTAAATCCTGCTAAAACCGATTGCTGCGCAGCCGTAATCTCGGCCGTATTTTGGTAGTAGGGATTAATACCCGCACTGCTAAAACTTTCATAAGCAGAAGCTGGATCCTTGATCAGTCTCCAGGCTGTTTTAGTCGAACCACTTTCAACGATTAATATCATGCTAAGCTAAGATTCCGATGGGGGTAAATTTTTCAAAGACATGCTCGGAATGTGGCGCATCAGCTAGTTCAGGAGTTAAATCCTGCCCCGCCCAATGTTCGTAATGTTTGCCATTTTTCCACAATTTGGACTCCGTCATATCGTAAATGAGCCCCTGAAAGGCGACCCAAATCTCAGGCTTGTCTTGCCCATTTCGAAGGGCTAACTGTCCGCGCGTATATGTCTTCATATTTTACACGAAGCTAAATAAAAAGGGCCAAACCCGCCTTTTTTTCAGAAAGATTTTTAATTTTACATCGCAAAACAATTGAATATGAAGCAGTTCATTTTAGTATTATTGACTATTTCCGTGCTAGCTTGTAGCGGTGGCGGAGATCCGGCACCTACTCCTACGCCCACTCCTCCTACTCCTACAGTGAGCGTGGCGACTTTGGTTAAGAAGGTTTGGACAGTTAGTTCTGCCCAATGGGATGGCGTAACGAAATACGATAAGTCTAGTTCCTCTAACGTGGTACAAGGCTATTCTCAATACAAATTAGATTTATCTACTGCAGGATCTGTGACCTTAACAGAATTTGATGGAAAAATATTTACAGGAACTTATAGCGTTGCATCGGATGGCTTATCCCTTACATTAAGTGGTTTGACGAGTGCTGAAGGTGCACCTACAGGAACAGGAGGGACTATTATCTACACGATTTTAGCAACACCTACAGCTACTGGTTTAAGTCTACAACAATCGACTGCTTACGTTAAAGCAAGTAGCGCTATCGTAAAGTTAGCCCTAGTTAATCCTTAATAAGAATAGATTTTAGTAAAGCCGTCCTCGTGGCGGCTTTTTGTGTTATATGGAAAAGAGAACAGAAATAGGGGAAATTGGTGAGTTTGGTTTAATCAAGCATATTGCTTCTCAGTTTACAGAAAAACAAGCCTGGACTGACTTGGGCATTGGAGATGATACCGCGGTTTTGGATCCCAAAGGAAATAAGGTAGTCACTACCACCGAATTATTCATCGAGGGTGTTCATTTTGACCTAGGTTATACTCCGTTGCAGCATTTAGGTTTTAAAGTCGTCTCTGTAGTTCTTTCTGACATCGCGGCGATGAACGCCATTCCAGCTCAAATCACGATTGGTTTAGGCTTAAGTAATCGCTTCTCGGTGGAATCTGTAGACGCGCTTTATGAAGGGATTCGTTTAGCCTGTGAGGAATACAAAGTAGATTTAGTGGGAGGAGACACGACTTCTAGTCCGCAAGGTTTGATTATTTCAATGACTGCTACGGGAGTGGTGGAGGCGGATAAATTAGTACAGCGCGGCACTTCGAAGCCAAATGATGTTCTTTGTGTTTCAGGTGATTTAGGCGCAGCGTTGATGGGCTTACATTCGTTGGAAAGAGAAAAACAGGTATTCTTATCTAATCCAGATATGAAACCGGAATTAGAGGGCAAAAGCTATGTCGTATTGCGTCAGCTGAAACCGATGGCTCGTTTCGATATTATCCACGAGTTGAGAGAATTAGGCGTGGTTCCTACGTCGATGATCGATTGTTCGGATGGATTAGCCTCAGAAATCATTCATTTGTGCAATGCCTCTGGTTTAGGCGCCCGTATTTTTGAAAAAAATATTCCGATTGATGATGAAACGTACCTGGCCGCAACGGAATTTAATGTGAGTCCTTTGACCGCTGCCTTGAATGGAGGAGAGGATTACGAATTAGTATTTACTGTTTCTCAGGAGGATTTCCCTAAAATAGAGAAGATCGCTGATGTGACTGCGATCGGATATATGACGAACATCGGTAACGAAAGAGTAATGGTGATGAAATCGGATGCAATCGTCGACTTAACGGCCCCGGGGTTCGGGAAACAATAATCCGTTCGTCTACATTTTACGCCGTTTGATAAATTTTGGACTACTTTCGTGATTTAATTTGTAATTTTGAATGTTGGTAATTGCCTACCTTTTTTTTGGCTAACATTCCAAGATTTAGTAAAATGACAAAGTCTTCCTTCATCCGGAAATATTCTAATCGCTTTCTCTCGAGATGGCTCGTTTTAGTCTTTGACTCCTTAATCGTCATCTTCTCGTTTTCTATTGCCACACTTTTACGAATGAATTTCCAATTACCGGAAATTGATTTCTCGGTGTTCGCGTCTCAATTGATTTTTGTTTTAGGCTTACGTCTGTTAGCCTTTTTGTATTTTCAATCTTATGCGGGAATTATTCGCCACACGAGTATTGAAGATGCTATATTGATCTTAAAAGCCGTATTTACGGGGACTTTTAGTGCCGTTTTAATTTCAGGAGTCATCAGGAATACTTTAGGCTTCGAGCACGTCTTTAATTTATCCGCTTCCATCCTTATCATTGACTTTTTCATTTGTCTGTTTTGGATGGTCATTCTTCGCTTCTTTGTGAAGAGCTTCTATGAATCCTTCATTAATCAATTTAAGCCTACAATCGGGGTATTGATTTATGGTGCAGGTTATACGGGAATGTTGACAAAGAATGTGTTCCAAACGGACCGCAGCACAAACTATAAGATTCTCGGTTTTATCGACGATAATGAGTCCAAAATTGGCAAAACCATCGAAGGTATTAAAGTATATAGCTTACCAGAAGTATTGGATAAGTTCGTAGGTTCAAATGATGGCTTAGAGGTAATTATGGCCATCAATAATATGTCGGCTAAATCGAAGCGCAAGATTTCAGATATTTTCTTAGATCGCGGAGTGGTGGTAAAAGCACTTCCTCCAGTTGATAAGTGGGTAGAAGGGGAGTTTGCGATGAACCAAATTCACAACGTGAAGATCGAAGATCTATTAGGTCGTGAGGTGATTCAAATGAATAACAAGCGCATAGGCGAAGAGATTTCTGGCAAGGTAATCCTAGTTACGGGTGCTGCGGGATCTATTGGTAGCGAAATTGTTCGACAATTGATTGCTTATTTCCCTGCTAAATTAGTGTTAGTAGACCAAGCGGAATCGGCCTTGTATGATTTAGAATATGAATTAGCCGGTAAGGTGCCTACGAATGTGCAGTTAATTGTGAATGTAGCAGACGTGTCTGATACGCGCCGCATAAGTAAGATTTTCAAGAATCATCGTCCTGATATTATTTTCCACGCGGCGGCCTACAAGCACGTTCCATTGATGGAGAACAATCCATACGAGGCGATTAAGACGAATGTAATCGGTACCCGAATTTTATCTGAATTAGCGGCTGAAGTAGGTGTTGAGAAATTTGTGATGGTTTCTACGGATAAGGCCGTAAATCCGACGAATGTCATGGGAGCGACGAAGCGTTTAGCTGAGATGTATACGCAGTCCATGAACCAGCTGGAAGGTGTGAAGACGAAGTTTATTGCGACCCGCTTTGGAAATGTATTAGGGTCTAATGGTTCTGTCATCCCTTTGTTCAAAAAGCAAATTGAGCGTGGTGGCCCAGTGACGGTGACTCACCCAGAAATTACCCGCTACTTTATGACCATTCCAGAGGCTTGTGAACTCGTTTTAGAGGCTGCCACAATGGGACAAGGGGGTGAAGTGTTTGTCTTTGATATGGGAGAATCTGTGAAGATTATTGACCTAGCGAAGAAGATGATTACGTTGAGCGGTTTACGTGTCGATAAAGATATTGAAATCCGCTACACCGGATTGCGCCCAGGTGAGAAGTTGTATGAGGAGTTATTGAATAACGACGAGAACACGCTTCCTACTCACCATCCTAAGATCTTAATTGCTGAAGTTAATACGCCTTCTTACGCTTACATGGAAGTGGCTACGAATGATTTGAATCACTTATTATCGAGTGGTACGAACAATTCGATTGTGGCCAAAATCAAGGAAATTATTCCAGAGTACAAATCAAACAATTCGGTGTTTGAGACCTTAGACAAGAAAAAATCGTCTTAATTAATTCCTGCCTTCTTGACGATCCAGATGGCCGCTAGCGTAAATAGTGGCGCTGCAGCCACGTCTATGCTATAATGCACATGCTGAATCAATAATAAGCTAACTAATACCAGACTAAGGGCAATAGCGATGCGTCTTTCCTTTGTGGTGGGTAAGAAAAAGCAAACAAAAACCATAGTCGCCGTGTGGCCAGAGAAGAAGAGATCTTTCGTAATGGCCATGTTTTCGCCATAGATAAAAAACTCCGCTAATGGATCGTGTAAATCGACTAAGCCTACAGGAGGATTTAAGGCGACTAAATAGATGGTTATAAATCGAAATCCAGTCTCCAAATTAAAGGCCCACGCAAACCAAACGAATCTTTTAGGATCCTGCAATAGCCGATACAACAAGTAAATGACGGATAAATAAATGATTCCAAAAATGGGATAGGAAACATTTAGGGCCGGAATCGCGTTTAGTAAGGGATCGTTCCATTGGATGCCTTCTCGCAATTGAATCCATTGGAAATAATCATCCGCTTTAAACGGGAATATAAGGAACACAGCTAAGGCGGTTACGAACTGTAGCGCAAAGGTGCGGTCAGTAAAGGCGGCTTTCCAGGTTTGTTTCAAGTTTGAACGAAAATTAGGTAATTTGGGAAGCGAAATTAGTGCTAAAAAACAATAAGATGAAAAAGATCTCGAAAATTACGGTAATTGTGTTGAGTATCATCACGAGCGCTTTTCATTTTTCATGCGGAAGTGCCGGTGAGAAAAAGGAAGCAGGTTTAAAAAATCAAACAACTAAGATGGATCAGAAATTAGATAAAATTACGTTTGGAGCGGGATGCTTCTGGTGTGTGGAGGCCGTTTTTCAACGCGTGAAAGGGGTGAAGTCAGTTACTTCTGGCTATATGGGTGGGAAGATCAAGAATCCGACGTATCGTGAAGTTTGTTCGGGGCTTACAGGGCACGCTGAAGTCTGTCAGTTAGCCTATGACCCGAAGGAAGTGGATGTGGCGACGTTGTTGGAGATTTTTTGGCAAACACATGATCCTACCACTTTAAATAGACAAGGAGCCGACACAGGCACGCAATACCGTAGCGCGGTATTTTTTCATACACCGGAACAACAGAAAGAAGCGGAGGCTTGGAAGCAAAAGTTGAATGCGCAACACGTTTTCCCTAATCCGATTGTAACGGAAATTACAGCGGCATCTGAATTTTATGTGGCGGAGGATTACCACCAGAACTATTTCAACGAAAATGGGACGGAGCCTTATTGCCAAATCGTCATCAAACCTAAGATGGATAAGTTCTTAAAGGCGTTCAAGTCTAAATTGAACTAGAATCCGCCTTTGTCGTAGAAACTACGTCTGCGAGACAGTTTTAAGTCCTGTAAGAGTGTAGATTTTACGCGAAGGTCAAAGGAATAGTTACTCGCGCGTCCATAAAATGGGCTCGCGATAGGCGTCCAGTTGAAGTTCATTTCCCAGCAATGCAGGTCGCGGTGCACGGACATATTCGTGTAAGTCAAGCCTTTGTACTTAAAGTCAAAGCCAGATGTTACGGAGAATTTCCACTTTTCGGAAAGACTTAAGTCCCCTTGGAAGCTTAGGCCGCTGATATTTTGAGGCGAGGCTAAACCCGTTTTATTCATACTGTATTGGTAGGAGAACGAGAAGTTCCAAGGCACATTCCAGTCGACATAGTCGTCCAGGTTTCGGTTGATTTGATTCATTTGAGCCTCACTGGCATTCTTGTTCTCTTTTGGCTTCGGTTTTCCAGCGGAGAAACGACGTCCAATCGAGAAATTAAATCCTTGTAAGCGCGCTAAACCCGCCCCTTGGCTAAACATATAGTCTGGCGTTCTGCGTCCGATGTCAAAGAATAGCGGATCGGCCACATACAAATAGGGGTCAAAGCTACCACCCATATTGATATCAAAATCTTTCACACGTGACGCCAGGTTGAATCCGATATTTGATAGGGCATATTCCTTGGCCAGTAAATTATAACTTCCGTTTAGGCCAAAGTTATCTAAGATGCGGACCTTCTCTGTCAGCACGCTGGCGGTATCTGATTTCGTCTTCAACTTGGCTTCGAGGGTATTTTGGAAGCCAAAAGAAATCGCCCCAGAGGCTCCCCCATAACTCATGGTGCGAGGGTCGAAGGTGCTGATGCGGCGAATATCACCGATTTGTTCTTTCCCCTCCGCATTGATGAATTTCCGGTTGTTGATTCTGACATCTTGGTAATACCCAAAACTCGGATCCGAATAATCCGGCGTATAGCTCAAGCTAACTGAAGGTACTAACGTATGGCGAATGGCCTCTAATCGTCCTTTTTTGAAACGCAAGGTCCCAAATAAACGCGTATTCATACTAGCTGAAAAAGCGATCTGAGAATTGAATTTAGGCAAGCCGCCCACCGTATCGATGCGTACCGTTGAATCCGCCGCCACGTAGGTGTACTTGTAGGAACGGGTGTACATATTACCAGACCAAGAAACACCAGGCGTTAGGTTAATGTGCTTCGTAAGCTTCAAATTAGGCAAAGCTAACGGAATGCTGTAATTGAATTTCGTCTGTGCTTTCTCCCATAAAATTGGCAGCGTGCTGGCATCCACCGGTATAACTCCGGCAGGTACGTCATCTGCTCCTATTGGAATAAAAGGCTTCTGAATCGTTCCACGCAAGGAATTAGACGACCTTGGATACACATCGAACTCATAACGCGTGTATGGATCGCCCACTTGGTTGGTCATTGAAATACCTCCAGAGAAGTCCAAACCAATACGGAATTGATCGATGAAGCGATCACCCAGCGAGTTTTTCTTTTTGAAAGGTTGTATTTGGTTTAGACCAAAGTTAAAGTCTGTTCCCGCATCAAAAACGCGTGTACTCGTGTTTTGGTTAATCCGTAAGTTGATACTGGTGCGGACTGTTTGGCCAAAATTGCGTGAATACTGCACGGACGATCCAATCGTATTAGACAAGTATTGCTGCGTATTGAAAGAGTTGTATTGGTTATACGAATTCGATGCGATGTTTACGGACGCCGAGAAACTAGAGTTGCCCACACTGCGGGGGGAATGCGACCATTGCAAGGCGAAATCGGTTCTTTTCGTAGGATCAAATTCATCGCCATTGCTGTTGCGATTAAAGGCTAAATTAAAGCTCCCCGTGTAGCGATAGCGTTTATTGTACTGTGAATTTGCACCTAGACCCCAGCCACCTTTAGAGTAGATTTGGCCGGTAAAACGAATCCCAATGTTTTCACTCGCCGCCCAATAATACCCGCCTTCTCGCAAATAGAAACCGCGTCCATTCGGCTCCTCGCCATAAGTGGGCATAATGATTCCTGATTTTCCGGCCTCTTTTGGCTGGGAATAAGGGAAGAATCCAAAAGGCAAGCCAATAGGCAAAGGAATGTCATTTAACTCAAAGTGAAAAGGCCCCGAGATGATCTCTTTTTTGCCCACGACTTTGATCTTACTAGCTTTGATGTGAAAATGGGGATGCGTTAAATTACAAGTGGTGTAGATGGCATTTCGGATATAGAGGTTCTCCTCTTCGTCTTTTTTGACATTTTTGCCCTGTACAAATCCTTCGCCTTGTTGTGTTACGATGCCTTTAATGACGGCTCGTTTGGTCTTAAAATTATAGCGTATTTCGTCTGAATCGTATTTATCGCTTCCCTGTAAAAAGACAGGTAATCCGATCATTTTTTGAGTAAGTGTATCCTTCGTGCCTATAGCGTAAACCTCATTTTTTGCCCAATCCAGGCGGATGTAGTTCGCTTCGAGGGAGATTTCACCGTACTTGACTTTGGCACCCCCATACAAATTCACGACTTGCTTGTCTGCATCTAAAATCGTAGAGTCTACGGCAGAATAGAAAACGGTAGTCTCTAAATCAGCGGCCGTGTCTTTAGGAATGGATTTTTGTAAAGTATCCGTCGAGATTACTCGCTGCGCTTTTACCTCAATGAGAGAAGCAAAAAGGACAAGCAGGGTAATAAAAAGGTAATATGTGGATTTCTTTACCAAATGGAATTTAAAAATTATATTTGTACTTATTACATACAAGCCTACAAAATTACATCTTTGCTTGTTATCAACGTGTAACAATTAGAAAATAATGTTTAATCAGATAAAATCTATCGGTTTATTTTTTGCGCTGGGTTTATTGCTGACAGCTTGGACGCCTAGCGGCTTTCAAAAGGGAGACATTAAGAATCGAATAAAAGTCGTTTGCCTAGATGCTGGCCACGGTGGAAAAGACCCAGGCTGTTCAGGCCCTAAGGGTTCTCACGAAGGAATCGTGACCTTAAAAATCATCTTAGAAGTGGGTAAAAAGCTGAAAGCGGCGCATCCAGACTTGAAGATTATTTATACCCGTGATACTGACACGTTTATCGAATTAAATGAGCGGGCTAATATCGCAAATCGCAACAAAGCGGATTTATTTATCTCCGTGCATTGCAATGCGGCGGTCAATAAGAATGCCTACGGTACAGAAACCTACACGATGGGTTTGCATAAAACGGACGGCAATTTGAAC
Organism: Aquirufa lenticrescens; assembly: GCF_019916085.1. Classification (NCBI taxonomy): domain Bacteria; kingdom Pseudomonadati; phylum Bacteroidota; class Cytophagia; order Cytophagales; family Flectobacillaceae; genus Aquirufa; species Aquirufa lenticrescens. The sequence continues at coordinate 958,261 of NZ_CP049834.1, read as the reverse complement.
GTAGCGAAGCGAGAAAACTCCGTAATCTTGCAAGAGAAGGATTACCAAAAGACCTATGATGGTTTCGATCCCAATTCTCCTTTAGCGCACATTATGATGGCGAATTACCAAAGTGCCTTCATGGCGAGCTCGGTAAAATTTGCATCGAAGGTAGAGGAGCAATTTTCGAAAACGTATCAAAGAAAGAGTTTTGGGGTGAAGCAAGCTGGATTCCTAGTGATCTGGCGCACGGCGATGCCCAGTGTATTAGTAGAGACGGGATTTTTAACAAACCCGGAGGAAGAGAATTATTTAGCTTCCGAAAAAGGACAGAACGAGGTAGCCACAGCGATTGCTACGGCGTTTAAAGCGTACAAAGAAGAAATCGAAAAATAGATACGATGTTCAAAAGCAATGAATTAAAAGTAGGGTTTTTGGCATTGTTAGCCTTCTTAATCCTCTATTTCGGGTTTAATTTTCTAAAGGGAAATGACGTATTCTCTACGGCTCGAATCTACTACGTAGAATACGAAAATGTGGATGGATTGATGGTTTCTAACCAGGTAATGGTGAACGGAATCGAAGTGGGGAAGGTGAAGAAAGTGGAGATTCAGCCATCTAAAGGCAACAAAATTCTAGTGACCCTGCGATTTAGCCAGGACATTGTCATCCCTGATAAAACGGTGGCCGTACTTTCTGATGGCGCTTTATTAGGGGGTAAAATCATTCGATTGCGATTAGAAGGAAAGGGTAACTTACCAGAGGATTCCTTCTTAAAAGGCGAAACGGAGGTAGGGGTAACGGCCTTGTTAAAAGAGCGTGCCATTCCAGTTATCGCCAATGCGGATTCGTTGCTTGTTTCCTTCCGTCAGATCTCCAATAAATTTGATAATACAGGAACGTATTTAAACACGTTATTGAAAACGTCGAATGAAACGGTTTCTAACATTAACGGATCCGTAAATGGTATTGTGACCGATAACCGGGCGAACATAGCGCAGATTTCTGCGAATATGAAAACCTTGTCTTCGGACTTAATGGAAACAGAAAAGCAATTGCGCCCTTTGTTAACGAAGTTTAATACGGTGGCTGATTCCTTGAATGCCTTGAAGATAGGCAAGACCTTGAAAGAGGTGGATGCAACCGTGATTTCGCTAAGAAAGATTGTGCAAGGTTTAGAACGCGGGGAAGGTACCGCGGGTAAATTAATTAAGAACGATAGCCTTTACCTAGGTCTAAACAAAACGCTCGTGGATCTAGACAAGCTGCTGCTTGATTTTAGATTACAGCCAAAGCGTTACATCGGCATTTCTGTTTTCGGAAAGAAAAATACTCCTCCATCTAATTAATTTATGTCTACTATTCAAGTGAAAATTACAGCCAGTCCTGAGCTGTCTGATATTTTAGTCGCTGAGCTAGGCGAAATTCAATTCGATATTTTTGAAGAGGCAGATAACGGTGTGGTAGCCTATTGTCCCGAAGTTGATTTTTCTGAAGTGGCTTTAACGGAAATTATGTCCCGATATGGCTTGGATACCTTTGAGACGAATCGCATCGAGAAGCAAAACTGGAATGAGGTATGGGAAAGTAATTACGATCCCATTCGAATTGATGATTTGGTTTTGATTCGGGCGAGTTTTCACCCCTCTGAACCTGGATTTCAGATGGAGGTGGTGATTAATCCCAAAATGTCGTTTGGCACTGGCCACCACGAAACGACTTCGTTGATGACGAAGGCTTTGTTCGATGTGGATTTGACCGGTAAAAGTGTGCTAGATGCCGGAACAGGCACAGGTTTGTTAGCTTTTGTGGCTAAGAAGCGAGGAGCTGGATTTGTCCGTGGATTCGATATCGATGAATGGTCGGTGGAGAATTCGATTGAGAATGCGGGACTGAATGATTGTGCCGAAATTCCTTTTGGATTAGGCACGATTGCTGATGAAGACGACACGCGATATGATGTGCTTTTAGCGAATATCAATCGTAATATTCTGTTGGCAGAAATGGCCGAATATGCCACGCGCATCAAGCCCGGCGGATTACTTTTCTTAAGTGGTTTTTACACCGAAGATGTTCCACTTTTATTGGAATCCGCTGAAAAGCAGCAACTTAATTTTATCGCGCAAGCATCAAAAAACAACTGGGCTTGCTTGCAATTGAGAAAAAAACCTTAATTTTAAAGGTTTGACTCTTGTAATCCGAGAAATCGGTTGTTTTTAAAATGAAAATCTCCCCTAACAAACCTTTCCAGGTTGTTTATTCTTTGTTGTCTCACGAATGCCTCGGATATTTATTCGACGTCTTTGTGGTGCAATTAAATGAGAAGGGGCAATTGACTTGGGAGTACCAAACGCTTACTTCCCGGAATTTCCATGAATTTGAACACGCTCTAGACGATCGCGATCGCACGGCGGTGGGTTTGATTGAGAGTATGAAGCCGGTGGCAGTTTTTGAAAAGTTCAACACCTCTAAGCGCAAGACGATGGAGGAATTCTTTTTAAAGACCTGGGATGCGGAAAAAGGAGAGAAGGAGATTCAAGAGGCAGTGATGTCCGTAATTGAGAAGAAAAGAGGCCAAATTTTTGGTTTAATTTGTCCGGATAAGACGCTTTTCATTATGGGGAATGATGGAAATCCGATGCGTCAATCCGTGCAAATCGAGGCGGAGGCCGTGGACGTCTTGTTCCACTTTATGCGTAATGAAGAGAACACCCACTATTTTCCTACCTTAAAATACTTAGGCAATAAATTAGAGTTCCAGTACAAAGACGCAGTCGTATTATGTGATGAGCCGGCTTGGATGCTGATGAACCAAAAACTATACCACTTCAATCCAGAACTAGAGGGCAAGAAATTGCGCCCTTTTTTGAACAAGAAGTTTGTCGCGATTCCGAAAAATATGGAGGAGGATTACTTCCGCAAATTCGTGAAGGCGATGGTGGCCCGTTACCCTGTCCATCCGAAAGGTTTCGAGATCACTAATACCGAAAAGCCGGTTCAATTTTTACTTTCTTATGGCCCCACAGCGCCTAAAATAGAGGACGAAGAGACCTTGAAAAAGAAGGCAGCCTTAGAAGCAGCGGATCGCTGGAACTTCGTGCTATCCTTCCAATACGGCAATAACCGCTTCCCTTGGGATGGCTTATCATCTGAGGCAAATGTCCTTTTCGAAAAGAAAGGGGATAGTTATGCTTTCCAAAAAATTATGCGCTCCCACGTCAAGGAAAAGCGTGCCTTCCAACAACTGAAGACCTTAGGGTTGAAGATGGAAAACGATGGCCGCGCCTTCATGCAACGCGGGGATGCGGTTCAATGGTTAACAGCGAACAAAGAAGCGCTGGATCAGGCGGGTTTTGTCGTTCAATTTAAAGGCGATGGCCAAGCGCCACGCTATTTCTTAGGAAAGCCAGAAATCAAGATTCGCATTGGCGAAAAGCTAGACTGGTTTGATATTCAGGCGGTGATTTCGTTTGGGGAGTTCCAAATCCCTTTCCTGAAAATTCGCCAGCTGATCTTACAAAAGAAGAAAGAATTCCATTTGCCAGACGGTTCCATCGCGATGATTCCAGACAACTGGTTCCACGATTACCAAGACCTTTTCTACTTCTCCGAGACGCGTCCCGGAGAAGAAGGCGTGTTCTTGCGTCGCCAGCATTACCAGTTAGTGCAGGAATGGGAGAACCAAGATTTAGTCAAAACCGCATTAAGAGCTAAAACGATAAACGATTTAGCGCTCGAAGCGAAGGAATATCCAGTGCCCAAGAACTTCAAAGGCACCTTGCGTCCGTATCAATTAGAAGGCTACCGTTGGATGCGTACACGTCAGACGGCAGGTCTAGGCGCTTGTTTAGCCGATGATATGGGTCTGGGTAAAACTGTTCAGACGCTTTGTTTATTGCAGAGCTTGAAAGAGCAAGGCGAGACTTTGCCTACCTTGCTCGTGATGCCTACTTCCCTGTTGTATAACTGGGAGATGGAGGCGAAGAAGTTTACTCCACAGTTACGCGTTTTAGTCTACAGCGGACCTCAAAGGGAGAAATTACAGGCACAAATCGGGAAAGTTGATTTGATTCTATGCTCCTTCGGGATGGTCCGCTCGGACATCGAATGGTTCGAAAAGCAGGCATTCTCGTATGTGATTTTAGATGAGTCGCAGGCGATTAAGAATCCGTTAGCGAATATTACCAAAGCAGTTCAAAAATTAAACGCGAAATTCCGTCTCGTAATGACGGGAACTCCGCTGGAGAATTCGACGATGGATCTTTGGTCCCAAATGAATTTCGTGAACAGTGGTCTACTCGGTACGCAACGTTATTTCAAAGACCATTTCCAATTGCCTATTGAGAAGAAGGCGGATATGGAGAAGAAAAAACGTCTTTATTTCCTAATCAAGCCCTATTTATTGCGTCGTGAGAAGCGTCAAGTAGCTGCTGATTTACCAGAAAAAATGGAATCGGTGACCTATTGCTCGATGACGGAGGAACAAGAGCGCTTGTATGACAAGACGAAATCGTTCTACCGTGACGTGTTGTTGAAGCAAATTAAGGACGAAGGCTTGCAGAAATCGCGCTTCTCTGTGTTACAGGGTTTGACGAAATTACGTCAGCTTGCGAATCACCCATCGTTGTGCGAAGAGGGTTATACAGGAGATTCAGGTAAGATGGAGGCCGTATTAGAAAAACTAGAAACGGTCTTAGAGCAGCATCACAAAGTGTTAATCTTTAGTCAATTCGTTCAGCATTTGAACTTGATTAAAGCCGCTCTAGAAGAACGCGGAATTCCGTATGCCTACCTCGATGGTAGTACGGTAGACCGGAAGGGTCAAGTCGAAAGTTTCCAAAAGGATGATGGCCAATCCGTTTTCCTGATATCCCTAAAAGCGGGTGGGGTAGGTCTAAACCTTACCGCGGCGGATTATGTCTTCCTATTAGATCCGTGGTGGAATCCAGCGGCAGAAGCACAGGCGATCGACCGTGCGCACCGAATCGGCCAAAAGAAAACCGTATTCACCTACAAGTTTATCTCTAAAGAAACGGTGGAAGAGAAGATCCTTGCCTTGCAACAACGCAAAAAGGATTTAGCCTCAGAGTTAGTCACATCTGACGAGAGTATTTTACGCGCCTTAAGCGAAGACGAGGTACTTGATTTATTAAGCTAGATTTTAACGAGAATGTTTTTCGCCACTTCATGACTAATGAAGATGGGCGCAGCGTCGTTGATGGAAACGAAGATCGATCGATCGAATTCGTTGATCTCCTGGATGTCCAGTTTTGCTCCTAAACTCAAATTCAATTTGGTCAACAGTTGCAAGAAGACCGCCGAATCCTGTGCCACCCCCATCAATTTACAGGTTTTTGCTGCCTTGATGTCGGATAAATGGGAATAGGCTAGTTCGGGTAGAATTCCCTCCTTGTTCGGAATGGGATCACCGTGAGGATCCGTTTTAGGGAAGCCTAGGTATTCATCTAATTTATTGACTAATTGGTCCGATTCAATGTGTTCGAGCTGTTCAGCTATTTCGTGCACCTCGTCCCAGTTGAATCCCATTTTGTCCACTAAGAATACTTCCCAAAGTCGGTGCTTGCGCACAATCGATAACGCAATTTTCTCGCCCTCCGCACTTAAACGTACACCTTGGTATTTTTGGTAATTCACCCAGCCTTTTTCGGCTAGTTTACGCAACATATCCGTTACCGATGCCGCTTTTGTCTGCATCAATTCCGCTACCGCGTTCGTAGAAATGTCATCCGAAGTAGCCTCCGAGAGGCGGTGAATGACTTTTAAGTAGTTTTCTTCGGTGAATGAAATGGCCATAGAGTAAAGGTAGTAAATTTATTTTTTAGGTTAATCTAAAAATTATTTTTAAATTTGATAAAATTCTGAATTATGTCGAGTCCGTGGCGTTCTAGTCCTAAAATGAAATCCTTATCCGAAGTGTTTGGCACGATTCCTGTGCCAGCGGGGAAAGGTTTTTGGCAGAATTTACGTGCTTTTATGGGACCTGGCTTTTTAGTAGCAGTAGGTTATATGGATCCAGGCAACTGGGCGACTGATTTAGCAGGCGGAGCCTCTTTCGGCTATACTTTATTGTCTGTGATTCTTGTCTCGAGTATTTTCGCAATTGTCTTGCAGCATCTAGCCTTGAAATTAGGCGTTGCCTCAGGGCGTGATTTAGCCCAAGCATGTGGCGATGCGTTTTCGAAGCCGGTAGCGATTTTTCTGTGGTTGGTCTGTGAGCTAGCGATTGCTGCCTGTGATTTAGCGGAGGTTATTGGGTCAGCGTTAGCGCTTCAATTATTGTTTGGGATTCCCATTTTAGCAGGTATCGTCATCACGATTTTAGATGTGTTCCTAATACTGTATTTCCAAAACAAAGGATTCAAAGTCATCGAATCCATCGTCTTATCTCTTTTGATTGTCATCGTTTGTTGTTTTGCCTACGAGCTCTTCATCTCTCAGCCCTCCATTTCAGGGATTTTGGGTGGACTAATTCCGCAGACTTCGGTGGTGATGAATCCAAGTCAACTTTACGTAGCCATTGGTATTCTAGGAGCAACGGTGATGCCTCATAATTTATATCTCCATTCGAGTATAGTCCAAACGCGTGCCATCAAAGATACGGATGAGGATAAAGAAAAAGCCATCAAATACGCCACTTGGGATTCCACGATCTCATTAGGATTCGCCTTTTTCATTAATGCCGGGATATTGATTTTAGCCGCGGCTGCTTTTCACGGAAATAACCTGAAACACGTGGCCGATATCCGAGATGCGTATCAGTTATTAGACCCGGTATTAGGGAGTAAATTAGCGAGTATTTTGTTTGCGGTCGCCCTATTAGCATCAGGCCAAAATGCCACGTTGACAGGAACCTTAGCCGGACAAATCGTGATGGAGGGATTCCTCGATCTGCGTATTGCCCCTTGGCTAAGACGTTTGATTACCCGATTAATCGCCATCATTCCGGCCTTCTTTATCACCTGGATCTACGGGGAATCGAAGATTGGGGAGTTGTTGGTTTTCTCTCAAGTTGTTTTATCGATGCAATTGAGCTTCGCCGTGATTCCGCTGGTCTTATTCACTGGGGATAAACAGAAGATGGGGAAATTTGCTAATTCCGCGCTTTTGCAAGGAATTGTATGGGTGATAACCGCGATTATTTTAGGTTTGAATATGTACTTGCTAGGGCAGGTTTTAGGATTCCTTTAAACCAAGTATCGTCACCTAAGTAGTCAATAGCACGCCATTTTACTGGCAGTTTAGGTTCAGGTATTCCTTCATCAAGTGTTTTGGCGCTTCTAATTTTCCAAAGCTCATCCACCAGTCCATCCGCAAATAACATTTCCATCGTTTTCGCGCCACCTTCGACTAGGATCGATTGAAGAGGTAGGGCGGCTACTTCCGCTGATGAACGTAAGATGATTGTTTCTCCTCCATCTGTTAAGACTTTAGCGGAGGAAGGAATTCTGTGGAAAGGATCTATCACGATGCGAACCGGATTCGTCCCCGCTACTAATCGAGTAGTAAGTGAAGGATCATCATTAATGATGGTTTGGACCCCTACTAAAATTCCTGGATGCTCAGCGCGCATTTGATGTACGCGAATAGCGGATAATTCGTTCGATAGCTGAACAGGCACACCCGAAGGTTCAGCTATAAAGCCATCGGCACTAACCGCGTATTTGAAGGTAAGATAGGGCCTTTTCAGTCGGTGAAAGGTAAAGAAGTGGCGGTTTATCCATTCTCCTTTTTCTGCTAGTAATCCGATGTGGCAAGTAATGCCTGCGGCTTCCAGTTTCTCGACACCTTTTCCTGCTACGAGCGGATTAGGATCTAGGTTTGCGATGTAGACCGTGGCGATGCCGGACTGAATGAGTAAATCTGCACAAGGAGGTGTTTTTCCAAAATGGGAGCAAGGCTCTAAAGTCACATAGGCCGTCGCGCCTTCTACCGATTCCGAGCAAGAACGTATCGCATTTACTTCTGCATGAGGCCCACCATATTGTTGGTGATAACCTTCGCCTAGGATGCGGTCGTCTATGACAATCACACAACCTACTAAAGGATTAGGAGCAACGCGCCCTGAGCCTAATAAGGCTAGGTCAAAGGCGCGTTGCATCCAAATTTCTTTATTCGGCATGAACTGGTTTGCGGTTACTCGATAAATAACTGTAAATCGCTGGAATGATATACAAGGTCAGCGTAGTAGAGAATAACATACCACCTACAACGGCGATACCCATTGAAACTCTACTTTGAGATCCTGAACCTAAAGCCAAGGCGATCGGTAAAATACCTAAAATCGTACAAAGCGAAGTCATAATGATAGGGCGAAAACGAGCAACTGCCGCCTCTTGTACCGCCTTAATTTTCTCTGATCCCGATTCTTTGCGTTGGTTTGCAAATTCTACGATCAAGATACCATTCTTGGTCACGAGACCGATGAGGACGATGATACCGATTTGCGAGAAGATGTTCAGGGTTTGGCTGAAGTCCCAAAGCGTTAATAAGGCTCCTGCCACCGCCAAAGGAACGGTAAACAAGATGATGAATGGATCGATGAAACTTTCAAACTGGGCCGAAAGAATCAAGTAGATCAATAAAATCGCTAGGGCGAAGGCGAAGAGTAGGGAAGAGCTAGACTCTTTGAATTCCTTACTTTGGCCATCATAAGCGGTAGAGAAGGAAACGTCGAAGGTCTCTTTCGCTAGCTTATCCATCTCGTTCAAGGCTTCTCCTAAAGTCACCCCTTTCGCCATCTGCGCCGTTACGGTTGCAGCGACATAGCGGTTGTAACGGAAGAGTTGTGGAGGTGTACTTTGTTCCGTGATCTTCACCAGGTTATCCAATTGGATCAAATCCCCACGGTTATTTTTCACATACAGAGACTTCAAGTCGGACACATCATTCCGCATCGGACGGTCGATTTGACCGATGATTTGGTATTGTTTTCCGTCCATCACGAAGTAACCAAAACGTCTACCCGAAAGGCCTAATTGCAAAGTCGTCGCTACATCTTGGATGGAAACACCAAGGTTTTGGGCTTTATCACGGTTGATCTCAAGGCGCAATTCTGGCTTGGTAAACTTCAAGTTCACGTCTGCCATTTCGAACTTCGAACTCTCCCTCACTTTGGCCATAAATAACGGAATGTTCTTCTTCAAACTCTCAAAAGTCGAGGCTTGAATGACGAATGCTACCGGCAAACCACCACCCCCTCGTTGTCCAGTAGAAAGAGTGGGCTCTTGGATCAAGGTAGCACGTGCACCAGTGAATTTCTTGATCTTCGGTTGAAGCTCATCCGCAATTTGCTGCTGTGTTCTACGCCCTTCCGGATCGGATAAAATCACGCGCATACTTCCAGTATTCGAACCACCATTCCCAAAAGGAGGGGAGGTAATCGAGTAAACGGCATAGCGTTCGTGCGCCGGAATGTCCGTCATCAAGAACTTCGCCATCTCATCCGTATAATTCAACATATACTCAAAAGTCGCGCCTTCTGGAGCCACTGCGTTCACACGCAAGCCGCCTCTGTCTTCTAAAGGAGCTAATTCTGATGGAATCGCTTCGAATTTAAATAGGGCATAAATAATGCCAAACAAGGAGAACATAATCACCCAAGCCATCCAGCGAATTTTAATAAAGGCAGCCAAGGAATCTTCGTATCCTTTCGTCAAAGCCACAAAGAAAGGCTCTGTCACCGTATAGAACCAAGGTTTTGTGTGACTTCCCTTCAATAAACGGGAGCTCAACATAGGGGTTAAAGTCAACGAAACGAAGGCAGAAATAATCACGGATCCCGCTACCACAATCCCGAACTCCCGGAATAAACGTCCCGTAATACCTTGCAAGAAAATCACTGGTAAGAATACGGCTGCGAGTGTAACGGTCGTCGAAATAACGGCAAAATAGATCTCTTTCGATCCTTCTACGGCCGCTTCCCAGGGGCTGAGTCCCTCTTCGATTTTGGTGTAAATATTCTCTAAAACCACAATCGCATCATCCACCACAAGTCCGATGGAAAGCACGATACCTAATAGCGTCAATACGTTGATAGAGAATCCCGCTAAATACATAAAGAAGAACACCCCAATCAAACTGACCGGAATGGCCGTCAATGGAATGATCGTCGATCTCCAATCACGCAAGAACAAGAAGATGATAATCGTTACCAATAAAATCGCGGTGAAGATGGTTTCCTCCACCTCTTCGATCGATTTACGCACGTAACGTGTATTGTCAAAACCTTCTTTCATCTCCACATCCGCCGGCAAAGTCAAGCGAATTTGCTCCACTTTCTTGTGGATGGCATCTACGATTTGGATTTGGTTCGAACCGGGTTGAGGAATCACAGCGATGGAAATCATCGGCTTCAAATCCCGCTTAAAGAAGGTTTTGTTATTCTCTGGTGATAGTTCTGCTCTACCTACATCAGAGAATTTTACCGAGCGATCACCTTCTTCTTTGATGATCAAATTATTGAAATCATCCTCTGTGGTCATACGACCTTGCGTTCTCACGGTTAATTCCGTGTTCGCTCCTTCGATACTTCCGGAAGGCAACTCGATATTTTGTTTCGCTAACGCATTAACGATATCCGGTGCCGTCAAACGGAAAGAAGCTAAGCGTTCCGGATCGATGTGCAAACGCATCGCGTATTTCTGCTCTCCCCACAATTGCACGGAACTAACGCCCGGAATCGTTTGGAATTTCTCCTTAATATTTCGGGTGGCTAATTCGTTTAAGGATAATAAATTTCGAGTAGCCGAGAACACGTTAATATTGTAAATCGGGTTCGCATCTGCATCGGCTTTTGCTACGATGGGAGGATCCACGTCTTTAGGTAATTGTCCCATCGCACGAGATACGCGGTCACGCACGTCGTTCGCCGCATCCTCGATATTGACCGAAAGATCAAATTCGACCGTGATACTTGAACGGCCATCGCGGCTAGAACTAGAAAGGGTACGAATACCGGCGATACCGTTAATCGATTCCTCTAAAGGCTCGGTGATTTGGGATTCAATAATATCAGCATTTGCTCCAGTGTAAGACGTTTGTACGTTTACAACAGGCGGATCCACCGATGGATATTCACGAACCCCTAAGTAGGTATATCCGATGATACCAAATACGATGATCGTGATAGACATCACAATCGAAAGTACCGGTCTTTTTATACTAATCTCTGAAAAAGATGCCATAGCTAGTTTATTTTACGACTTCTTTAATTTCTACTTCGCCATCAGGTTTCACTTGGATGATACCGTTGGTAATGAGGGTGTCTCCAATTGCTAATCCGTCTAAGATCTCAACTGTCTTGTCACCGCGTGTTCCTAATGTAACCTTGGTGGAGACAGAATGACCATTTTTCACTACATAAACTTTACTACCTTTTGCTTCTGGAATAACAGCCTCTGTTGGAATTAAGATCGCTGAACCTTTTGTCTTCAGGATCAAATTCACTTTTGCGAAAGCCCCTGGAACCAATTCATTACCTGGATTAGGTGCTTGAGCTCGGATTTGTAAGGTTCTAGTTTGAGGATCAATCTTCGGATCAATCGCATACACTCGGCCGATATAGGTTTTTTCCTCGTTCTCGGTCATGAATTCGATAGTGCCACCGTTTTTCACTTGGGTGGCGTATTTCGCCGGAATTGCAAATTCGATTTTCGCCGGATTCGTGTTCGTCAAAGTAGCAATTTGCGTACTTGGGGAAATATAACTTCCTAAACTCACATAACGGAAACCAATTCTGCCAGCAAAAGGTGCGCGAATAGTTGTTTTCAAGATTTGCGCTTTTAGGTCTTCAATATCGGCTGAAATGGTATTCACCGAGTTGACCGCAATATCATACTCGCGTTGCGAAATGGCTTCTTTTTGAAGAAGGACCTTTTGGCGAGCCTCATTGTCTTCCGCTAATTTCTTATTGTATCCTAGTTTGCGAAGACGTGCTTGTAAATCATCGTCATTGATGCGAAGTAAAACCGTTCCTTTGGCTACCACATCGCCTTCTTTGATGTTCAATGCAATAATACGTCCAGCGATTTCGGAGCGAATGTCTACCTCTTCATTTGGCAAAATAGAACCAGTTGAATTGATCATATCATCCAAACGAGTCGATTTAACCACCGTAACGACCACGGCTGTCTTGCCTCCTTTACCTCCCGGGCCACTTTTTTCTTTTCCTTTCTCTTTCGTTTCAGCTGAGAAAAAAGTCTTTTTGATTTTCGGATAAAAGGCCAAACCCAAGATCAAGGCAATGGTCAAAACCGACAGAAGCGTCTTTGTAATTTTATTCATAGTAATAGGTTTTCATACTAAGGTAATCAAATCCAAGGAAAGGATTACCCTAACTTATAGGCTTAATTGGTTAAAGAATTCGAAATCCAAGGCATAAACTGCTCATTCTCTACTTCATTCATCACGAAATGACTTTGAGCGTTGCCGATGTTTTTAATACTAGCGAGTTTGTGCAAAATAAATTCGCGGTATTCATCCATATCTGCGACCACGATTTTCAACAAAAAATCACTGTGTCCTGAAACGCAATAACATTCTTGCACTTCGACTAACTGCATCACATCTTGTTCAAATTGCTTCAAATAGTCTGCCGCGTGCTCTTTCAGGGAGATGTCACAGAAAACGGTTAAAGTTTTTCCTAGTTTGGCAGGATTGATCATCGCTCGATAACCCGTGATCACGCCCTCTTTTTCCATCCGCTTGATGCGTTCGTGGATAGGCGTCGCACTCATTCCTAGACGAGCGGCCATTTCTTTGTTCGAAAGAAAGGCGTCTTCGTGCAGAAATGCGAGGATCTTTTTATCGATGTCGTCAATTTTTGCCATACTATTATTTTCTCTCGTTTTTTTCCACAATTAGTCCAAACGAAACCATCCCCGCCAGCGTATCTACTCGCATCGATTGCGCTACCTGAATTTGGTATTTACCTGGTTTGGGAAACTTCAAATTCGGATAAACGAGGAATTTTTTCTCATAAATATCGCCAAAACCGGCGCCTTTCGGCTTCCCCGTTTTAGGGTCGTATAAGATTGCTTCAGCTAAACCTTTTTGTATGGTTGTCCCTTTGGCATCTAGAATACTCGGGCTGAAATATAAGTTATAGAACGGATAGGCATTGTTTTGGCGCACCACCACATAAGCCACATAACTGCCCACAGAATCCGCCACTTCTACATTAAAACGCACAGGTTGTTTTTGTATCCAGCCTGACTCAGGAAAGCTCGAAGTGTCGTCAATAACCACATTCGAATCACTGCAGGCAAAGAATATCAGCTCAAACAGGAAAATGAATCCAAGGCTAAGCTTCAGGGGTAGGCGCTGCACCATCTCTCGGAGGTCTTGGTTTGAATTTCTTTTTCTTCTTGAACGGTTTCGGTGTGGCTGTTCCACCATCGGCCGCTGGAGTCGATCCTTCTGGACGATTTTGTCCTTCAGGACGCGGTCCTCTGTTCTGTCCTTCAGGACGCGGTCCGCGGTTTTCGCCTTCTGGTCTTGGAGGTCTTGGTCCACGTTCCGGACGAGGCCCACGATCTTGTCCTTCCGGACGTGGTCCACGATTCTCGCCTTCTGGTCTCGGTGGGCGTGGTCCACGATTCTCACCTTCTGGTCTCGGCCCACGTTCAGGACGAGGTCCTCTATTCTGACCTTCTGGACGAGGTCCGCGATTTCCACCCTCTCGGTTTCCCCCAGGTTTGCGGTTATTCCGATTACCCGATTTCATTCCACCGTATTTCTTATCCATCCGCTCTAAATCAGAATTTAGCTCAGATAAGGTAGGTTTTTCAACGGCTGGAGCATCTGGATTTAGATCTTCAAACGACTCCGGAATAATCCCTTTCTTATTTAAATCAACAATTTCTGCGACGCGATCGCAGCTCACTGGAATCCAGATAGCCTCTTCGCCCACAATACCAAACCACATCATTCGCTTGAAAATATCCGTCTTCTGCAAGATGGCCTCACCGCGTTTGGTTTTTAAACGACCCTCAATGGTAGGAATGCTCTTTAGTGCATCCATATAAGTCTCTAACTCGTAGTTTAAACAGCATTTTAAACGACCACATTGGCCACTTAATTTGACTGGATTCAATGAAAGGTTTTGGTAACGAGCTGCTGAGGTAGTTACGTTTTTGAAATCCGATAACCAGGTTGAGCAACATAATTCACGTCCACAAACCCCGATTCCACCTAATCTTCCCGCCTCTTGACGAAGGGAAATCTGTTTCATTTCGACACGAATCTTGAATTCAGTTGCCAGTAACTTGATTAGTTCGCGGAAATCGACGCGGTCTTCTGATGAATAATAGAAGATCGCTTTAGAACCATCCGTTTGAAATTCGACATCCGAAAGCTTCATATTCAGCTTTAAGTCGCTTATAATTTGGCGTCCACGGTACATCGTAGGTAGGTCACGCGCCATCGATTGCTCGTGCTTTTCGATGTCTTTTTCTGTCGCTAAACGGAAAATGTTTTTGACCTTATCGTCGTCTTTGATATTCTTCTTCAGCAATTGAAGACGAACGAGTTCCCCTTGTAAGGAAACAATACCTAGCTGAGTTCCACTGCTAGAGTCGACCATCACCGAGTCTCCCGTATGTAGTTCTAATTGATCTACGTTGCGGAAATACTCTTTTCTGCCTCCTTTGAACTTCACTTCCACGATGTGGTAGCGTTGAAAAGAAGGGACGTCTAAGTCTGATAACCAGTCAAAAACGTTCATTTTATTGCAACCACCTGAGCCGCAACCGCCATTACTTTGACAGCCTTTTACCTCTCCGCTTGCGCTGGGAGATCCGCAGGACCCACTGGAACATGATTTACACGCCATATCTTAATACATCTAATCCGATGTCTCTTCTAAAGTTTTTACCTTCAAATTGAATGGTTTGAGCAGCCTTTTGTGATTTTTGGATTGCTCTCTCCAAGGTATTTGAAGTTCCAGTCAGTGCCATAACACGGCCACCGCTAGTAATAATATCGCCGTCTTTTGACGTCGTTCCTGCGTGGAAAACGATCGCGTCTTCCACTTTTTCTACTCCCGTTAACACATCACCTTTGCGGTATTCCTCTGGATAACCGCCTGCGACTAACATCGTCGTCACAGCGTATTGGTCCAAAATAGAAATTTTTTGTTCGCTCAGCGTACCATTGGAAGCTGCAATTAGCAAAGATAGGAAATCTGATTCGATTCTAGGTAAAACCACCTCCGTTTCCGGATCCCCCATTCGTGCATTGTATTCGATGACATAAGGCTCTCCTTCGTGGTTCATTAAACCAATGAAGATGAATCCTTTATAGTCTATATTTTCCGCTTTTAAGCCTTTAATAGTCGGTTCGATGACCTTTTGTTTCACCACTTCCATGAACTTCGCATTCGCGAATGGAACAGGAGAAACAGCTCCCATACCTCCGGTATTCAAGCCTTCATCGTTTTCTCCAATGCGTTTGTAGTCTTTCGCCTCTGGTAACACCACGTAGTTTTCACCATCGGTTAACACGAAAACGGATAATTCGATCCCCCGAAGGAATTGCTCGATTACGACTTTCGAACTTGCATCTCCAAACTTCGCATCTAATAACATTTCATTCAAAGCCGTCTCAGCTTCTGCTAACGTCAACGCGATAATAACCCCTTTTCCTGCCGCTAAGCCGTCTGCTTTCAAAACGATGGGTAAAGATTGTGTTTGTAAATAGGCTAAGCCTTCTGCAATCGTATCCTTCGTAAAGGTTTGCGATGCAGCCGTAGGCACGCCGTATTTGTGCATGAAATTCTTCGAGAAGTCTTTGCTGCCTTCAATTTGGGCACCTTCAGCGCCTGGACCTACAATTCCTACGTGTTTCAGATCAGCCTGAGATTCGATGAAATCACGCACTCCTTTTACCAAAGGCTCTTCTGGACCCACGACCACTAAACCAATGTCGTGTGTGCGAATCGCCGCAGCGATTCCTTCAAAATCGGTCACGCCGATCGCTAAATTGGTGCCGCATTGTGCGGTTCCCGGATTACCCGGAGCAATGTATAAATTACCTAGGATAGGGCTTTGGCTAATCTTCCAAGAAAATGCGTGTTCACGGCCTCCAGCACCTAATATTAAAACGTTCATATACTTATTAATTGGCTAATTCACTCAAAAATTTAATGCGCATTAAACGAAGTTCTTCCTCCGTCACATCTTCAATTTCACAGTTTTCTAAGGCTTCTGCGATGTCATCCGTGTCCGCGGACATGAAGTATTCGTAGATTTCCTCTTGTTTATCTAGTTCCATCACCTGATTAATGTAATAATCGAGGTTCAATTTTGTGCCCGAGAAGCAAATCGTTTCTATCTCTTCGATCAATTCCGCCATACTCACCTCTTTTTGCTCGGCGATCAGGTCTAAATCGATTTTGCGATCGACTTGCTGAATGATGTAAATCTTGATTTTGGACTTGTTAACGGTCGATTTTACCACTACTTCTTTTGCCGTCTCGATTTCGTTTTCTTCTACGTAGCGATTAATCACATCAAGGAAAGGCTTACCGAATTTCACGACTTTACCCATACCTACGCCGTTGATTTGGGCCATTTCGTCCTGGGTAGTCGGATAAGTGGTCGCCATTTCTTCCAAAGAAGGATCTTGGAAAATCACATACGGCGGTAAATTTTTCTCCTTCGCAATCTTCTTACGGAGGGTTTTGAGAATGTCAAAGAGGGCGTCATCATAGGCTTTGGCCCCTAAAGCAGCACCTTCATCCTCATTTTCAGCTGGCTCTGCCTCTTTTTCGTAATCGTGGTCTTTATAAAAAGTGACCGGGAATGATTCTTTCAAGAAGGCCTGGCCAGCCTCACTTAAGCGAAGAACGCCATAGTTTTCGATGTCCTTATCCAATAGCCCGAAAATAGCCATTTGCTTGATAAAGGAAATCCATGGGGACTTTTCGTCTTCAATTGGCACCGGTTTCGAGGCCGTTTTGCGCATTTTTGGCTTTTTAGGCGCATCCTCATCTCCATCTTCATCCTCGTCATCATCCTCCTCTTCGTCTACCTCTGGGGAAATCCAAGAAACTGTTTTTCCTGCGCCAAACAGGGATAATTTCTCCTGTTCGTGGCTCGTAATGAAAGAATTTGATTTGCCTTCCAAAAAGTCCGCGATATGCTCCGCATCGAATTGCTCGCCGGTTTGTTGCGCCGCTTTCAATACGAGGCTAACCTCTTCTTCCGCCTTAAACGTGGGCGTAGGGTGCATACAATTGTCGCAGAAACCACAGTTTTCCGCCATGTGCTCCCCAAAATAGTGGAGCAATTGCTTGCGGCGGCAAACGCCTAAATTCGTATAGTAGACCATTTCAGACAAGAGAATTTTAGCATTCTCTTTTTCTGTCACAGCCTTATCTTTATTAAACTTGTCTAATTTCAGGATGTCATCGTAAGTGTAAAATAAGATACACGTTCCATCTAAACCATCACGACCTGCGCGACCTGTTTCCTGGTAATAACCCTCCAATGACTTAGGGGCATCGTAGTGAATCACAAAACGGACATCCGGTTTATCGATTCCCATTCCAAAAGCAATCGTCGCCACCATCACATCCACTTCCTCATTCAAGAAAGCCTCTTGGTTCGACATGCGTACCTGCGGCTCTAAACCGGCGTGGTAGGGAAGGGCCTTCACGCTATTCACGTGCAATAATTCTGCAATTTCCTCCACCCGCTTTCTCGAAAGGCAATAAATAATCCCCGCCTTGCCGTTGTGCGACTTAATGAAACGGATTAATTGCTTATCAATATCTTTTTTAGAGCGGATCTCGTAGTAGAGATTTTTGCGGTTGAAAGAGGATTTGAAAACGGTGGCATCTTCCAGATTTAGGGTCTTTTGGATGTCGATTTGTACTTTAGGAGTTGCCGTCGCCGTTAAGGCGATGATAGGCATTTTCTCATCGATGCTTTCGATGATAGTGCGAATCTTGCGGTATTCCGGTCTAAAATCGTGACCCCATTCGGAGATACAATGTGCCTCGTCGATCGCGACAAAGGAGATTTTAGCCTGTTTTAAGAAGTTCAGGTTCTCTTGTTTATTCAGCGATTCTGGGGCGATGTACAATAATTTCACGGCTCCAGAGATCACCTCGGCTTTTACCCGGTTGATTTCAGCACGGGTTAAAGAGGAATTTAAGAATTGAGCATTGATGCCAAAAGCCACCATTTGATCCACTTGATTCTTCATCAACGCAATCAATGGCGAGATGACAATCGCCGTTCCTTCCATCACAATCGCCGGTAATTGATAGCAAAGCGACTTGCCAGCACCAGTAGGCATTAAAACAAAACTGTTTTTGCCTTGAATCGTGTTGAGGATAATGGCTTCTTGTTCACCCCGAAATTGGCTAAATCCAAAGGTTTTTTTTAGCTGTTCCTTTAAGCTATCGATGGTCATTGGATGGGGCATAATTTGATTAATGGGTTGTTTCGGCGATGATTAGATTCTGCGGGCTTCTACTTATCTTTGCCCTACAAATTCTTCTAACATTGAAATTAAGCAAAAATATCCAATCCACAGCAAAAAAAGTTTTGACACAGGAAGCAGAGGCCATTCTGCAAGTGAGCGCCGGAATTAATTCGGATTTTGAGGCTTGTGTAGAACATTTGTTGAGCATCCCGGGGCGCATTGTCTTCACGGGAATCGGTAAATCGGCCATTATTGCCCAGAAAATTGTGGCAACGATGAACTCTACCGGAACGCCTGCTTTATTTATGCACGCGGCGGACGCGATTCACGGGGATTTAGGGATGATTCAGGACGGCGATGCGGTGATTTGTATTTCGAAGTCAGGCGATACGCCAGAGATTAAGGTGTTAGTGCCTTTGATCAAGCGATTGCAGGTGAAATTGATTGCCATGGTTTCGAACAAGAACTCGTATCTAGGCCAGCAATCGGATTATATATTACATGCTTTGGCGGAGCAGGAGGCGGATTTGTTGAATCTGGCACCTACGACATCGACGACGGTGGCTTTGGCTTTAGGCGATGCGTTAGCGGTTTGTTTGTTAGAATGCAAAGGATTTACGGCACAGGATTTTGCCAAATACCATCCAGGCGGCGCCCTCGGCAAACGCCTTTATTTAAAAGTGGGCGATATTTATCCCACTCACGAATTCCCAGCCATCTCCCACACGTCCTCCATTCAGGAAGCAATCCACGAAATTTCCTCGAAGCGCCTAGGTGCAACGGCAGTATTGGATGCGCAAGGAGAATTAGCCGGAATCATTACGGATGGCGACGTTCGCCGTACTTTGGAAAACTCGAAAGATTGGTCTGCGATAGTGTTAGCAGACATGATGAATACCACACCGAAGACGATTGAGGCGGAGGCATTTGCGACGGAGGCTTTGGCGATCATGCAAAGCAAAAATATCACTCAGCTGGTGGTGACGGCAAATAAAAAGGCCGTGGGATTTGTACATCTCCACGACCTGTTGAAAGAGGGTATCGTCTAAAATTTAGCGCATCCGGTTCGACGATTGCACCAGCATCTCGTCCTTGCGGATGAGGCGGTTCGCAATCATATTCGCCAGCAGTGAAACTACTAAGGCATAGAATCCGTAGCCATATTTTCCCTGAATTTCCGGTTCAAAGGTAGGCATCGCCTCTTTGAAAATCACCCAAAAAGCATAGCCCATCGCTCCCGCTAAAACCAGCGAATTGACTAGGCCCAGCATCATTTGACGCATCCGGTTTTTGAAAGAGAAAATTGTCACTAACGTGATAACCGTTGATAAGGTCACTAAAAGGGCAATCGCGATATTACTGTGCGCGGCTACTTCTTTTCCGTTTTGGAATAATTGCCATTGGTTTGAGAAAAGCTCTGCTTTCTGGCCTGAAGTACCTATTTTTTGCCAAATAGAAATGCCCGATGTCGCGACGGCATTGCCAATGATCGCTAGGGCTAAGAAAAGGGTTTGTGGTCTTTGAATCATAATTGTATAGAAATGAATGGGCGAAATTACGCATTTTCTGCAAAAAGCTTCGCCGCAATTTTTGCTGAAGATAAACAAAGCGGAATTCCTCCGCCGGGATGCACGCTGCCGCCGACCCAATACAAGTTTTTGATTGCCTTCCGATAATTTGGGTGGCGTAAAAAGGCTGCGAATCGGTTGTTCGACGCATTTCCGTAAAGCGCACCCCCGGCTGACGAAGTTCTCGCCTCGATGCTGCGCGGGTCTAATAGGTCTTCGGCGACGATGTGTTTTTCGATGTCTACGCCTAAATTTCTCGAAAGTTTCTCGATCACATTTTTTCTCATCTTTTCCACTAGCGCATCCCAATCCTGTCCCTCGTTCGCGGGAACATTCATCAAGATGAACCAGTTTTCGCCACCTGCTGGAGCATCTGATTTCTCTACTTTCGAAGAAATATGTAGGTAAATGGTAGGGTCGTCGTTGATGGTTTGGTTTTCGAAGATGGCCTTGAATTCGCCCTGATAATCGTCTGTGAAGAAGATGTTGTGTACCCCTAATTCGTCGAAGCTGCGGTCCATTCCCCAGTAGAATATGATGCCTGAGCTGGATTTAGGTTGATTTAAAAGCTTTTTCGGTTGCGGTTCCTGTGCAAGGAGTTTTGTGTAACTCGGGCGAATGTCCGCATTACAAGCAATGTAGTCAAAGGTATAATTTCCTTTTTCAGTCTCTATTCCGGTCGCAGTATGAATTTCGGTGGTGATGCGGGACACTTTCTCGTTGAAGTGAAAGACCACACCCAGTTCTTCGGCGAGGCGGTGCAGCGCCCGAGGGATGCTGATGATACCGCCTTTGGGGAAAAAGGCGCCTATGTTGTATTCCAAATGAGGAATGATTGATAAAGTCGCCGGAGTTTGGTAAGGATCCGAGCCGTTGTAGGTGGCGTAGCGGTCAAAAAGCTGGACCGTTTTCGGGTTCTTAAAACGCTTCGCATGTGCGCGGTGCATGGTGTTAAACAAACCAAGACGTGGGATATTCAGGTAGCCTTTGAGGGCTTTAGGTCCCGTCCAGGTCGATAGGGAATGCAATGAATTGTCAAGAAATAGCTCGCTAATGATATGGTAGTTTTCTCCGATCTCGCGTAAAAAACGCGCAACGTTCTCCTCCGATTCGCCCAGTTCCGAAGCAATCGCCGTGGCTGTTTCTGCAGGCGCTGCATTCGTTTGTAATCGTGTGCCGTCTTCCCAAAAGTAGCGGCAAATCTCCGGCAATCGTTCGTAGCTGAAATAATCGCGGGGATTTTTGACTGCCAGCGTGAACAGTTCGTCCACTAAATGCGGCATCGTGAAAAGAGAGGGCCCGGCGTCAAAACGGAATCCGTTGGTTTCGATTTGGGCTAATTTGCCTCCTGGATAGGAATTCGCTTCGAAAACGGTGACTTGGTGGCCCGCCACCGCGCTGCGAATGGCAAAGCCCAAACTACCCATACCTGATCCAACAATCCCAATTTTTGACATAATTCAAAATTAAGTAAAAAAGAATAAAGCCCTAAATGTTTTTCTCTCCCTGCTCTTTTCCGTAATTTTGCCCGAATTTTAATATTTTCTATGCTACGTACACATACAAATGGCGAATTGCGCATCGAACACGCGGGCACCGAGGTAACTCTTTGTGGCTGGGTTCAGCGTTCACGAGATAAAGGGGGGATGATTTGGGTGGATCTTCGGGATCGTTACGGGGTCACTCAATTGATGTTAGAGGAGGGGAAATCGTCTGCGGAGGCTTTGGCATTAGCGAGAGGATTAGGCCGTGAATTCGTCGTAGAAGCGAAGGGAATCGTGGTAGAGCGTTTGTCGAAAAACGACAAAATGCCTACCGGCGACATCGAAATCAAAGTAAAAGAATTGCGCGTATTGAATCCGGCGAAATTGCCTCCATTCTTGATCGAAGACGAGACAGACGGCGGCGATGATATCCGTATGAAATACCGTTATTTAGATTTGCGTCGTAACCCCATTCGCGAGAGTTTGCAATTGCGCCACCACGTGGGCCGCGAAGTGCGTAATTACTTAGATAAGCAAGATTTTATTGAGGTGGAAACACCCGTTTTAATTAAATCAACGCCAGAGGGTGCGCGTGATTTCGTCGTGCCATCTCGAATGAATCCAGGTGAATTTTATGCCTTACCGCAATCTCCACAAACCTTTAAGCAATTATTGATGGTATCTGGTTTTGACCGTTACTACCAAATTGTGAAGTGTTTCCGTGACGAAGATTTGCGCGCTGATCGCCAGCCAGAATTTACTCAAATCGACTGTGAAATGTCCTTCGTGGAGCAAGAAGATATCCTGAATATGTTTGAGGGATTGATTCGTCATTTGTTCCAAAACGTAAAAGGCCTCGACATCGGTCAAGTGCCTCGCATGACCTATGCGGACGCGATGAAATACTACGGTTCAGATAAGCCAGACATTCGTTTCGATATGAAATTCGTGGAATTGAAAGGCGAGGGCGTGGATTTGACGTCTGGCAAAGATTTCCAAGTTTTCGATGCAGCGAACACGGTGGTAGGTATCTGCGTAAAAGGCGCAGCGGAATACACCCGCAAGCAAATCGATGAATTAACTGATTTCGTTCGTCGCCCACAAATTGGTGCGAAAGGATTGATTTACGCGCGCGTTCAAGCGGACGGCGTAGTGAAATCATCTGTAGATAAATTCTACTCAGAAGCTGATTTAGCGACTTGGGCTGCAGCGTTTAACGCAGCGCCTGGCGACTTGATCTTGGTGCTTTCAGGAGACGGAGATAAAGTGCGTAAGCAATTGAACGAACTTCGTTTAGAAATGGGAACGCGTATGGGATTACGTGATCCGAATAATTACAAAGTACACTGGGTAGTGGATTTCCCATTATTAGAGTACGGTGAAGAAGAAGATCGCTGGTTTGCGATGCACCATCCGTTCACGAGCCCTAAGCCAGAGGATATTCCATTGATGTTAGCCGGAGAATTCGGCAAGGTTCGCGCAAACGCTTACGATTTAGTCGTGAATGGTGTAGAAGTAGGAGGAGGTTCGATTCGTATCTTCCAAAAAGACCTGCAATCAAAAATGTTCGAAGTCCTTGGATTCACTCCAGAGGAAGCACAAGCGCAATTCGGATTCTTATTAGACGCCTTTGAATATGGGGCGCCGCCGCATGGTGGATTAGCCTTTGGTTTTGACCGTCTTTGTTCTTTGTTCGGAGGAACAGATTCGATTCGTGATTATATCGCTTTCCCTAAGAACAACGCTGGGCGCGACGTGATGATCGATTCACCATCTCCACTAGCGCAAGCGCAGTTAGATGAATTGAAGATTAAGACGACGGTTTAGTCGATTAGATAGGAAAAAAAAGGGGGCCGCGCAGCGGCCCCCTTTTTTTTGTTAAAAATCGTAATGAAAAACGGGACTTGTCCATTCGCCCGCGTTGATATTTAATACCTCCTTGATTTCGCCATGGTGAATATCAAACACCCAGCCGTGTAAATGCGGGAATTGTCGCTTCTCCCAGGCCTTTTGAACGATGGTGGTTTTGGCCAAATTCTGAATCTGCTCCGCCACATTGAGTTCAACTAAGCGATTGAATCGCGCCGTCTCATCCGCAATTTCGTGTAAGTCCGTATAGTGCTTCTCGTATACCTCTTTGATATTACGTAGCCACTTGTTGATTAATCCAAAGTCGTGGTTCGTCATCGCCGCCTTTACTCCACCACAGTTGTAGTGGCCACAAACGATAATGTGCTTAACCTCCAATACTTCTACCGCGTATTGTAATACAGATAGTAAATTGATGTCCGTATGTACCACCATATTGGCCACATTACGGTGCACAAAAATGTCGCCTGGATCTGCATGCGTGATTTCCTCCGCAGGAACCCGACTGTCTGCGCATCCAATCCATAAAAATAAGGGGTTTTGTTCTTTCGATAAATTATCGAAATAAGTAGGGTCTAATTCTAGACGTTCACTCGCCCAAGCTTTATTGCTGAGCAGTAATTTTTTATATTCTTTCATCTTATTTCTTTTTAAGGTCGACTTCGATGCCGCGCTCTTGTGCTGTACTGATAAACTCCTGTATGAGTAAGTTAATATCGTGGTCCATAAAGTGTACTTTGGTAGTGTCGATATACACCTCTGCGCCTGCAGGTATTTTTCGCAAGGTTTCCTTCAGCTGCATTTTATGCAAGAATGTCACATCTTTCTGGAATTTAATTAATATTTCATTGCCATTTTTGAAAACTGTAAATACGGAAGAGTAATTCGTAATGACTACAAATGCTAAACCTACCAAGGTTCCTACGAATATTCCCCACAATAAATCGACACCTACCACGACGGCTACGGTCACTAAAAAGGGGACATATTGCTTCCAACCCTCCGCAAATACTTTTTTGAATTCTTTTGGGTGAGCTAATTTATAACCCGTGTATAATAAAATACTTGCTAAACAAGCTAAGGGAATCTTGTTCAGATAGAGTGGTAAAAGCACAACAGCCACAATTAAAAGTACGCCATGGAAAAATCCAGACATTCGTGTCTTTCCACCAGCATAAATATTAGTGGATGAGCGGACGATGACTGATGTGATAGGTAGACCACCCAAGAGGCCACTTACAACGTTTCCGGCTCCTTGTGCTAACAATTCTCGGTCCGGAGAAGAAATTCTTTTTAATGGATCAAGGGAGTCTGTTGCCTCTAGTGACAAGAGGGATTCTAAGGTGGCGACTATGGCCAAAGTTACAGCAATCGAATAGACCTTAGGATGGCTTAAAAAGCTCCAATCTGGAGTTATCAGGCCGGTAAAAATTTCACTACTTGAAGCAAATAGAGGAAGGTTAACCATGTGATCTTTTGAATCGCCCAAGTACCATGCTGGGTTCCAAATGGCTAATCCCTCATTGATTCCCACACCTGCTAAAACCACAAATAAGGAAGCTGGGAGCGCATTCATCCAGGAGAATTTTTGGCCTAATTTTGTCCAAGAAAATAAGATAACGAGACCTAAAAGGGAAATCAGTAGTGCGCCTATTTTGATGGAAGCTAGTGATTTCAAAATTTCTGTAAACGTATTTTCGCCATCCTTTTGGTCAAATTCAAACTCTCCTATAAAGTCCAAATCATCTCCAATCGCATGCGGTATTTGCTTTAAAATGATCACAATGCCAATCGCTACGAGCATACCACGAATGACAGAGGATGGAAAAAATCCGCCAATCTTTCCTAGTTTCAATAAGCCTAAAGCGACCTGTATTAGGCCAGCAATGATGACGGCCACTAAAAACCCGGGGAAAGAACCAAGGTCAGCGATGGCTGTGGCCACAATAATAGTTAAGCCTGCCGCGGGTCCACTGACAGAAAGTTCTGAGCCTGATAAAAGGGAAACGAGTGTTCCACCCACGATTCCGGCCACGAGCCCAGCTAAAAGGGGGGCTCCTGAAGCTAATGCAATTCCTAAGCAAAGGGGTAAGGCGACTAAAAAGACGGCTATTCCTGATTTCCAATCCCCTTTTAAAAAGGATTGAAGGTATTCTGACTGTTTCATAAGGTTGTTTAATTAATGATGTTTGAATCGGAATTAAACAACGAAGTCAGGCGGGGTTAAAGGGCTATTTTGAAATCCTGCAGAAAGCAAAAAGTGTAATTCTGTGCGTGTTTTTAAGGACAGGCTGTACGTAAATACGTAGATCGGTTGTAGCCGAACGATTCCCGTTTCTTCTGAACCATCTTCATCCTCAGAATCTTCGTCATCTGAGTCCATTGGGGGTATTTGCAAAGGCTTATGTTGAGAAACGGGTTCTTTGGCCTGAAAAATAACCTTCGACTGCTGATCTCTTTCTTGAATCAACATAGGCTCTGTCGGATCGAATTTGTCCTTCCCAAATCTCCACTCTTTCTTCAAGCGACCACCACTCCCAAACTCATGGTATTCTCTCCAGCGGCCCACTTTAACACTGTCGTCCATTCGCCCATCCTCCTTCAAACTACCACTCGGATAAAAGGAATAATAGGTGCCGCGGACTTTACCATATAGGCGTGGAATGACTTCTTTAATTTTCTTTTTCGCCGCATCATAATAAGCTATGTGAGATCCCGCAGTATACCCCTTCTCGTAATACACCTTGTTCTCCAGCTCATTTTCTGAACCATAGCTTTCCCAACGCCCATCTTTTACTCCCATATAGTAGAAGCCTTCTTCAATGAGTTTTTGGTTCACGTATTTCTTGAATGGGCCGTGACAGATTTGTACGTTTTTCGTGTCCTTTAATGGAATGGAGACAACACGTGATTGCGAGGGATCAAAGATAAAAATTTCCGAAGCATATGGGCTTAGCGCTTCATCTTCCACGTACTTTACCACGTTTACCTCTTCCACGGTCATTCGAACGCCACTACCGTAATTACCCAGCTTACGTTCGGTTTTGATACCTGCATATTCGTCGCGCGGTTGGAGTTTTTTCTTCGCGGTTTTGACCATTTTTTTGCCCAAATCCTTGACGCCCAAACTCTCAATAAATGCCTTGCTATCCTCTTTGAATTTCTTTGCTTCGGCCGCTTTGCTTTCAAGTCCGGTCGAGAGGCGTCCGTTTAATAAACCCTTTTCGTGAACGGAGGTGTCTATGAGCGGTTTATTGACGGTAATAGCCTTATTCTGCGCTTGAACGAGGAGGTTCAAACTAAGCAAAAAACAACATAGGATTACGCGCAAATGCATAGGAGTGACCTAAAAATATTTCCCAAAACTACGAATTAAACTTATTACCTGACGGACTTTGTGTATTTTTGCAAGGATTTTTTGAGGCCTTATTTGATTCATTCATTGGAAAAACAAGCAAAAATATATGTAGCAGGTCACCGTGGAATGGTGGGTTCCGCTATCGTGCGTAAATTACAGAAAGAAGGGTACACGAATTTAGTGCTGAAGACTTCAGCAGAATTAGATTTGCGTGACCAAGTAAAAGTAGCCGACTTTTTCGCGGCAGAAAAACCTGATTACGTCTTTTTAGCAGCGGCTAAAGTGGGCGGAATCGTGGCGAATAACACCTACCGCGCGGATTTCTTGTATGAGAATTTGGCCATTCAAAACAACATCATTCATTCTTCCTTTGTCAATAAAGTGAAGAAATTACAGTTCTTAGGATCCTCTTGCATCTACCCTAAATTAGCCCCTCAGCCTCTGAAGGAGTCGTATTTATTAAGTGGCTATTTAGAAGAAACGAATGAGCCGTATGCCATTGCGAAGATCGCTGGCATTAAAATGTGCGAGGCTTACCGCGCACAATATGGCTGCGATTTTATCTCCGTGATGCCTACAAACTTGTACGGTCCGAACGATAATTACGATTTAGAAAACTCTCACGTCTTACCCGCCATGATTCGCAAGTTTCAGGAGGCCAAAGAACGCGGGGATGCTTCCATGACGCTTTGGGGAACTGGCTCACCCATGCGCGAGTTCTTGCATGCAGACGATTTAGCGGAGGCTTGTGTCTATTTAATGGAAACATATAGCGACTCAGAACTAGTGAATATCGGTACCGGAATCGATGTGACGATTAAAGAATTAGCCGAAACAGTGAAAGAAATAGTGGGCTTCACCGGCAGTATTCAATGGGATACTTCACGTCCAGACGGAACGCCGCGCAAATTGATGGATGTGTCTAAATTGCATTCATTGGGCTGGAGACATAAAATTGAATTGAAAGAAGGAATCGCACTGGCTTACCAGGACTTCTTAACGAATGTCAGTATCAGAAAATAATGGAGGAGAAAGAGTGGTTTAGTACCTGGTTTGATTCCCCTTATTACCATATCCTGTATGCCCGACGAGATGAGACGGAGGCCGCGAATTTTATTCGCTCACTTCAGCGCAATTTACACTTGGAGCCCGGTGCTCGTGTACTCGACGCAGCTTGTGGAAAAGGACGCCATGCCATCACCTTAGAGCAATTAGGCTTCTCGGTCGATGCCTTTGATTTATCTCCTTCGAATATTGAGGCTGCTCAGGCCTTTGAAAATAAAAATCTTCTTTTCTTCGTACACGATTTGCGAGAGCCCTTACCCTTGCAAAACCACTACGATGCAATCTTTAATTTCTTCACTAGTTTTGGGTATTTTGACGATCAGCAAGACAACCAAAAAGCCTTCAACACCTTCGCGGGCGGATTGAAAGAAAATGGCTTATTGGTTCTGGATTTCTTCAATCCCATTCATGTACTAGCTAATTTAGTGCCCTTAGAATCAGTGGAACGCGAGGGGATTACCTTCCAAATCAAGCGCTGGTCAGAGGCCGGCTATTTGTACAAATCCATCGATTTTAGCGATAAAGGTAAATCCTATTCCTTCGTGGAAAAGGTAGAGCTAGTAGCTAAAAATGATTTTGTTTCCTATGCGGCTCAAGCAGGTTTAACCTTAGTGGATCTAAAAGGAGATTACTCCTTAGCCACTTTCGACGAGGCAACCTCGCCTAGAATGATCTTCACTTGGGCTAAAAACGCGAATTAATTCTTTTGGAATTTAATACTCACCTGGTTCTCTAACTCTGGGAAACTGATCACATAATTACCAGTTGTCAAAGCTGAGATATCTAAACTTAATCTGTTATCTCTGCTCTCTACTCTATAATCTCTAATCTCCTTTCCTTGCATGTTTGTCAAGCGAATTCGGAAACTTGATGCTTGGTAAGCACTAGGAATTCCAATGTGCAATACTTCAGTCGCTGGGTTAGGAAACGCATAGAAGGTAGAATACGGATTGTCTGCAGTTGCCGCTAAAATGGTAATGCCATAACTCGCTGTAGCCAAACAGCCATTAATGTCCTTTAATTTCACTTTGTACACCCCATTTGCAGTAGGCTTGTAGGTAGTGCCAGTTGCTCCAGAGATTGCCACATCATTGAAGTACCATTGGATGTCATTTCCAGCGGAGGTAGTTAGCGTTCCTTGATTGAAGGTAATTAAAGGTTCTAAGGGATTCGTTGCCGTAATGGTTGATGCTGGAGAAACCACGGGACAAATGCCATCAAAGCTCGAATTTAAAGTATATGACCCTGATGAACTGACTTCTAGTTTATTGGTCGTCGCACCGGAGATGGCGGTGCCATTTTTGAACCATTGGTAGGATGGTGTGCCAGAAGCTGGAGTACCTGTTAGGGTGATTTTGTCACCTGCACATAAGGTAGTGGAACCTGTAGGGCTAACGGCTACGACTGGGCTTTGGCCTGTTGTTACGCTTATCTGAACTTTAGCACTAGGACAAGCGTAGGATTTGAACTTCATCCCATACAGATAATAGTAACCTGATTGAATTTCCCCGCCGTTAAACAAAGCCCCCGTTAATTTAATAACTCCTGGTATAGCATAGGGATATCCAATGTTCGTAGGTGCATTCACCGTATCCGCCGCCGTTCGGTTGCTTCTGAAAATAGAAGCTCCATTCGAGCAGACGTGCGATAAAATGTAATTCCCGGCTTTAGGGAATGGAAGATTTAAGATCACTTTTTGGCCTGGATCAGCTTTATCGTCGATTAACTGACTGCTTACGGTAGTGGAATTAGCAGATGTTCTGGTGGCCGTCAGGTCTTTTGCTACGGAGGCAATTAACTCGCCGGTATCTTTATCGAAAATGCCAAAAGTCACGGTCCCTGAGGTTCCTATATAGACTGTTGCTGATTCTAGAATAGTCGGTTGTGTCACTACGAAAATAGGTTCTGGGCCAAAATTGGAATAATACGTTCCTCCTCCAAAAGCCGCCTTCGTCGCAGGCCCCATGGTAGCACTTAAATTATCAAATGCAGCATAAAAGGTTCCAGTGGATGGCGTTTTCAAATTAGTCCCAGCCCCTAAGAGGGTCGTCCCATTGTACCATAGCGGACTTCCATTTGTCGATGCTAAACTCAACTCTGACGCACCGCTACAAATGGTGCCGGTCACCACAGGCGCAGCTGGGTTTTCAATTGTTTTAGATATCGTGTAGAGATCGTTTAGGGTATTTTGGTCCCCTGTTAATTGTGTTTTCAACACGAAAGAGTAACTGTTTCCAGCGACTAATTCTGCATTTCCGCTCAGATTAACATCCGTTTCTCTGCCCGATGCTAGGCTACTGATGGTTCCTGTTGCTGTGCCCACCAAGGTGTTACCAGATTTGATCTCCAGTAGCACAGGAACATTCGTTTGCGTGAGGGATCCTGCATTTTTTATGCGAGCGACATAGCTAGAAGCACCTGTGTTGGCACAGAATCCAGCGGTGGATTGTGCAACCGAAACGGCTGTGAAGTCTTTCGAGGCTTGCAAGATTTGCAAGGCATAATCCTTGGTTTCACCTGAGGAAATGCTTCCACAAGAGGTGGCAGTTCCTGAGGAAGTTACCCATCTAATCCGGTAAAAATTGTCTTGTATTAAGCTGCTTGGTATCGTTAAAGTGGTTGCACTCGAAGCGGAGTTATAGAGTTCCTCTCCTGCATCGGTAAAATCTCCGTCTTGGTTCCAATCGGCGTAGAGACGGGTATTTCTTGTTCCTGATCCAGAAAATTGGAAGGCAACTGGTAGGGAAGCTCCTAATTCGGCTTTGAAAACGGGATTAAGCCCTGTTGAATCTTTGGTCGTGCCTAAAGTAAATTTTTGAAAGTCTGATGTGGTTGTAGTCGTCGCTAATGCGCAATAAGCCGGTCCGCCTATCCCTGAAACAGCTATCCCATAATCCTGATTGCTATTTTTAAGAACGCCTTTGTGGCTCACTGTCAGGGTAAATGTTTGACCCGGCATTGTGTTATTGATGACAATTTGCTCTACGTTATCTCGAATATTATCTCCCGGTACTGCAAGGGCGTCTGGCGTCGCCGGATTCAGCGTGAATGGCAAAAAGGTAGATGATCCACTTGTAATCCGAATATCTAAGTCATTAACGAGCCGGGGTGTTCGGTCATTCAAGGCAGAGGATGTGGTCGCTTCTGGGTCCGTCCAAGCGATGGTGGCTTTCACTGGGCCATTCCCTGAACTTGTGATAGTGTAGGTTTTTGTCTGGCCTTGACTTAATTTCTCTTCCTTGAGCAAATGTGCATTTCCCTCATTTTTGACCAAGGCCGCCGCTTTGTCTAATTGGATCAATCCATACCCTGTTTTATAATCAGGCCCCTCTGCATCCATATCTAGCGCTGTGTGAATGGCCACCGCTTTCAGTGTGGACGAGAGCATGAAAGTATTTTTATTTAGACGGTTGTATAATTGTTGAATTAAATAAAGTGATCCCGCCGCTTGTGGAGACGACATCGATGTGCCGCTTTGGGTCGCGTATGCTTTATCGTTTGAATTTGTCGTGGAAAATATACTCGTGCCTATCGCCATGACATCCGGTTTTACCCTTCCGTCATCGGTAGGTCCCCAGCTCGTAAAATTGGAGATGCCCACGTCAGAGCCTTTAGTTGGAATGAGCGAAGAAAGAGTCGCAGCTCCTACGGTTAAGATATTTTTAGCGGTACCTGAGGTGGAGATAATGTCAAATCCATCATTTTTCGCCCTAGCTTTGTTAGAGGAATCGCTTGTAGAACGCAATAAATAGTATTCTCCTGACGCTGGTCCATTTTGGTTACGGCTATTCCCAGCTGATTTAACGATGAGGTAATTAGGAGCGTTGTAGGCGATGCGATCCCAGGATTGCGTGTTAGCATCATATAAGCCAAACTTATAATCTTCCTCCGTACTCACCGCATCATTACCCCACCACTGCCATTTTTTCTTCGTTTCATCGTAAACCCAACCTGCTTGGTATCCATACGAGTGGTTACTGATTAAAAGAGAGGTGGAAGCAGTGCTCATTTCGGAGTTATCGTTTGAATAATCCCAAAACTTCAAATCCGCCTCATAGGCCATTCCTCTAGCGGTTGGACTAATGCCTGCAGCCACTAAAATTCCAGCTACGTGTGTCGCGTGGTCATTTGAGCTAGCAATCGTTTGTGCAGCCGTTGCTCTCCCTCCAAATTCCTGGTGGCTGGCTAAAACGCCACCTCCGTCCCACATGCCTAGTTTTCCTTTGACCGAGTCTGATTTTCCAGTTAATCCCAGATTCAAAGAGGCGCCAGGATAGAGCAGATTTGTTTTCGTCATCTTAGCTGCTTGTGCATTTGATTCTGTTTTCAAATACAACGCTTCGCCTATCTCTGAAAATCCTTGAAAGTGAAGGGTTTTTTCTTTACCTAAATTCAATTGAAGCGGTATACCTCTTTTTTTAGCTAAGGCTTGAGCCCCTCTGTAGATGGAATCTTGTTGCATCCCAAAACGCAAGGCGCGCTCTTTGCGAAAAGCATCTTGTGCCCAGGTGGAAAAACTCAATAAAAAAAGAAGTACCAGTTTACTCTTCATATAGCGTTCAATTTACGCAATTATTTGATCTCCACCTTAAACGTTTTTCGGTGGTAATTTGTTAAACCTTTTTCAAGAATGGCTTTGCGGTGTTGCAAGGTGGGATAGCCCGCATTTCGTTCCCAACCATAGCCAGGGTGCTCTAGGGCCATCTTTTCCATCAATTCGTCTCGGTGTGTTTTGGCCAAAATAGACGCAGCCGCAATCGAAAAATACTTCGAATCACCCTTTACGATACAGGTATGTGGAGTTAAAGGGTAGCTATAAAAGCGATTCCCGTCGACTACTAAATGCTCCGGACGATGCGTCAATTGATCCACCGCCTGATGCATCGCCAAAATACTCGCCTTTAAAATATTGATTTCATCAATTTTCGCTGCATCCACCTCTGCAATCGCATAGTCGATGGCATATTCCCGCACTAAACGTTTTAGTTCGTTCCGCTGGCGCAGGGTCATCTGTTTCGAATCCGTTAAGAATGGATGGTGGAAATCCCGCGGTAAAATAACCGCTGCCGCCACGACTGGCCCAGCTAAACAACCTCTCCCTGCTTCATCCAAGCCGGCTTCTAGCCCGATAGGCGAATAAAAGGGGAGGAGTGCTGCCATTTTAGCGGTTAAATAATAAGCGTTTACCCGTTTTACTTTCGTCGAAAGAACCCTGCGAATAAGCTAAATGCCCAGAAACAAACGTATGCTCCACCGAAGCAGACAACGTGTGTCCTTCTAATGGAGACCATCCGCATTGATAGAGGATATTTGCTTTGGAAACAGTAAACGATTTGTTCAAATCCACGATCGCTAAATCTGCCCAATACCCTTCTCGGATGTACCCACGCTCCTCGATTTGGAAACAATCCGCCACTGAATGCGCCGTTTTTTCAGCGATGAGCTCGAGGCTGATGTGACCTTCTTTGGCTAAATCAATCATCAACAATAAAGGATGCTGGACCAAAGGCAAGCCCGAAGGGGATTTCCAAAATTCCTGCGACTTCTCGTCCCAGGTGTGCGGCGCATGATCCGTTGCGATAATATCTAATGCTCCAGACACCAAAGCCTTGCGTAAAGCCGTCTTGTGGCGCGCATCTTTAATGGCCGGATTACATTTGATTTGGTTCCCCAGCGTATCATATTGTGCCGCATCAAACCACAGGTGGTGAACACAAACTTCCGCCGTAATCTTCTTGTCTTTCACCGCTTTTCCCGTCTCGAACAGGGCTAATTCTTCCTCTGTTGAGATGTGTAAAATGTGCAGGCGGGTATTATTTTTCTTCGCTAAATCCACCGCCATGGAGGAGGATAAATAACAAGCTTCTTCGTTTCGGACTAAAGGGTGTATGTAGGCAGGCGCATTCTCCGGATATTTTTCCTTGAAAAGAGCCGTTCGTGCGCGTACCGTTGGCTCATCTTCGCAGTGCGTCGCGATCAACATTTCGCAGCTAGAAAATAGCTTTTCCAGGGTCTGCGCATTATCCACGAGCATATTTCCCGTAGACGAGCCCATAAATATTTTGATGCCGCAAACGTCGCGGGAGTTGGTCTTTAACACCTCTTCTAGGTTGTCGTTGCCTGCGCCCATAAAGAAGGAGTAGTTGGCCAAAGACCCGGCCGCCGCTATCGCGTATTTATCCGCCAATAATTCTTGAGTCAACGCGTTAGGCACCGTGTTTGGCATCTCCATAAAACTCGTCACACCACCTGCCACGGCTGCTCGCGCCTCGCTAGCAATTGTCGCTTTGTGGGTTAAGCCGGGTTCTCTAAAGTGCACTTGATCGTCGATCATTCCCGGGAAAACGTGTTTCCCCTTTACGTCTAAAACGATATCCCCTGGAGTAGGTGTAATATCGGTGGCTATTTTGGCAATTCGGCCATTTTCGATGCGTAAATCGGAGGCAATTATTCGCCCTTCGTTAACGATTTGGGCATTTTTTAAGACGTAATTAGTCATTCAGATCAGTGATTTTAAATTCAGTTCGGCGGTTTTCTTGGTGTGCTTCTTCACTGCAATCGACTCCATCAGAACAGCCGTTGATAAGTTGCGTCTCTCCATAGCCTTTGGCTTTGATACGAGAAGCCTCTATTCCGTGCTCGATGATGTATTTTACAGCTGATTCAGCTCTTCTTTGGGATAATTTCAGGTTATAACTTGCACTTGCCCGTGCATCCGTGTGCGAACCTAATTCGATCGAAATGTCTGGATTGTCCTTTAACACTTGAACGATTTTGTCTAGTTCTGCCGCTGCGTCTGGACGAATATTGGACTTATCTAGATCATAATAGATCGGATTTACGTCAAATAAGGCGCCTAGCTCTTCTCCCACTTCAGCAAGCCCCAGCGTAATTTTATGGTCAAAAGTAGTGTCCGTTAATTCTTTCTTCAATAATTGCTTCGGAATCTCGCGGCCATCCATCAAGAATTCGCTGCGCTTGGTCAAGTATTTCTCTTTGCTTGCGTTGAAACTTATTTGGTCCGCCGGATTTAAGTCGATAATGTCAAGGTAACCTTCGGCATTACTAAACTGAACGGGTTGAATCTCTCCATTGCGCTTAATGCCCACTTTCGCTTTCGCAATCGGCTTATTGCGCGCATTGACAATCTGTGTTCTCAAATGGTATAAGGCCACTTTCGCAGCTTCTCCGCTTTCCGATATCATGATTTCATTGGACCACCAGCGATCCTCTGATCCGGTCGATTCGAAATAATAGATATCATCATCGCCTTTTCCACCTACTCGATTGGAGCTGAAATAACCTTGCGTGGAGTCAGCTAAAAACAGCCCAAAATCATCTCCAACGGAGTTAATCGGAACGCCTAAATGTTCTATTTGAATTTCATCTCCACTGCGACTCGCCACAAAAAGGTCTAATCCACCTAAACTCGGATGCCCATCCGAAGAGAAGTATAATTTCCCGTCCTCAGAAACATACGGGAAGATTTCATTGCCACGCGTATTAATCGTGGAGCCTAAATTAATAGGTCTTCCAAAACGCCCCGAATTATCCATGGGCGCCCGGTACAAATCCAATCCGCCTTTTCCGCCTCTTCTGTTTGAGCTAAAATAGAGGGTTTTCCCATCTCTCGAAAAGGCAGGGCTACCATCCCAACCAATTGAATCTGAGATCGCTAAGCGTTCTGGAGTAGACCAATTGCCGTCTCTTTTGGTCGAAATATACAAATCCACATCCGGCGATGGGTCCTTACTTTTACCCGAATTGCCGCGTGCAAAAACCATGGTATTCCCGTCCTTGGAAAAGGCAGGCGTTCCTTCGTTCGCATTCGCATCTAACAGGTTCGCGCTGAACAATTCTAGTTTTTCAATTTCACCCGGACTTTTCAATCTCGCTTTGTATAATCCTAAAAAAAAAAGTCCGTTGTTTTTGTAGATCAAAGGTTTTTTCGAACTCGTTAAAATCAGTTCATCCCCCAGTTTAATAGGTCCAAATTCCGCTTGATTTGTATTCCCCACCAAACCTTGGATCTTTACCGGACTCGGTTTTTTGCTGTATTCTTCTACTGCCGGCAAATTATCTAATTCGATTTCGGCTTTCACCACCAATTCGCGCGAAGGTTTTGAATCAATAAATTCTTTTAGGTATTTGCGCGCATCCGCATATTTTCCGTTCGCTTTTGCTGCGTAGGCGAGGTGTAGATTGATGTTTTTGTCTTCGTAGCCCTTTTCTTTGGCAATCAAATAGTAGGGCGTTGCATATTGAATGCGGTTCGAAAGTCGGTAGGATTCCGCCACGAAGTAGTTCGTTTCTTTTGCTCTGTAGTAGCGTTGGGCCAAAGGCTTCACCTCCCGAATCGTCCACTCATATTCCCCCCTGTCGAAATTTAGCTTCGCCTTTTTGAACAATTTGGCATCATAATTACAGCCGCTTAGCACGCCTGTAACAACGATCAAAAAGAGGTAAATGCTTGAATTAAATGACTTTACGAATTTCATAGTGGACTAATGTAACGTAAAAATAAATACAAACCGGATTATTTTCTGTACCTTTGCCTAAATTTCGACAATCGAAACCAAGATGACAAACGTTCGTCATCTTTTATTCCAGCAGTGATGTTGTACCATTATGAGAAAAAGAATTTCAAACGACGATAACCGTCGTGACAGCCGACCATCAGAAGGTCGTGCATCCACAGGAAGATCTGCCGGCAGATCAGATAGCCCTCGCGAGTTCAGAGGCCCACGCAATGACTCAGGAGCTCCACGTGAGTTCAGAGGTCCACGCAACGATTCAGGTGCCCCACGTGCACCACGTTCAGAATCATCCAATCGTTTTTCAGGAGATCGCAAACCATTCAATCGCGATAACCGCGAAGGTGGCGGAGAGCGTCGTTCATTCGGGGATCGTAAACCATTTGATGGGGAAAGAAAACCATACCAAGGTGGAGGAGAACGCAAACCATTCAATCGCGATAACCGCGAAGGTGGCGGAGAGCGTCGTTCATTCGGAGATCGTAAGCCATTTGATGGGGAAAGAAAACCATACCAAGGTGGAGGAGAACGCAAACCATTCAATCGCGATAACCGCGAAGGTGGCGAGCGCAAGCCATACCAAGGAGGCGAGCGCAAACCTTTTGGCAGAACTGAAAATCCAACACGTACACCCTATAAAGGAGATAATCGTTGGGATCGCAATGCGGCACCAAAGGTAGAAGGTTCGGAAGAATCGACAACACCGCGTGATGAGAATCCAACAGCACGCATTGAGCGTCGCTACGAGGAGCGCACAGAGCGTTTCGCAGACCGGGAAGAGCGCCCAGAAGGGGCTCGCAATCCACGTTATTCAGATCGCGAGACCTTTAAAAGTCGTTCGCGTTTTGATGCAGGTCCAGCTTACGAGCCTCAATATAAATTAGATCGCTACAAGGAGCGTGCTCCTTCGAAAATCCAAAAGAAAATCGCCCAAACCGATCGCCGTTCAGACGTGATTCGTCTTAATCGCTACATCGCTAACGCGGGAATTTGTTCTCGTCGTGATGCGGATAAATTGATCGAGGCAGGCGAAATCAAGGTGAATAACAAGGTGGTAACCGAAATGGGCTACCAGGTAAATCCTACGGACATCGTGAAATACGGTAATCGTAAGTTGAACCGCGAAAAACCTGTTTACTTATTATTAAACAAGCCCAAAGATTTCTTAACTACCACCGAAGATCCGAACGATCGTAAGACCGTGATGGAATTAGTGAAGAACGCGACAGAATCGCGCATTTACCCGGTAGGTCGTTTAGATAGAAACACGACAGGTTTATTGTTGATTACGAATGATGGTGAATTAGCGGATAAATTGACGCACCCATCGAATGAAATCGAGAAGATTTACCAAGCGGAATTGGACAAGCCATTAACAGACGAAGATTTCGAGAAAATCAAAGAGGGTTTAACCTTGGAGGATGGAGAAATTAAAGTAGATGATTTGGCCAAAGTAACTCCAGACGGTTACGTCATCGGAGTAAAAATCCACTCTGGTAAAAACCGCATCGTTCGTCGTATTTTCGAACACTTGGGTTACGAAGTGACTAAATTAGACCGCACGACTTTCGCTGGCTTGACTAAGAAAGATCTTCCTCGCGGAAGCTGGAGATTCTTGACGGAGAGAGAATTAGTGAAGTTGAAGTATTTGCTGTAGTTGAAGCTCTGCTTCGACTAACAGTAGCCAGTACCCAGTATCCAGTCACTGTTTACTGATTACTGGTAACTGACTACTAACAAAAAAGCCGTTGAATTTCTTCAACGGCTTTTTTTGTTCTAAATATTCATCAACGATTCTCTTCGTCTCATTTTTCCGGCTGGAATACCGAACATCATTTTGAAACGACGGCAGAAATACGCCGTGTCTTTATAGCCCACTTCAGAACCGATGGCGCGGATGGATTTTTTCGTCGTGCGAAGTAATCCTACCGC
Source organism: Aquirufa lenticrescens (assembly GCF_019916085.1). Lineage (NCBI taxonomy): Bacteria > Pseudomonadati > Bacteroidota > Cytophagia > Cytophagales > Flectobacillaceae > Aquirufa > Aquirufa lenticrescens. Next base: position 920,022 of record NZ_CP049834.1, on the reverse strand, counting down.
CGCTTCCATGCGTTGGTACTCGATATAATCTTGTGGGTTGATACCCGTTAACATCTTGAAATATTGACCTACGTAGTCTTCAGAAACGTTAGCGACGTTTGCCAAAACCTTATTAGATAAATCACCACCTAAATGATCCTTGATGTAAGCGAAGATATCGATTAAGCGTGGATCTTTGAAGTAAGTGGAGTTTGTAGCTAATTGCTCTACGAATAAACGGTTTTCGATGATGTAACGAATCACTTCGATCACAATCTCTTCCGTTTTGATCTTGATGATACGTCCTTTACCAATCGCATCTGAAAGATCTTCTTCTAAAATTTCGCGGATGGTTGCCGCTAATTTATCGTCACGTTTAATTAAGAACGGAGGAATGTCTAGCGAAGTAAAGAAGTTAACTGAGTCAAAAACTTTCGCTTCGAAGGCTACCATCCCGAAAGAATTCGGTTGTGTTCCGATTTGTGTAGGATCTGTATTTTGGTCAAAATACAATTCCCGGTGCGTCATAAACTCTTCGTTGTTTACCGCTTTCGGTTTTTCTGCGTTTCCGTAGGTTACGCTGATCATTTTACCTCCTGGGATAAAAAGCATATCGCCCTCTTCCACCGGTGTTTCCTCCTCACCAAAAGAAACCTCACCTTTGTACAATATCAAGAGTGAATTTTCTACGTCGTAGAAATTCTTGATACGAATCGGTTGTAATATTCTAATGTTCCTCGCTTTGATGAATTTAACACCTAAGGACTCGATGATCTTGTTATAATCTTCCATAATTTATCACCAAACGGAGTAATTAATACGATTTTTCTACTAAACTTGGACAAAACTAATAAATCAGATAATAATTCCAAATTATTTTGTCGATTAATTTGCCCAGTTTGTCCTATTTTTTTTCTCCGATTTTATTGTAATATATTAATAAGAGTGGGATTTTGTTGATTCAGGATTTCTGAGATCCTGCTTTGGCCTATTTTATAATTATTTCGTGGAAATTGTAAAATTCGATTTTTTTAAAATTTTACCTCAATTTTTATGTAAATTTGTGTTTTACAATCACAAAATCAGATGGGATTATTTAATTTTCTTTCGAAGGATATAGCCATGGACTTAGGTACGGCGAATACCTTGATTATTCACAAAGATCAGGTTGTCGTAGATGAGCCCTCGATTATTGCGTTAGATCGCAATACGAACAAGGTTTTAGCGGTGGGTCGTCAAGCGATGATGATGCACGAGAAAACGAATGATAATATTAAAACCATTCGTCCATTAAAAGATGGTGTGATTGCTGACTTTACCGCCGCTGAGTTAATGATGCGTGGTTTAATCAAGATGATGGATAAAGGAAATTCCTTCTTTTCTCCGGCATTACGTATGGTAATTTGTATTCCTTCTGGTATTACGGAGGTGGAGAAAAGAGCCGTAAAAGACTCCGCAGAACACGCTGGAGCGCGTGAAGTATATATGGTACATGAGCCGATTGCTGCGGCAATTGGTATTGGAATAGATATTGAACAACCGAATGGATCTCTAGTGGTAGATATCGGTGGTGGTACTACAGAAGTAGCCATTATCTCATTAAGCGGTATCGTTGTTGAAAACTCGATTCGTGTCGCTGGAGATGAATTTACACGTGACATTAAAGATTATTTGTTACGTGAGCACAAGCTGGTGATTGGTGAGCGTTCAGCGGAGCAAATCAAAATTCAAGTAGGTTCTGCTTTGCCAGAATTAGAGAATCCTCCAGCAGATTTTGAGATCCGTGGTCGTGATCAGATGACGGGTATCCCTAAAGAAATCCTGATTAATTATTCTGAAATCGCTTATGCCTTAGATAGTTCGATTACGAAAATCGAGGTAGCTATTATGGAGACTTTGCAAAGAGCTCCGGCGGAATTATCCGGAGATATCTTCCATAATGGTATTCACTTAGCTGGTGGTGGTGCAATGTTGCACGGATTAGATAAGCGCATTGAGAAAAAGACGCAATTAAAAGTGCACGTGGCAGATGATCCGTTGAAAGCGGTAATCAGAGGTACGGGTGAAATCTTGAAAAACTTAGAGAAATACCGTCCGGTATTGATTACCTAGGGGATGAATCAACTGTTTCAGTTTTTATTGCGTCAGCGAAATCTGCTTCTGTTTATTTTGCTGCAGGTTATCAGTCTTTGGGCTGTGTTCACCTACAATAATTACCAGCATACCCTTTATTTTAATACGACGAATTCCTGGGCAGCTTCCCTTCTGTCTACAAGGCAGGAAGTAGCTACTTACCATCAATTGAGAGAAATCAATGGGGAGTTAGCACTTGAGAATCAGAAATTACATCAGCAGATTTTTCAACTGCAGGCTCAAGTTCAGCAGAAAGCTGATTTACCTGTCTTTTTTAGTAAGGCATCATTGGATCGCTACAAGCCTATCGCTTGTAAAGTAATTGATCAAAGCACCCGGAATTCCCAAAATTATTTGACGATTGAAAAAGGCTACCTGGACGGGATCAAACCAGGAATGGCGGTTATTTCCTCCACTGGAGTAGTAGGGAAGGTAATTTCGTGTACGGAGAATTTGGCTTTAATTGTTTCCGTTTTGCATACGAGTAATACGGTATCCGCTAAAATCAAGTCTTCTGGCGAGCTCGGTTATATCAAATGGCCTGGTTATCAGCCTGAGGTGGCGGAGTTGATGGATGTCTCTAAATACAAAAAAGTAGTGAAAGGAGATACGATTGTTACATCTGATTATAACGCGGTGTATCCACCCAATATTCCTATTGGTATAGTGGCCAAAGTCGGTTTGCAAGACGATGGAACTTTTCACGATATTAAAGTGATGCTTTTGACGCATTTCTCGACGCTACGCTATGTATATGTGATCGAAAACAAGTTTGCGGGTCAGCAGGCGAAATTAGAACAATCAAAACCTAAAATCGACTAAGATGAGCGCTAATTTTCAATACAAATGGTGGATAGCGGTCGTTTTAACGATAGTGGTGCAGCTCTTGTTCTTACGGGATTTGGCCTTATTCTATTATGGTTTCTGTTTCATCTATTTGTGGGCAATCATTAAAGCGCCTATTGAAACACCGCCGGTCTATTTGATTTTAGGGGGATTTGCTCTCGGTTGGTTGTTAGATGTTTTCTATAATACGCATGGAATGCATGCGTTTGCCACGGTTTTAGTAGCCTGGTTGCGTCCTACCTTATTTAATATCCTGACCCCTGCGAATGGATACGATGAACGCTCTTCCATCAGCTTGGAGGAGATGAAGTGGATGTGGTTTTATCCGTATCTCACTTTGATGTTGTTTACGCATCATTTCGTGTTATTTCAGTTAGAGGCAAGTGAGTCGAGCTTATTTGGCCTTAGTCTATTGAAAGCCTTTTTAAGTACTATGTTAGGCGTACTTGTGTTTACCTTATTGGAATTATTCAACAAGGGGAAATAAGTCTTTTTGTCACCTTTTCGTTTTGGCGTTTAAATTGTAAGCATAGCGTTATCTTATAGATAAACCGCCATGAGTACAGAAATAAGTTCAGCCGTTGCGCTGACAGAATCGCAAGCCAGAGCCCTCTTCGAAAAGGAGTTTGTGCCCCATATGGATGCGATGTATAATTTTGCCCTTCGACTGACGAATGACGAGGATGATGCGCATGATTTAGTGCAGGACACGTGTATGCGCGCGTTTCGTTTTATTGGGTCCTTTGAGCCTGGGACGTATGCCAAAGCCTGGTTGTTCCGCATCCTCAAGAATAATTTCATCAATGATTACCGCAAGAAATCCCGCGGTCCATCCAAAGTTGAATTCGAGTGGGTGGAGCAATCCTTTGCGGGTGATGACGATCCAGAGCCTGCCTTCCAGGCGGATTTGCAAGCTGAGACAGTTAATGAGATGTTAGGGGATGAGATTACCTCTGCTATTCAAGCGTTGCCTGTCGATTTCAGAATGATCATTATTCTATGTGATTTAGAGGAATTTAGCTACGAAGAGATGGCCAAAATTCTGAATATTCCCATCGGTACCGTGCGATCACGACTTCACCGTGCGAGAACTTTGCTAAAAGAAACCTTAGCCTCTTATGCTGCTAAAAAAGGCTACAAAACTGACATGTTGTCAGCCTAGCTCGGAACTATTTTTTTACCATCGATGTTAAAAACACTATGAAGACGAATTGTTCCCATCAACCTGATTGCATGAAGCTGATCCAGCGTATCTTGGATAAAGAGGCGTCTGCTGAGGAGGAAGCGCGTTTTTTAGCTAATATAGATAAATGTATGCCTTGTCAAGAAGGGTATAAATTGGAAATTGCCCTTCGCAATGCGTTGAAATCCAACTGCACATCAAGCTGTCCTTCCGGTTTACTTGAAAGTATTCGTTCAAAAATATCATCCATTCTACTCCTTATATTGATCTTAATTCCCTTATTTTGTTGGTTCATTTAATCATCGAAATTTTTGGAAGGTAAACTCATCATATTTTCGGCCCCTTCGGGCTCTGGTAAAACCACCATCGTTAAAGAATTATTAGCGCGCAATGCTAATTTAGGATTCTCGATTTCTGCGTGTACCCGCGATAAACGTGGTCGTCACGAAGAACACGGAAAGGACTATTATTTTTTAACGCCGGATGATTTTCGGGAAAGAATCGCTAATGACGAGTTTGTGGAATGGGAAGAAGTGTATGCAGGGGCGTATTATGGCACCTTAAAGTCGGAAATTGAACGCATTTGGGCTTCGGGGAAACACGTCATTTTTGATGTAGATGTCCGCGGAGGATTGGCCTTGAAGAAGTATTATGGTGATCGCGCCTTAGCTGTTTTTGTTAAAGTCCCTACATTAGAAATCCTAGAGGAGCGTTTGCGATCTCGTGGTACAGAAGATGAGGAGGCCTTGTCTAAGCGTATCTTCAAGATGAAATTTGAGTGGTCTTTCCAAGAACAATTCGATGTGATTTTAGTGAATGATAAGCTAGAAGATGCGGTCGCTGAAGCGCAGCAATTGTTCGATAAATTAACAAAATAATGAAGGTAGGCCTGTTTTTTGGTTCGTTTAACCCGATTCATCAGGGTCATTTGATCATTGCGCAGGCGGTTTTGAATCAGACAGAAGTAGACCAAATTTGGTTCGTCGTTTCTCCCCAAAATCCCCATAAGAAAAGTAAATCCCTACTGCACGAATTTGATCGTTTGGATTTAGTAGAACGGGCCATATCCGATAATTATGCCTTCAAATCATCAGATATCGAGTTTAATTTACCTCGGCCTTCTTATACCATTGACACGCTCGTGCATTTAGCGGAGCGTCATCCGGAGACAGAGTTCAAGCTAATCATAGGTGGAGATAATTTAGAGCAGTTCAAGAGCTGGAAAAACTATAACCAAATACTTGATTATTATGGTCTCTACGTGTATCCGCGGGGAGAGGAGCCAACGTCTGACTTATGGGCGCATAAGAATGTTCAACGTATTGAGGCGCCTGTTTTACATATTTCTGCGACTTATATCAGGGCCTGTATTCAACAAGGACAGTCCATAAAATATCTAGTTCCTGATGAGGTAGAGTCCCTCATCTCTGTTAAAAAATTCTACCTTTAGGCTTTTCCGCCTAATCGATGATCTCCTATTTTTCTCGGTTCCCTTTTGTCCGAATTTTGCTGTTTTGGATGATCGGAATTTTGCTTTCCGGATTTGACTACTGGCTTCTGTTGGGTTGTTTGGGTTTTCTGCTTCCAGGGAGAGTTGGTAAAAGTGTCGGCATCTCTTCCTTGATTGTTGTTTTTGCAATGTCTTGGGCTGCTTATTTGAAGCCCGTGTTGCCAGTGCTGCCGGGCGATGGTTTTGTGTTTCGAGTCGGTGGATCTGTAGAGGAGAAACCGAAGTCTTGGTCTGTGTTAGCTAGAGGTAAAGGTATCAGGGATTCATCTGGTTCGTGGACTCCTATGTCAGGGTTGATACGCTTATATCTCGCCAAACAACTACCTAAACCAGCCTCTGGGGATCTATATGCGGTGAGACAAGTGGTTAAGCCATTTCCCTTACCACTCTTTCCATATGAAAAGGATTGGGGTGCTTATTTCACCCAAAAGGGGATAGGAGGGACAGCCTTTGTTTCGTTAGATCGAATTCGATTATTGAAAAAGGGAACGGTAGAATCAACTTTTTTCGAAAAGGCGCAGGGTCATTTCGTTGGGCTCCTTGAACGTGCCTTCGAGCCGGGGCGAGATCGGGATGTGGCCGAAGCGATGCTGTTAGGCGTGAAGACAAAGATCGATTTTGAGACCTTGTCTGCTTATTCGGCTTTAGGAGCTATTCACATTTTGTCTGTTTCGGGTCTTCACGTGGGGCTATTGTATATGGGATTAAGCCTTTTATTGGGATTTTTGCTTAAACGGAGGCCGGCCGGTCCTTACGTATTTTTTGGCTTAATGATGGCCTTGTTATGGTGCTATGCGGGGATTAGCGGTTTTTCTTTGCCAGTGTTGAGGTCAGCTTGGATGTTTTCGGTGATTTTGTTTGCTAAAACCTTTCTTCGCAGACAGGAAAGCCTGAATACCTTGGCTTTTAGCGCCTTCGTTCTATTGTTCTTGCATCCAGCCTCCTTGTTTGATGCAGGATTTCAGCTGTCCTATTTAGCGGTTTGGGGATTAATTGCGTTTCAACAGCGCTGGGCTTCTGTTTTTCAATTCTCTGGATGGCTACGCTGGCCGCTGACCCAGATTTGGGAATTAACCTGCGTAGCCTTAGCTGCTCAAATTTTTACTTGGCCCTTGATTGTGTATTATTTTCATCAATTGCCTCATCCGATTTCCTTTTTCCTATTGAACCCCTTTTTGATTTTGTTCTCTTCTATTGCCTTATTTCTGGGTTTTTTGCTGTTGGCGATTGGTTCTTTTTTGCCGGAATGGGCCTTTCAGCCATTGGCGTATTTACTGAAGACAAGTTTTCAATTGTTGCATGGTTTGATGTTTAGCTGGGTGGAGCGGGTCACCTCAGTTATGCCTTTTTTGCGGATTTCATGGTTTGAAATGGGATCTTATTTCACTGTGATTGCCCTATTGGTTTGGGCGCCGCGTCGCTGGAAAGTGTGCGCGTTCATCACGCTAATTTTTTGGCAAACACCTGAAACGATACCTCAGTCATATCTCAGTTCGGTAAAAGGGGAAGCGGTATGGGTTGAGAATAAAGGCGAGAAATCTTTCGCTTCTTTGCCTGCGAGTACGGATCCTGCCTGGATTCAAGCGCACTTAAGTCCGATGTGGGCAAACGTGGGCGTGACCGATACGCTGACGCGACGATGGCCGGAGAAAGGTAATCTACAATGGAAATACAGAAGTGAAACGTACGCTTATGTTCGCGAACCCACAGAAGCTACTGGGCAGCAATATTTGATCTTAGGTAAAGAAGTAAAATACCGCGATAAAGAATGGTTAATAAGCTGGCAGAAGGCCACCTGGTATTTTCTGAAGAAACCTTCAGCCTATTGGCTAGGGGAGCTAAAGCCCTATTTACCTCAGAAATATTATTTTTTGGACGAACAATCGGCAATCGTATTATAAAAAAAGGCTGCCGGTGAGGGCAGCCTTTAAAATTAGCTTGGCTTTTTTTCGTTACGCTTACGTTCGTTCGGGTCTAACCAAATTTTACGCATACGTAATGACTTAGGAGTGATTTCTAAGTATTCATCCTTTTGGATAAATTCCATACACTCTTCTAATGAGAAGTTTAATTTAGGAGCAATTTTGGTATTCGAATCCGTACCTGAAGCACGCATATTTGTTAATTGCTTCGCAGCTTGAAGGTTCACTTCGATATCGTTTTGGCGATTGTGCTCACCTACAACCATACCTGTGTATACTTCTTCACCTGGATCGATGAAGAACACCCCTCTATCTTGTAATTTATCAATCGCGTAAGGAATCGCAGGACCTGTGTTCATCGAGATCAATGATCCGTTGATACGGCCTGGGATAGGACCTTTGAATGGTTCGTAAGCGATGAAACGGTGTGCCATAATCGCCTCTCCAAAAGTCGCTGTCAATACTTTAGAACGTAAACCAATCAAACCACGAGATGGAATGTTGAATTCTAAGTGTTGTAAATCACCTTTAGGTTCCATAATCAACAACTCACCTTTACCTTGAGTTGCTAATTCGATTACTTTACCTGCTACCTCTGCTGGAACGTCTACTACCAATGATTCCACTGGTTCTAAACGCTCTCCGTTTTCTCCTTCTTTAAAGATAACCTGAGGTTGACCTACTTGTAACTCATATCCTTCACGACGCATCGTTTCGATCAATACAGACAAGTGAAGAATACCACGGCCAAACACTAAGAATTTATCTTCGCTTTCCGTTGTAACCACTTTCAAGGCTAAGTTTTTCTCTGTCTCTTTGAACAGACGATCACGGATGTGACGAGACGTCACTAATTTACCTTCTTTACCAAAGAATGGAGAGTTGTTAATCGTGAACAACATATTCATCGTAGGCTCATCAATCGCGATACGCGCTAATGCCTCTGGATTTTCTGCATCTGCAATCGTGTCACCGATTTCGAAATCTTCGATACCTGTTACCGCGCAAATTTCACCACACTCTACTTTCTCTACTTTTACTTTTCCTAGACCTTCGAAAACTTGAAGTTCTTTAATACGCATTTTCTTCGTTGTACCATCTGCTTTGCAAAGCGAGATTTGCATCCCTTCTGTCAAAGTTCCACGCTCTAAACGACCGATCGCGATACGACCTACGAATGAAGAGTAGTCTAACGACGTGATCTGCATTTGCGGAGTACCTTCTTGTACTTTAGAAGCAGGAATGTGCTCGATGATCGCATCTAACAATGGAATGATATTATCCGTTGGTTTTTTCCAATCAGTACTCATCCATCCTTGCTTAGATGAACCATAGATACAAGGGAAGTCTAATTGATCTTCTGTTGCCTCTAAGTTAAACATCAAGTCGAATACACTTTCGTGTACTTCGTCTGGACGACAGTTTTCTTTATCTACTTTATTAACAATCACGATAGGCTTTAATCCTAAAGCAATCGCTTTAGATAAAACGAAACGTGTTTGAGGCATTGGGCCTTCGAAAGCATCCACTAACAAGATAACGCCATCCGCCATACGTAGAACACGTTCTACCTCACCGCCAAAGTCGGCGTGACCAGGTGTATCGATAATGTTGATTTTTACTCCATTATAACGAACAGATACGTTTTTAGACGTAATCGTAATCCCTCTTTCTCTCTCTAAGTCGTTATTGTCAAGGATCAAATCTCCAAATTCTTGATTTTCTCTAAAAATTTTGGATGCATGAATGATTTTGTCAACTAGGGTCGTTTTACCGTGGTCAACGTGGGCAATAATGGCAATGTTGCGAATGCTTTGCATAAAAATGTATTCGTTGAATGAAACGAAATTCCTTTAATTGGGAAATTCAAGGTGCAAAGGTAGGGATAATTTCTTTGAAAAGTACTAATTGCACTTTAAGAAATCATTGCTTTCGGATTATTTTTCGCCGTTTGTGTGGTGACGTTCGCTTGGATTTTTGCTAAAATGCCGTTTGCGTCGATTCCGCATAGGGCGTACAATTCTTTTTGCTCCCCGTGCTCGACGATTTCATCTGGAATTCCGAGGCGAATAAGTTGTGAAGTATAGTTGTGATCTACCATAAATTCCGCAATCGCTGATCCAAATCCACCCTGAATCGCTGCGTCTTCTACCGTAATCACCTTCTTGAATTGTGCAAATACGCGGTGCAATAACTCTTCGTCCAATGGTTTCACAAAGCGCATATCGAATAGGGCTGGTTTCAAGCCAAGTTCGCGCGCTGCTTCACAAGCAGCTATCGCCTCATTTCCAATATGACCAATCGATAAGATCGCAATTTCCTCACCCTCTACCAATTGAATCCCTTTCCCGATTTCAATTTCTTCGAAGTTGGTTCTCCAAGCTGGCATCACACCTTCTCCACGAGGATAACGAATAGTAATCGCCTTTTCGTGGTTTTTGAAAGAGTCTAAGGACGCCGTATACATGATATTTCGTAGCTCTTGCTCATTTCGAGGAGCTGCCACAATCATGTTTGGCACACAACGCATGAAGGCTAAATCCAATAGACCATGGTGCGTCGGTCCATCAGCTCCCGCTAAACCAGCGCGGTCTAGGCAGAAAATGACGGGTAATTTTTGCAAACAGACGTCGTGTACGACTTGGTCGTAACCGCGTTGCATGAACGAACTATAGATATTACAGAAAACGGTCAATCCCTGAGTCGCTAATCCAGCAGAGAAAGTAACCGCATGTTGTTCTGCGATTCCTACGTCAAACGCGCGATCTGGCATCGCCCGCATCATAATGTTCAAGGAAGATCCTGAAGGCATCGCTGGGGTGATACCCATGATTTTCGGATTCTTCTCGGCTAATTCTAATAAGGTATGGCCAAAAACCTCCTGGTATTTAGGGGGCTGAGGATCATCGTAGGTCTTTTTGTGAATCTCTCCAGTCGTCTTATCGAATTTGCCTGGAGCATGCCATAATGTTTGATCCTTTTCCGCCAGTGAGTATCCTTTGCCTTTCGTTGTGATGCAATGCAAGATTTTAGGGCCAGGAATATCTTTTAAGTCGTTTAGAACCGTCGTTAAATTATCAATATCGTGTCCGTCGATCGGGCCAAAATACCGCAAATTCAAGGATTCGAACAGGTTACTTTGCTTTAATAAGGTGGCTTTCAGTCCATTCTCGATTTTAGAAACGATCTCTTGTGCCGTTTTTCCAAACTTGGACATTTTGCCTAACAGATTCCACACATCGTCTTTTACCTTGTTATAGGTGTGTGAAGTGGTGATATCTGTTAAATATTCTTTTAGGGCACCCACATTCGGGTCGATCGCCATGCAGTTATCGTTCAAGATAATCAGCATGTTGTTTGGAATATCGCCAGCATGGTTCATGGCTTCGAAAGCCATCCCTGCTGTCATCGATCCATCGCCAATCACCGCGATGTGTTGTCTGTGCGTTTCTTTTTTGTAACCGGAAGCCACAGCCATACCCAACGCTGCTGAGATGGAAGTAGAGGAGTGTCCTACACCAAACGTGTCGAAGGGACTTTCGGAACGTTTCGGAAAGCCAGAAATGCCGCCCATTAAGCGATTCGTATGGAAATTTTCTCGGCGTCCAGTTAAGATTTTGTGGCCATAAGCCTGGTGCCCTACATCCCAAACCAATTGGTCATCGGGTGTATTAAAAACATAATGTAAGGCTACGGTTAGTTCGGTTACACCTAAAGAGGCGCCAAAATGGCCTCCATTCACCGATACGTTGTCAATGATAAATTGACGCAATTCAGAACAGACTTGAGGTAAGTCTGATTTCGGCAACTTGCGCAAATCCTCCGGAGTGGTGATCTGGCTAAGTAAAGGACCGGCTTCAAATTGCATAGACGCTTGTGATGATGGTGAAAGATTAACCTTACAAAGGTAAAAATGTTTTTAAGCCTTAGTCATTTTTTTGACTCGCTTTAAATAATCTTTTTTGTTCGAAGTCCGTTAGACTGTCATATCCGGACTGTGATATTTTGTCCAAAATGGCATTCAACTCTTCCTCCGGTACGGTTTCGAGTTCTTTTCTAGGTTGCACTTTTTGATGTACAGCCTGCGCAAACTCTTTAATTTTTATTTCAAAAATGGCTTGGGGGCGGGAGGCGGCTAAGAAGTTTTTGGCAAAAATAAATCCCAATACCGCTCCACCTAAGTGCGCAATATTGCCTCCTGCGTTTGCCCCAGTCGTTTCAATAAAAGACCATAGGATATAAAAAGCCGAAATGTATTTTATGCGAACCGGACCCAATAATAACAAATGCACTTGGTAATTAGGTCGAATGGTCGCTGCCGCCACCACTACCGCAAATACGCCTGCAGATGCACCATTAAGGAATGTAGGGCCTTTGGCAATGAAAAAACTTACCGTATTCATCGCTAAAAGAAAGGCCAAAGCGCCTGCTAAACCTCCATAGAAATAGAGCTGAACCAGTCGTCTATTCCCAATGAAATCTTGGATTATGATCCCGAACCAATAAAGGAACATCATATTGAAGATGAGGTGGAATACCTCGATGTGCAAGAAAAAATAGGTAATCAGGCTCCAGGGTCTTTGGATCAATAAATCGAGTGCGGAAGGAAGGGAAACCTGCGTAAAAAAGGCATCAAATAATTCCGATTTTCCTGCAATCAGAAGACCTACCCGTGCGATCATTAAAGCCACAAATAGGGCTCCATTAGCTATAATGATCTTCAGTAAGCCCTGCCCAGGCTGTTGAATAATGTTTTTTATATCGGTTAGAATGCTGCGCATCTTAATAGAAGCTATCGCGTTTTTGTCTCCAAATCAACAATAAAATCACCGCAAAAAGCATTCCTCCTAAGTGGGCAAAATGGGCTACGTTATCTCCTTCTGCAGCTGCTTTCCCCGCCCATAATTCATAAAAGGCAAAGCCCATCACCAGGTATTTCGCTTTGACTGGAATCGGAATAGGGAAGACAAACATCTCCGAGTTTGGGAATAAATAACCGTAAGCCATCAAAATACCGAAAACGCCTCCTGAAGCTCCTACCACTGGGTTTTGAGTGGTGTAATCTTTGTAATGATCAATCGCCCCTAAGGCGTTTAATCTGCCCTCGTTAATCGATGTACTTCCGTCAAAACGGTTAAAATAGTCCATTAAGAAGTCCGAATTTGGGTTCGATAAGGCTAATTCCAACGCTTTACGAATGCTCGCGTAATCGTGGAAATACTGAATGGCTTCGTGTAATAAGCCTGCTCCGACGCCGCAGAAAAGGAAGAAGAACAAGAAGCGTGGTCCTCCCCAAATGCGCTCTAGAATAGATCCAAACATATAGAGTCCAAACATATTCATCAATAAGTGCATAAAGTTCGCATGAACGAACATATAGCTGATGATTTGGAAATAATGGAATTTACTTGATTGGAAAAAATACAAGGCAAATAAGTCATCCGGAATGAAGGCTGATCCTAAGAAGATAGCAACATTCACGAAAATCAAATTTCGCACGGTGGGTGTTAAATTTCTTAGCATATTCTTATTCTTCGTAACCCCAGTCGATGGAGTTTTTCATGTCTTTAATCAATAATCCAGCAGATTTGAAGGCGCCGCGGATTTCGTCTACTTTGTCGTATTGTCTACTTTCCTTGAAACCCTTGTAGAGCTGAAGAAGTTCCTCTGTCAAACCATTCATCTCAGCAGGGACCTCTTCAATAATCCCAAGGACGTCTTCTAAAATGCTGATATAAGAACGCTGTAAATTCGAAAATGTTTCAGCAGAAATAGATTCGAAGGCCAATGCTCCCGTGTAAAGCGAATTGATTTTCTTCAACAAGGTAAACAAGTGCGCAATCGCTACTGCCGTGTTCAAGTCATCATTCATTCCGTCGTAACAACCTTGAATGGCGTCTTTAATTTCCTTTTCTTGGGCAGCATCCGGGTTCGCGGTAATATCTGCAGGATAAGCTAACTTTTTAATGATGCGCAAACCGTTTGCAATCTTCTTGTATCCTTTTTGGGCTGCTTTTAAGGCATCGTTTGAGAAGTCCAAAGTGCTGCGGTATTGTGACTGCAACATAAAGAAACGTACCGTCATGGGGCTGTAAGCTTGATCTAATAGCGGGTGATTTCCGGCAATTAACTCAGCCGGTAAAAACGAGTTCCCCAGGGATTTACTCATTTTTTGGCCATTAACGGTTAACATATTTGTGTGCATCCAGTAACGTACCGGAGCGCGGTCATAGGCCCCTTTTGCTTGTGCAATTTCACATTCGTGGTGCGGGAATTTTAAATCCATTCCACCGCCATGAATGTCAAATGTGTCGCCTAAGTATTTGTGGCTCATGCAAGTACATTCTAAGTGCCAGCCTGGGAAACCCTCTCCCCAAGGAGATGGCCAGCGCATGATATGTTCCGGAGCGGCTTTTTTCCATAGCGCAAAATCCAATGGACTGCGCTTTTCCCCCACACCATCTAAGTCACGCGTTTCAGTTAATAAGTCTTCAATCACGCGGCCAGACAGATGTCCATAATTGCCGCCATTATTATTATAGGTTTCAATGTCAAAATACACCGAACCATTCGATTCGTAAGCTAAACCTTTTTCAATTAAGGATTTTGTGGTCTCGATTTGCTCCACGATATGTCCTGTTGCCGTAGGCTCTATGTTAGGAGGGAGCAGATTGAACTTTTCTAATACTTGGTGGAAGTCTTGGGTAAAGCGATGAACGATTTCCATCGGCTCTAATTTTTCCAATTTGGCCATCTTCCCAATCTTATCCTCGCCCTCATCGCCGTCACCCACTAAGTGACCTACGTCCGTAATGTTACGTACATAACGCACCTTATATCCGATATGCAATAAATAGCGATTTAAGATGTCAAAAGACGTAAACGTGCGCACATTGCCCAAGTGGGCATAATTGTATACCGTGGGTCCGCAGACATAAAGTCCGACGTGATTTTCGTGTATCGGGGTGAAAAGTTCTTTTTCACGACTCAAGGTATTGTATATCTTTAAGGGCTGCATGGTAAGCGGATCGTTTCTGATCGAAAGGGGATAATAAGGAATTAAAATTAATTGGATTCTTTTAATTCACCAAACCCAAACGCAATTCATTACCTTTGTATGTTTTTTCGCATTCTAACGTTATTCGCATGTTTTTGAGAGAAGTAGGAGACGACGCTCGACTAAAAAAGACCTTTTTGGAATTCCCGGTTCAGCTCTATGCCAGCGATCCTAATTGGATTCGTCCCTTAGATAACGATATTTCATCGGTATTCGATCCGCGTAAGAATCCTCATTTCAAGCAAGGGGAGGCGATCCGTTGGATTTTGTTTTCGGAATCGGGAGAGGCCATCGGTCGTGTGGCGGCCTTTTATGAGCGAAACACGAAAGAGGGCGAAGTTCCCGTGGGTGGAATGGGTTTCTTTGAGTGTATCGAAGACGAGAAAGCAGCGTTTATGCTATTTGAGGCATGTCAAAATTGGCTAGCGGAGCGAGGAATGGAGGGGATGGATGGCCCGATTAATTTTGGGGAGCGCGATAGTTTCTGGGGTTTGATGGTCAAAGGTTGGGAGTTTGAGCCCACTTATAAAATGCCTTGGACGAAGCCTTATTACATTCCGTTCTTCGAAAACTATGGTTTTCAAGACTATTTCCAGCAATATGTGTTTGTTTCGCCCATCGCTGGCGCTAATGTGACGCAGGGAATCGAGGAGAAAGCCCAGCGTATTTTTGAGAATCCAGACTACGTTTTTCAGCACATTGAGAAGAGTAATCTGTCTAAATATGCGGAAGATTTTCGTTTCATTTTCAATGCCGCTTGGGCGAAATTCCCAGGAGTCAAGGAGATGAGTTCGGAATCGGCTCAAAAACTCGTGAAAACCATGAAGCCTATCATCGATGAGCAATTACTCTGGTTTGCCTATACAACAGACGGAACGCCGGTGGCATTCTTCATTGTGATTCCCGATTTAAACCAAATCGTGAAACACCTAAATGGCAAATTGAATTGGTGGGGCATGATTAAATTCCTTTTATTGAAATTAAAAGGAACCTTGACCCGTACGTGTGGGGTGATTTTTGGGGTAACTCCAGATCACCAGGGTAAAGGGGTCGAATCCGCTATTGCGCTACGTTTCCGCGAAGTTGCTCGTACGAATCCATTCTATCCGTATACCACCATGGACATGAACTGGGTGGGTGACTTTAATCCTAAAATGCTTCGCTTTGTCTCCCAATTAGGAGCCACAAATGATAAAACTTTTATTACATACCGTAAATTTTTCAATCCAAATCAACCCTTTAGTCGTTGTCCTAAAGTAGGTTAAATAATTAATTATGAGCTTATTATCTATTGGAACCGTTGCGTTCGACGCCTTAGAAACCCCTTACGGAAAGACCGATAAAATCATCGGTGGATCTTGTACGTACATCGCTTTATCTGCGGCTTTCTTTTTGCCAAAGGTGAATGTAGTAGCCGTAGTGGGAGATGATTTTCCACAAGAATACATGGACACTTTGACGTCTCGCGGCATCAATTTGGACGGTTTACAAATCAAGAAAGGGGAGAAATCGTTCTTTTGGGCAGGTAAATACCACAACAACATGAATTCACGTGACACTTTAGTGACGGAATTGAACGTGTTAGCTGATTTCAAACCAGAAATACCTGCGTCTTACCAAGATTGTGATTATTTAATGTTAGGAAACCTGACGCCACAAGTGCAAATCGAGGCGATTCAAGGGCTAAACAAACGCCCCAAATTAGTCGTAATGGACACCATGAACTTCTGGATGGATGTGGCGATGGACGATTTGAAGCGTGTGTTGACGATGGTGGATGTGCTTTGCATTAATGATGAGGAAGCTCGTCAATTATCTGAGCAATACTCTCTTCGCACTGCTGCTAAGATGATTATGGCGATGGGACCTAAGACCTTGATTATTAAGAAAGGGGAGCACGGTGCCTTATTGTTCCAAGGAGATCGCATGTTCTATTGCCCTGCACTTCCATTAGAGGATGTTTTCGATCCGACTGGCGCGGGCGATACGTTCGTAGGAGGATTCATTGGTTACCTAGCAAAGACGGACGATATTTCGTTTGAAAACATGCGCCGCGCGATCGTTCACGGATCTGCGATGGCTTCTTTCTGTGTGGAGAAATTCGGTACAGAGCGTTTATTCGAAATCACGGAAGCTGATTTAGCGAGCCGTGTGAA
Organism: Aquirufa lenticrescens; assembly: GCF_019916085.1. Classification (NCBI taxonomy): domain Bacteria; kingdom Pseudomonadati; phylum Bacteroidota; class Cytophagia; order Cytophagales; family Flectobacillaceae; genus Aquirufa; species Aquirufa lenticrescens. The sequence goes on along the minus strand of NZ_CP049834.1, from coordinate 903,236 downwards.
TGAATTCAGAGAGTTAGCTACGTTCTAATTCTTACCCCACGATCACCTCGTGCATCAAATCCAGGTTCAGGTATTTAGTAGCCATGTCTCTAATATCCTGGGCCTGGATTTTTAGTACCTGGTCCTGAAATTGATCATAAAAATCAGGCGCTAACCCGTTTAATTGAATCACGCGCACTTTTTCAGCGATGTCAAAAGCCTGCGTCAGTTCTCCTGTGAAGCTGCCCATCAGGTAATTTTGGACGATTTCAAGTTCTTCCTGCGGTATCAATTCAGTTTGAAGAATGGTGATTTCCTTTTTAATTTCTGCCAAAGTCGCATCCACATTCTCCCCATTCACATCCGTACCAACCACCCAATACCCACCGCGTGGATAAGGTGCAAGGCTAGACGAAATGCCGTAGGTGAAACCTTTATCTTCTCGAATATTTTTCTGTAATCTCGAACCGAAATATCCGCCCAAGACCGTATTCATTAAGCTAAACTTAAAATAATCAGGATGCGTTCTGGAAATCGCAGGCAAACCAAATCGAATAGAGCTTTGCACGGATCCCTCTTTTTCTTCCCGAATTTTGATGGGATTCAAAGCGATTGAAAGTGCTGGAATTGTTAGTTCTGAGCTTGCATACTTAATTTTTCCAAGCGTCTGATCTAAATAAGCGATTTGCTCTTCGGAGATCTTACCAGAAAGGAAAATGACCGGTTTTTGAGATGCCCACGTTGTTGCATACTGCTGGATAAGTGCTGCACGGTCTAATTTGTCAAAATCCTCTGCCACCGTAAAACGGCCATAGGGGTCGTTTGGGAAAACTTGAGCACGAAATTTCTGGCTAGCAGAATAGGAGGTTTTCTCCCAGTTCAGTTTCGTTTTTTGACGTTCGATCTCAATCTCTTTTTCGACTTCTTCCGCTGGGAAAGTCGCATCCTGAAGTATTTCAGAAACGAGCGGAATAAGGGAATTAAAGTGCTTCGATAATCCATATACGGTAAACGTACCGTGATCAAGATTCGCTTGTATATCCCAGAAGGCTCCGAAAAAATCAAAATCCTGGTGAATTTCCTGCGCTGTGCGAGTACTAGTTCCGCGCTTCATTAAAGACGCTGTCATTCCAGCTAATCCCGCCAAAGAACTATGAATCGCCCCCGCTTTCGTACTTAATTCAAATTTAAAAACTTCTTGCTCTCCTGCAGAAACCACCCACACTTCAATGCCGTTGGCTAAGGTATACTGCAGGGGTTTGGGAAATAAAACTTTCTCCACCGGAAAGGCGGCTGGTGCGACGCTGCGATCTAACATACTTATTTTACTGGCTGATTAATGCCCGCAATGAGCGTTAAACGTAAGGTGTTCGCTAAGGGACTTCCTTGTCCACTTGGAACGAGGTAGGCGAAGTCCAAGCCGTATTTTTGGTCCATCTTAAAGCCTAAACCAAAGGTAAAGTACTTGCGATTTCCCTTCATTTCACTCTCGTGAAAATAACCCGTTCTTAACGCAAAGGCATTATTGAACAAATATTCCGCGCCCACAGACGTAGTCACCTCTTTCATCTCTTCGCTGATGCCATCAGGTGCATCCCCTAGGGAACCAAAAATACCACCAATCGCCGAAACCGTCGCCGGATCAGTTCCGACCATTTTTCCATTCACGTAAGCAGGAGGCGTAGGGACCATTAATTTGTTTAAATCAACCGTAAAGGTCAATTTGTTCAGGTCATCGATTTCATGCGTCGCCGCCATTCCGATACGTAAATTCGTAGGAATGAAGTTTTTCTCTGTTCCGCCATACGTTACCTTACCCGAGATGTTTGAAAGGGTCAAGCCGTAGCTGTATTTCCATGGAGCCGTGGTCGGTTTCGAATAAAACACTGAAATGTCGGCCGCCACCGTTTCAGCAGGTTTTAAGGCATTGTTCAATCCACCGCTCCCTTGGTAATTACCTAATAAGTTCGAGTTAATGTATTTTAAATTCATCCCTAATGAAAGGGCTGGGGATAATTTTCTAGCGTGAGAGATGCCTAAGGCGAATTCTTTGGAATTAAAATTACCTGCACTTGTACCATTATCTAACGTGGCTTGGAACATCCCTTGATCGAAATAATCAACAGAGAACCCAAACACCAAGTTCTTTTTCGTCACTGTATATCCCGCCACATTGTAAAGCGCCATATCGTTTACCAGGTTTCGCAACCATGGCGTGTAAGACAAGGAAAAACCCATTTTTTTCTCAGTGGTAGCTAACTTTGCGGTATTCCAGTGAATCGCATTTGCATCCACTGATAAAGCGACCCCAGCATCACCCATTGCCGCCGAACGAGCATCAGGAGCTACGTTTAAGAATAAGAGGGTAGGAGTGGGTATGCGGCCGGCATTGATTTGGCCAGAAACTAAGGTTGTTTGAGCGTAGGACGTGAATCCAACAGTAATAAATAAAAGGGTTAGGACTCTTTTCATGGGTTATTTTATATTTCCAATACGACCGCTGAAGCTTCTAAATGGAGTTCCATCGTCGTACGTAATCTCTATTTGGTAATAGTTAATAAAATCTAATTGGCTCTTTTCTGCCGTACTCCAATCGATCGTGAAAGTTTGGTTTAAGGAATCACTTCCTAGGACCGTTCCCGACTTTTCGAGCATTTGCTTCCCTAAGTTACTATAAATTTTTAGCTTGTAACGATAGCTTGTCCAGCGTTTCTCTTGTAAAAATGAAAAGCTCGTCCGCTCTGTTATCGGATTCGGGTAAATTCGGAGCGAACCTTGCTCTTTTGCATCTGCCGAAACCCGGAATTCAAACGAACAAAATCCTTGATTCGTATGTACGTCGAACACATTTGCCTTGATTTTATACAACCCGGGAGCTAGTGATTCAAATGGGAAGGTAACGGTGCCTTGTTTGCTATTTCCTGGCTCGGGGGTAAATATATCAGAGAAGGGAATTTCCAAGGTATCGTTGATGGAGATCAGCGCTTTTTCGCCTTTAGGGCCTACGAGTCGTAGGGAACTCGCATCGCTAATCTTGATTTGCAATAACGGATTAGGAGAGCATGCCAGTGGATCAGATTCATTCAGAAGGCTGGCTGTCAGTACCGGCGCGTTTACTTCTTTTGCCTCTGAAGTCGTTTTTAAAACACTTTTCATTCCTCCGCCATACGTTTCCGCCGTTGTTCGTGCGGTCCATTTTAATCTAGCTGCTGGCACATTCCCCAGGCTAAATTTACCTTTTTCGACCTTTGCACTGTTGATGGCCACTAAATCCCCTGAAATGAGATAGCTGAATTTATCCGTTTTGGTTCCCAACGTCTGCATAGGCGTATCTTCTCCAAAATAAAACAAGCGAATCTCCCCATCAATGCTGGGTGTCGTTTGACCTTGAATGATTCCTGAAGCCAAGGTGTCTAGTCGGATTGTAAGTGCCTGCTGATTCCACGGAAGTGCATACGTAGGGTCGCCCAATAGCGTGATATTGCGATTAATCACACCTGATTGACTATCGTTTTTCGCATCCTTGAATAAATCTCCGAGTCGGTAGTTTTTATCTGTTAGATGGTTAGCTAATTGTCTATAAAAGGCTTGGCCGAATAGGTAATTGCTGCTCTGAAAGACAGGTCGTGTTGTAGAAATAAGTCCGATTGCCCCACCCTGATTTGATAAGAGGCTCAATTCTGCTCCAGACAATTGGTTAGGGTCGTCAAAACGGCCAAACTGGCAAGTCGCTGTTAACAAAAGGGGAAGATGTCGGCTGTTTTTGAGCGTTTGAATCTCGTTATTCGTGATGATTTTCTCGTCTGTCCAGGCGGACTCTGATCCGTGGCCTAAGAAATGGATAAAGTCGGCATCGCGGTTAAATAGTGCTAAGCTGGCTTTTTTGCCAGCTGCTGAGGTATAAAATCCGTTATTCACTTCCTGAGGAAACTGATCGAGGTAAGTTTTTTGGACTTGATAGGCTTCAGGGATCAAGCGCGCAAAGTCTTCCGCATCTTGCACGTGAATGTTAGCGTCGCCGTCATCGGCTAGCCAAGCAAAGCGATAGGGTTGCAGCTGAGCGCGCGTCTCGTAACTGATTAATTTATTGACTACTGTATTCGCCTCTTCAAATGACCTAGCCGGTATACGGCCAATTCCTACTGCTATTGGTTCGTTCATCGCCTCATTGCCTTCGAGCCACTCGCCTTGGTTGTCAGCAATCAAGCCGAAATAATCATCCGAAACATAGGTCTGCAATGGTTGCAAGGACTCGCGACTTTCATAGCTCGGTACATAATTCTGTCTTTCAATGGCGGTGGCGACTTTGTTGATTCCTTTATAATCCACCGTAGCATCGCCTAATAATAGGACATATCGAGGTTTTTTAACCCGAATGAAATCGCGAATTGCCGTCACGTCTGTTTTACCCGCAGAGAATTCGTTGTAGATTTCTTTTGTAGAATAGGCCTTGGTAGCAATGCCTTTGGAGTTTTTATAGGATGCTAGCAGTTTTGCAGCTGGAAGGATGGAAGGGCTAGAAAGGATTAATAAATCCGCGGAGGCGTCAGCCCGAATGTTTTGATTCGCTAGGTTTTCGCCCGTTTTCGGGTCTGCCGCTTTTGCCGGATCAAAAATCAACAATTCAGCGCCAGGGGCTACTTTGTTAAAAGCGAGAGAGCTTACATTTTGCCAGCTTTTGCCGGCGAGCTTGATCCATACTAAGTGGTTTGCTTGGCGATTTTGAATACTGATGCTGAAAGTAGAATCGGTTTTATTAGGTAAAAAATAATGCGGATTCTCGATCGTGGCATTGAATTTTCGAGGGTAGTGAAGGTCGATATAATCGATATAGCCGGAACCTGTGGTATTGCTATAAGCTAAATTCCAGGTCCAGCTTTGGTCCTTAATCTCTGGATTTACGGAAGCGGAAAAGGTTTGTAAAAAAGCTTTTTGGTCATAACGACCGCCTGTTGTGGCAGGAAAACGAATGGGTGCAATGGTGTTCCCTGGAATACTGAACGTAAACGTGCCCGGTGCGACAGAGGAGGAGGCTAATCTGCCTGAGAGCAAGCTCGGAATCCCCGTTTTGTAGTCTGCTAAAGGATATTGAATCGTTCGGTTCACATTGCCAAAAAAGCCATCTCCCAGCCATTCTCGGCCTGATTGCAAGAGATTGTACGTTTCTGGCTCGTAGTGAAAACGACTATAGCCATAATCTAAAGCTGTTGTGCTAGCCGTGACCGACGGAAAATCCGTAATACCTTTAGGCGCCGGATCATCTAAGCGGATGAAATAGAAAGTAGTATCGCTGTAGTGGTGAATAAATTTCTCTCCATAAAACAAGATTTTATCTCCTTGTTTCAGGAAGGGAATCGCTTGTAAATCGATGGGCCTAGCAGCGGAGTTTGCCTGGGGTAATTCGCCTAATTCGTGTCCATAGACACCGATTGAACTTGCTTTTAAGCCTAATGAGGAAAGCCAAGTAGGTGTGATTTGGTAAATGCCGGATTGTGTGATCCCCACTTTCAGCCATTGGCCACTGGCTAGGACAGAGTTTTGGGCACGTCCTGCAAATGCCGCCAAAAGCAGGAAAAGGGAAATGCTAAGAAATCTCAATCGGTAACACGTACGCATTCTTTGCCACCAGGTAGTTTCTGCCTGAATTTAATTCTTTGCAAATGTAACGGGTTCGGCGAAGTTTCCCTTTGATGAAGCGTAGGTTTTTTAAGGCAAAGTGTGCGCCTTCTGCTAATTCGATTAACGGAGTTCCTGCGGGCGGTTCTGAGTCGAAGCTTTTGAGGATGTCAACTAAAGGCTGGTAGCCGTTCGAGGAGGCTGCCGGATTTTTTAAATAGGCTCTGAGCACCTTAACTAAATCAGCGGGTAGCAAGTCTTCATCCAAGATGGGCTCGAAGAGGTTGTAGAATTCCGTCTTCCACTCCTGTCCATGCGGAAGGACCTTGTTCTTGTGAGCTAGGTAAGTGGTTAAATGGGCGACTTCGTGGATGTAGGTGACCAGGAAGGCGTATGGGTTCAGGTTGTGATTAACCGTGACTTGGTGGCCTTTCGTTGGGCTGAAACGGTAATCGCCTAATTTAGAATCGCGCGATTTGCTGACAATAAAGTCAAAAGAATAATCATGCCAAAGTTGAAAGCAGTACTCCGCAACTTTGGGTGGGAAGTGATCAAAAAAGGAATCAATCTTTTTATTCTTCATCCGGATTTTAGACATAAAAAAAGTCCTTCGCATGCGAAGGACTTTTTTCTGATCGTTGTGCTAAAATTATTTAGCAGCAGCAGTGTCAGCAGCAGCAGTGTCAGCAGCAGCAGAATCAGCTGGAGCAGCAGCAGCAGCAGAATCAACAGCAACAGTGTCAGCAGAAGCTTCTGCTTTCTTCTCACCACAAGATGCTAAAGTTACCATTGCAGCAACGAAAGCTAGAGCGAATACTTTTTTCATTTCTTATTTTGTTTAAGGTTTGAGCTACAAATCTACGGCATTATTTTATAAGTACAAATAAATGCAAATAAATTTTTAAGATTTTTTTAAGGAATGGTTTATTTTTTTTGAAAAACAGCTTCTAGATGCTCTAATCGGCTTAGGAATTCTTAAGAATTGCGACCTTAGAAAAGGTCTAAATTAGATAAGTCCTATTTTATTAGGTCTTTGAAGCGATCGTAAAAGCCGCTTGATTTGAAGGTAAAGGTCTTGTGCAAGATGTAATTCGAGACAAAACTATAACCCATCCCATGAAGGGTTGTCGCTATCTGTGTGATATTTAGTTTTTTGACCGAATAGGGAATGGCAAAAAAGAGATCAGGATGATGCGAGTGAATGAATTCGTAAGGAATCGTACTGAAAAGCCAGGTAATGATGCCTGAAAAGCTGGCCACTAGGACATACTTGAACATCTCGCGTCTGGTTTGCTGACTTTGGCGTGCGTTAAAAGCAAACAGTTTGGTTAGGAAAAAACCCACCACTAAGGCAATGAAATAAGCAGGGAGAATGGAATCCTCATATGAGACGCGGAACCAATCCTTGATTAATCCGCCAGCGAGCAGTTGAACACAAGCCCCTAATCCAGCCACCACGAAGTAGGCGAATAAGTCTTTCTGATTAAAGAGGGGGGCTTTCTTGTCGCTCAAAGGCCTAGCTTAAAAGAGGTTTTTTACGATGCTTGGATACACGCCTAATAACAAGGTACCTAGGGTACAAGCCCACATCGCGAACTTCACTAATCCCGGTAATTCGATGCGTTCGATATCTCCTTCTTTGAAGTAGATCGCGATGATTCCTTTGAAGTAATAATATACACCTACCGCAGACATGACAATTGCTAAGATCACTGGGTAGTAAACGTGGCGATTAAAGATGTCAGAGAAGACGAAGAATTTACCCCAAAACCCAGCCGTTAACGGAATCCCCGCTAAAGACAATAAGGCGATGGTAAAGCAGAAAGCTAAACCCGGATTTTGCTTCGCTAAACCTTCGAAAGAACTGAAGTTCTCTGGTTTCTCGGTGCGCCCTGTTTGGTACTCCGCTACTAACATCACTACTCCAAAAGCCACAATCGTCGCTAAAGTATAGGATAATGAATAATATAAGATAGTCGATTGAGTGCTCGCTTGATTTGCACTCACCGTTAACAACATATAACCCGCGTGCGAAATACTCGAATAAGCTAACATACGTTTCGCCGATTGTTGATAAGCTGCCGTGACATTTCCGACTAAAAGCGTCAACATACTAACATAATAGATAGGATATACCCATGTTCCGTACATCGTACCGAAAGGACCCGAAAGCAATTGGAACAAGGCAGCAAAACTAGCGGCCTTCACCACCGTCGACATAAACATCGTGAAGATCGTAGGCGCTCCTTCGTATACATCTGGAGTCCAGAAGTGGAAAGGTGCTGCTGAAATCTTGAATAAGAAACCGACTAAAATCAATAATACCCCGATTGATAAAAATACCGGAGTTGATTCTGGTGGTGTATTGGCGATGGCTACCGCAATGTTCGCAAGATAGAAAGAACGTGTTGCGCCGTAAACTAAAGTGATTCCGAACAGTAAAATACCTGTCGCGAAGGAACCCATTAAGAAGTACTTCAAGGCCGCCTCGTTCGAACGCAAATTACGTTTATCTGAACCCGTTAACACATACATCGCTACGGAAAGGATTTCTAAGCCCACAAAGAACATGATCAAGTGATCGAATGAAACCATTAAAATAGCCCCTACAACCGAGAACAATAGAATCGCATAGTATTCTGCGGGATGCGTATGCTCTTCGTCGATGCCAAAGCCTTTGGAAAAACTAACCACCATAAAGGCCGCTAATTGAATGATTAAGCTGAAGCTGATGGAGGTATTCGTGGTGTGGAACATGTGTCCATACCATAACATTTCGTGGTTCCAATCCATAGCCGTCAAAGCCATACTGCCCGCTAAGAACAATAGGGTCGCCGCTTGGATAGTTTTTCTCGAAAGCCAAAAGCCTAAGAATAAATTTAAAATACCTAGAAGTGATAATGCAATGATAGCCGTCATAATGCTTTTTAATACTATTTTATTTGAACCATTGGATTAATTGCTGAACCGCTGGCTCACTAAAACCTAAAACTGTTGAAGGGAAAATTCCGCCTACGATAACCAAGGCGCTCAAGGGAATTAACACCGCTTTCTCTGCAAACGTTAGGTCTGCAAAATCAGCCGTAATACGTGATACATTTCCGAACATCGATTTCTGAATCAAACGCAACGTATACACAGCACCTAAGATGATGGTGATCCCGGCGATGATGCCTAGAACTAGATTTTGGTCGAATACACTTTTCAATAACAAGAACTCCCCGATGAAACCATTCGTTAATGGTAACGCCACTGATCCTAAACTCAAGATCACGAAAGTGACCGTCAAAGGATACGAGAATTGGGTGATACCGCCTAATTGTGCGATCTCTCTCGATTTTGTTCTGCGTTCGATGATTTCAATCACGAAGAATAAACCGATGATGTTTATACCGTGCGATAACATTTGGTACAAGGCGCCTTGAATACCTTCGATGCTTCCAGATAAAATACCGGCAGACATCAAGCCCACGTGCGCAAAAGACGAATAAGCTAATAAGCGTTTCGCGTCTTTTTGCTGAATAGCGATAATCGAACCGTAAATCACACCAATCACCGATAAGATCGATGCCGTTAAACCCCAAGTCGCTACGCCTAAAGGGAACATAGGTAAGACCAAACGAATTACTCCGTACGTACCCATTTTCAACATAATACCCGATAATAACATCGTTCCTTGCGCAGGAGCCACGGTATAAGTATCTGGTTGCCACGTGTGGAATGGGAATACAGGCATCTTAATGGCGAATGCCAAGAAGAAAGCAGCAAATAAATACCCTTGTTGATCAGCGCTTAAGCCTTTCGCTGTTTGGTATAAAACCTCGATATCTGCTGTGTGAAACTCGCCCGGTGTTTGTAAATACACATAAACTAAGGCGATTAAGAAGAATAAAGAGCCAAACAAGGTGTATACAAAGAACTTAAACGTAATCGCATTCTTGTTTTCGCCACCATAAATTGCTGCTAAGAAATAGATCGGTAATAAGGATGCTTCGAAGAAGAAATAGAACAAGAACGCATCTTTTGCTAAAAACGCTCCCATTAAAGCTGTTTGCATCGCTAACATTAAACCCTGGAATTGGGAGTTGTTTGCACGATCCGTATTAGCTGTTGTTGCTACGATGAAAGGAACTAACAAGGCACAAAGTCCGATTAAAACCCCGCTGATTCCATCCACATACAATGAGAAGGATAAACCCGCTTCCGCTACCCAAGGAGCAGAAAAGGAAACAGGGTTAAGGCTAGCTTCTTTTAATACAAAGGCGGTGGCCGCTAATTCAATAATGGATGCCGCTAGGGAAATAGCGAACGCGTTCTTTGGCTTGAAGATCAACAATGCTGACCCAATCAAAAGCGGAAATAAAAGTATAAATAGTAGATACATAGCTATGTTGCGATCGGATTATTGAAGGATCGTACTTTTTAAACTAACAAATAAGATGACAACGATGGCCGCGACCATACAGAATAGGTAGATGCCTACGTTTCCTGTTTGGACTCTACGGAACTCGCTCGAAGCATATTTCACAAAACGTCCTAAACCTTCTACGAACAAGTCGATCACTAAGAAGTCGATCACTTGGAAGAAGAAGTTCGATAAGAAAGCGATAGGCTTCACAAAAAGCATGTCGTACAATTCATCGATATAGAATTTGTGGTAGATGATCTTTTGAATACCGGAAATCTCCGAGTCTTCAGATGGTACTGATTTCTGCATGCCAAAAACGTAGATGGCTAAGAAGGCTGGCAAGAATGCTGCTAAAAGTGGTGCGCCACCTTCTAAACTCAAGAAGTTGACTTCTCCCGCTTCTCCAGCTTCTGGCAATAAGGGCGCTAACCAATGCGCTAAGAATTCATTTCCTCCCGCGAAGTGAGGTAAGTTGATTAAACCGCCACCCACAGAGAATACCGCTAAAATAATCAACGGTAAGGTCATCGTGATAGGCGATTCATGTAAATGATGCGCTTGTTTTTCCGTTCCTCTGAACTCTCCGTAGAATGTCAAAATGAATACACGGAACATATAGAAGGATGTCAAAGCAGAACCCAAAATCGCTAAACTCCACATGATAGGATCGTGGTGGTAAAGGCTCGCTAGGATCTCATCTTTCGAGAAGAAACCGGCAAATGGAGGAATACCCGCAATCGCGATGGTTCCTAACATAAACGTGATGAACGTGATAGGCATCTTCGATTTCAATCCACCCATGCGGCGAATATCTTGTTCGTCTGACATGGCGTGAATCACAGAACCCGCTCCTAAGAAAAGAAGGGCCTTGAAGAACGCGTGTGTCATCACATGGAAGAATGAGGCCGTGTAAGCTGAGGCGCCTAAGCCCATAAACATGTATCCTAATTGAGATACCGTTGAATAGGCAAGGACTTTCTTGATATCGTTCTGGAAAAGACCAATCGCTGCGCCTAACAAGGCCGTTGCTAGACCAATCCAACCTACAAAATGCAATACTTCAGGGCTTAATTCAAACAAGGCATTCGCACGAATCACCATGTAAATACCCGCTGTCACCATCGTCGCCGCGTGAATCAAAGCCGAAACCGGTGTAGGACCCGCCATCGCATCTGGAAGCCAAGTAAACAAAGGAATTTGTGCTGATTTACCCATCGCACCGATGAATAAACAGAAAGCGATGATGCTTAAATCAGTCGTATAATCGCCACTTTGGATGGCAGTGAAAATCGTTTGGTAATCGGTTGTGCCAAAATCCTGGATCAATAAAAAGATCCCCACTAAGAAACCTAAGTCACCAATACGGTTCATAATGAAGGCCTTGCGCGCTGCATCTCCGTAAGAATTCTTTTGGTTCCAGAATCCGATCAATAGATAAGAGCACAAACCTACGCCTTCCCAACCGATGAACAAGACTGTGAAGTTAGCCCCTAAAACGAGGATCAACATAAAGAAGACGAACAGGTTCAAAAAGGCAAAAAACTTGCCAAAACCCGCATCGTGGGACATATACCCGATCGAATACACGTGAATCAAGGTGCCCACTCCCGTGATTACTAAGAGCATTAAAATCGATAATTGATCGATTTGGAAGGCAAATGGGATCTCTAAAGAACTTACTTTGATCCAATCCGCTATGGGAAGGATCTGTGCCTGACCGTCAAAATTCAAGAATAACTGAAGTGATAAAGCGAAGGCAACCAAGGGAGGAATAGTTCCAATGATGCCCGCGATTTGCTTCGGTAATTTCGGGTGCGCTAAACCATTAATAGCAAAGCCTAATAAGGGTAATAGTGGAATGAGGAATAGTAAAGACATATTAATTGGGCGGAATAGGGCGCTTAATTAGTTTTTCAATTTGTTAAGAACACCGATATCGATGCTTTGAATATTTCGGTAAATCATCACAATAATGGCTAAACCTACAGCGACTTCTGCTGCGGCCACGGCCATAATGAAGAATACGAAAATTTGACCTGCTGGGTCAGAATAGTAGGAAGAAAAGGCGGCTAACAATAAGTTAACAGCATTTAGCATTAATTCGATCGCCATAAAAACGATGATCGCATTTCTACGTGTTAATACGCCCATAATACCAATGCAAAACAAAGCTGAGCTCAGCATAATGTAATGGGTCAATGGAATCGTACGGATAATTTCTGGTATTGATTGCATAGTCTTAAATAATAACAAAGGCTTCAGGCAAAAGCCCGTCCAAAAAATGCATTTATGCGAGGCAAAAATACGAAAATATCTGATAGCCTCGACATCAAAAATGCCTTAACGCTGAAAACCTTGCAATTTTATTTCGGTCAGTTTGCGCTTGGTATCCATCGGGAAATCACCCTTCATCATCCAGTCGTAATAGGATGGGTCAGACTTCAATACTTCGAGCACAGGTCTACCTATGTGTTTGCCAAAATTAAAGCAAGCCACTCGGTCTTTATTATAGGCCATACGATTAGCGTAGTCAATTGAATTCGAGGCACTTAGTTCGTGTAGCTTGTCCATGTCGTTTTGGATCGGGAATACTTCTTTTCCTTCTGCATCCTTGATCGACTTGTTCGCATAGTGTTTCACCTGCGCGTTCAGTACTTCTAAAGTCGCTAACACATCCGCCTCAGCTCCGTGTGCTCCGATTAATTCTTTGCCACAGTAAAATTGGTAGGCAGCGGTTAAATTACGCGGCTCCATTAAATGGAAAATGCGTTGCGCATCCACTAATTTTCTGTTTTTCATATCGAAATCTACCTCAGCGCGTAGCATTTCCTCTACCAGCATAGGCACATCGAAACGATTGGAATTAAATCCCGCAAGATCGCAACCATCTAAAAAGGTGGAAAGTGAGCGAGCCACCATTCGAAAAGTAGGTTCCTCTTTCACATCATCATCGTAGATGCCGTGCACTAAAGAAGCCTCCAAAGGAATGGGAATGCCTGGATTCACGCGACGCGTTTTTACCTCCACGGTTCCGTCTAGATTGGCTTTGGCAATCGAAATCTCGACTATGCGATCGCGGTTAATCTGTATACCCGTCGTCTCTAAATCGAAAAATGCGAGAGGTCTCTTTAGCTGTAATTGATGTTCCATAGGATATTTTAAAATGGGCTAAAGCAAAGGTAAGTTATTATTACCTTTGTTACATGAATTTTAGCCCGAAAGCACTTTTTTTTGACTGGGATCACACGCTGTGGGATCACGACCTAAATGCCAAAGAAGTTTTACTGGATTTAGCCGCCGAATACGCACTAACCATTGAACCCTTAAGCTACTGGGCGACCTTTGAAAAAATCAATAATGGTTTGTGGGACCAATATGCGGCAGGCGAAATCTCGCAGGCGGAATTAAGGGAAACGCGCTTTGTGCGCTTTTTTCAAGAATTGGGCGTCGAAGGTCCTGCCGAAGAATTTGGCGATAAATACCTCGAGCGTGCACCCCGGAAGACGAATTTGATGCCGGGCGCATTTGAAATCATTCAAGATTTAGCGGCCCATTTTCCTTTGTACATTTTGACGAATGGCTTCGACGATATCCAATATGTGAAGATTGAAGGCGCTGGGATGCGCTCCTTTTTCAAAGAGATTATTACGTCCCAGCAAGTGGGGACGAAGAAGCCGAGTCCTTTGTTTTTTGAATATGCCTTATCTCGTGCTGGGATTCAAGCGGAGGACGCTTTGATGATCGGGGATCACGTAGAGGCTGATGTCAGGGGAGCGATGAACGTGGGAATTCCAGCGATTCATTACAATCCCTTTTCTGTAGCAACGGATTTGCCACACGAAATCCAGCATTTGGATCAATTGAGGAGCTTACTCGAAAATCGATAATTGATTATCGCTCGATTTACGGTCAAAAATCTTTTTGTCTCGAATGAATTTCTTGTTCTCCTCTAAGAACAAAATGAACTTTTCGATCTGGTCGTATTGAAAGCTGAAATCGATATTTTTCACATCGTAAGATTCCACATACACCTGTTTGAAGTCCGTAATAACGTAGTCTAGGCGCTCAATACCGTATTTCTGTAGACCTAATAAATACAGGTTTTGGTGGTTAGTCAAAAAGCGATTTGGCTCGTAATAGGCCGTACTTTTTAGGTCAAAAGCCACCGAATCACCTACGCCATCAATGTAGCCGTAGATCTGCGCGTTCTTGTAGCGCGATTCTACATAAAACTGGGTCTTGTATTTGGCGGGTAATAATTCACGCGCTTGATCGATGATTCCCTCCGCAAATGCTTCTTCGTTTTCACCCAAAGTTACCGCTCGTTCAAAATCAATCCCTTTTTGTTGCGCATTCGTCGTAGGTTTACGCACGCGGTTGATGCGATCGATTAGCTCGATTTCATCCACGATGATTTTGCCATTTCCATCACGGGATTGGCTCACATAAAGGTTAAAGGAATTTAAAAGCGTAGGATATAAGCGGTAAATCATAACGCAATTTATTGAATTTGGAGGCGAGTCACAATTTCGTCTTCGATTAAATGCAATTTAGTGATCTCTGCTACATCTTCCACTTGTACATTACCGTAGAAAACGCCCTCTGGATAAACGACCATGGTGGGGCCTTTTCCGCAGAAATCAAGGCAGCCTGATTTTTGGACGCGTATTTTTGCTGTTCCGCCTTGAGCGGCATAGCTCGCGCGGAAAGCGTCGACTAATTCCGTTCCGTGACCAGAACCGCAACATTTTTTAGGGGCATCTTTGTCGTTAGCGCAGATAAATACGTGTTTTTCGAAGTGCATAGATTTAGCTATTTAAAAGTAGTACAATAGGGCAATGATCGGAATGTTTGACATCCGGAAGGATAGAGGCGTGTTGGATTTTTTCTGCCAAAGCCTCAGACACCATCTGGTAATCTATTCGCCAGCCCAAATTCTTCCCTCGAGCTCCCGCGCGGTAGGACCACCAACTGTAGTGGTGTGGTTCGGAATTAATGGCTCTAAATGAATCTACAAATCCGCGGCTCACAAATCCGTCCATCCATTCGCGTTCTTCCGGTAGGAAACCAGAACTATTCGCGTTGCCTTTCGGGTTATGAATGTCAATCGCTTTATGGCAAATATTGTAATCGCCTGCGATGACTAAATTCGGGAATTCAATCTTCAGGGCATTGATGTAGTTTTGGAAATCGCTTAACCAATCCATTTTGAAAGCTTGTCTTTCATCACCGCTAGAGCCGGATGGCATATACACACTCATCACGGAAAATCCGTCATAATCAGCACGTAACACGCGACCTTCAGCATCGTATTTATCGATACCGCAACCCACTGATACGTTATTTGGCCTAATTTTACTGAAAATAGCTACACCAGAATAGCCTTTTTTCTGTGCGGAATGCCAATATACCTCGTAGCCTAAAGCGAAAATTTCGCTTAAATCCACTTGTTCCACTTCCGCCTTCAATTCTTGAATGCAGACGATATCTGGATTTTCTTCTTGAAGCCAAGAAACGAAACCTTTTGTCATCGCGGCACGAATGCCGTTCACGTTATAACTAATGATCTTCATTCGGGAATACCTCGGTTTTGAAATAATGAATGATGTGTGCTTTTAAGAGGATTTCTTGCTCTTTTAAAGGAAGCGATGGAATTCCTTGTACATTCTCCCAATGTGGCCAACCTTCTTCATCCAAGCCATCCAAACGGTAAAAATCGCTATAGCTCAACACTTTACAAGTGGCGATGTGTAGGAGATCTTGCTTTTGTTCTTTGGTAAAATGCGCGTGTCCTTGTCCTAATTCTTGTACCCCAATCATCAACAAGATCGGTTCCATTTCTGTGGGACGCTTACCAAACGAGTTTTCGAAAAAATCGAGAATCATCTCCCATTCTTCTTTCACTACTATCGGCTCGAATTCCATAAAGGGGTTGAATTTAATGAGATGCAAATTAGCCACAAAAAATGATTAATTGCCGTAGATGTCGTAATTTTGAAAACCAATAACCAAAAAATTAGTTTATAAAATGCATTCAATTGTACATAAGCGTACATTCATTACTCAACCTCCCCTTAAACGAACCTTTAAAAAAATGAAATCCTTTTCCATCCCCTCTTTATTTAAGAGTAATTTGATCGGTCGGATTAAAGAGGCTCGTCGAGTTCAAGATAAATTAAAGAAAGATTTCACGCCTACACACCTGGATTTTGGCCCAGTGGAGGTGTTGCTGTCCCGTCATTTTGGATTCTGCTATGGAGTTGAAAATGCCGTAGAAACAGCCTATCAGATTATCGATGAAAATCCAGATAAACGCATTTTCTTGTTATCTGAAATGATTCATAATCCAGCGGTTAATGCGGATTTATTAGATCGTGGGGTGCGTTTTATTCAAGATACGCACGGAAATCAAATAGTGGACTGGTCGGAGTTGAGCTCGAATGATGTGGTGATAGTGCCAGCTTTTGGGACGACTTTAGAGACGCAGGCCATCTTGCAATCGCGCGGAATTGATCCCTACGCGTACGATACGACCTGTCCTTTTGTGGAAAAGGTGTGGAATCGTGCAGACGCCATTGGTAAAAAAGATTATACCGTGATTGTGCACGGGAAACCAAGTCATGAGGAGACGAAAGCGACGTTTTCGCATTCTCAATCCGTGACACCCACGTTGATTATCAAAGATATCAAGCAAGCGATTGCTTTAGCGGCTTATATTAAAGAAGAAAAAACACCGGAAGAATTCTTTGTAGAATTTGAAGGACAATATTCAGCTGGATTTAATCCGGCGAAAGATTTAAAACGCATTGGTGTTGTCAATCAGACAACGATGTTAGCGACGGATACTCAAGAAATTGTGGATTATTTACGTCAAATCATTCGCCTGCACTTCCAATTATCCCCTGAAAATATCAAAGATTATTTCGCAGATACGCGCGATACGCTGTGTTACGCCACGAATGATAACCAAAGCGCTACCTATGGTTTATTAGCCGAGGAGGCCGATTTCGCCATCGTTGCTGGAGGTTATAATTCCTCTAATACAGCCCACTTAGTGGATTTATGTGTCGAGAAATTGCCGACTTATTTCATTAAGAATGCTGAAAAGCTAATTTCGGAAGATCAGGTCTTGCATTTTGATAACGTGGCCAAAGAAGAAAAGCTTAAACAGGCGTTTATCCCCACAAAAGAAAAGGTTCGGGTTTTGTTAACCTGCGGAGCTTCTTGCCCAGACGCGGTGATGGAAGAAATCTTGCGCAAGCTAGTTTCCTTTTTCCCGGGAGCGAAAGACGTGGAGGAAGTGGTTAATACGAATCTACAATCTTCTTAACGGCAGGCAAGTAACCCTCACCGAATAAATTCACGTGCACTAAGAGTGGATACAGATTGTACAAAGGAATGCGTTCATGGAATCCTTTTTCAATGGGGAAATTAGCATGATAAGCTTCGTAAAAGGCCTCATCAAATCCACCAAACATCGTCGTAAAGGCAAGTTCTGCCTCTCTGAATCCAAAATAACAAGCCGGGTCCACTAGCGTAATCAAACCTTGCGGATTCGTCATGGCATTTCCAGACCATAGATCCCCGTGGATTAAAGCCGATTTTTCATTCGGTAGGAGAGAGGGTAATTTTTCAAACAAGTTTTCAAATTTGGCCTCTAAGTCAGCATCGATTTTACGATCATAGATCGCTCTGGCTAATTGGTTGCGCAAGCGATGTTCGATGAAAAAGGCGATGCCATTTTGATTCCAAGTATTGATTTGCGGAGCAGCTCCAATGTAATTCGTATAATCGAGTCCGTGACCCTTATCCGACGTATTTTTGTGCAATCGAGCCAGCTTCTCCCCAAAATCCACCCAGTAATTTGCTGCTTTTTCTCCCGATGGAATACATTCCATCATCAAGTATTCTTTCTCTTCCATCGTTCCCGTGCCGATGACGCGAGGCACCGAAATAGAGGAGGTATTTCCGATTAAATCTAAGTTTTTTGCTTCAGCGTCAAACAGGCCTTGGTGATCTCCTTGGTTCCATTTGATGAAGTATTCGTCCGCATTTTTCAATTGCACACGCACTGCCAAGTTAAAATTTCCCCCGTAGAAAAATTCTAGGTCCTTCACCTCGGTGTTCTCCCCTAAATGATGCTGGATAATTTTATCAATAAACTGGTATTGTGCTTGCGTTTCCGTGGACATAGGACAAAATTACCTTATTTTCTTTTAAAAAGCGGAACCGTACTGCAAGGTTCTCCAAAAAATAGGCTCTTCGCCACCGGTTGCAATAATTGCGTGATTTTCAAATAGGCCTCCGTAGGAACGGATTCTTTCGAGCAACCTTTGATAACGATTTTGGCATCCTGAAAATCTTCCGGCTTTATTTTCGTTAAAGCCTGTTCAAACAAAGTCTTCTCTAGATCTGCTAGATTCCCAAATACGAGTGTTTTCGCATATGGAGTCAACTGTACGCCCAATAACATATAAGCCCAGGTAGGAATAATCGCATCCTCACTACAACCCACCGCCACGTGTTTTCCTGCATAGCTCGACCAATCGTGGCCACCGATAAATTCTCTGAAATCCTTCTCACGCAAGGCGATGCTTTGGAATAATTGATCTTTGATATCGATGAAAACACGCTCACCCGGAACGCGTAAATCTTCTAAATCGATTTGCGTCAGTCCACTTTGGTTTACACGGTTGATGATTTCCTCTGCCATCTTACAAGGATTTAAGTTTCGGTTTGGTGCCCATATATTCCTTTAAATAGTCGGGCTCTTTGGTAACGAGGTTCTCGAATGTTTGTTTCAAAAATGCCTCGTGGGCTAATTTCCCCATAAATTGAGCCTCAGGTAATAAAGGCCCATCGAGGAATGTGATAGATGGATGCGTGCAGCTTTCTTGCCATTTCGCAGATCCATTCCCAAAGGCCACTACAGGAGTAAAACTTTGAAATGACTCCTGGTTTAGAATGTGTGCCTCTTGTGGAGACACTTCCTGAAGTGATGATGTGAAAACGGCCGCATAAACTTCCATTCTACGCGCGTCTAACATGGGTAAAAGCAACGATCCCTCAGGTGCGTCGACTGCGGAGGCTAACACCTGCAAGGTCGGTAAACAGATCAATGGCTTGTCCAAAGCGAAGCAAATTCCTTTCGCCGTCGCTAAACCGATACGTAAGCCAGTATAAGATCCGGGTCCGTTTGAAACAGCCACGGCGGATAATTCAGCTAACGCGCGACCAGCCGTCTTCAGTACTTTTTCAATCAAAAGGGTCAGCGATTTGGAATGAGAACCCTCCTCATCCACTAATTCCTGCGTAACCAATTGGCCATTTTCGTGGAGGGCAACGGAACAGTTTTGGGTCGAAGTATCTAGACTTAGGATCAGACTCATTTCAAATTGGTAATTAATTCCACACCTTTCAAAAGGCTAGGATCGTGTTCAAAAGACCATTCATTAATCCCTTTTTTCAGGTAATAATGGTGTACTATTTCTTGTTCTAATAACGCCGAAATCACTTTTTTGTTCGCTGTTATTTCCTTCGCGACCGAAGAATCCCATTCCGGCTTGATCTTCTCCAACGTCGCCGTCAAGTTCGCATACAAAGGATCTTTTTGCGTTTCCTTTAATACATCGCGCATCTGTTTCTCTAACGGACTCTCGTATTTGAATTTGCTCGCTTTTACCCATTGCACGAATTCCTCGAATTCAGCTTCCGTTAAATGGAAGTTAGCTGCTGTCGCGATCGAAGCGTGCTTTAATTTAAATAGGCGTGCATATTGGAAGAAGATTTTCTCTTTCAATAATTGCTGCGTCAAACTGTTCGCCTGTGGACGTCCCACTAACACATCCGGTTCAATTCCTCCCCCCGCATTGACTTTTCTGCCGTTGCGTGTTTTAAATTCCTGTTTGGTGGTGTCTTTGTTTCCAGAATATTCGATGGCTTGAATGCATCGACCACTTGGGATATAATATTTCGCCGTGGTAATCTTGATTTTCGCGCGGTAAGGTAAATCACGTGTCACCTGAACGAGACCTTTCCCAAAACTCCGTTGCCCCACAATCGTCGCCCGATCATAATCTTGTAAAACTCCCGCCACAATTTCGGCTGCGGAAGCGGAGTTTTGATTGATCAAAACAATGATAGGCATCGACGTATCCCAGCTCGGATTCAAGGCCTTATAGGTCGCGTTCCACTCTTGTAATTTGCCTTTCGTACTCACGATGGGCGTTTCTTTATTTAAAAATAGATTGCAAATATCTACCGCCTGCGTAAGTAAGCCCCCTGGGTTATTGCGTAAATCCAAAATCAATTTCTTCATCCCCTCTTTCTTCAATTGAACGAGGGCCGCCTTCATTTCTTTGGTAGCCGATTGATTGAATTCTTCTAATTCGATGTAGCCGATGCCCGGACGGATGATGCCCGCATAGCCTACATTCTTGATTTGAACGGTGGACCGGTTGACACTCAATGTCAGCTGCGAATCCCCACGTTTAATTTCAGCGACTAATTTACTGTCTTTAGGTCCTTTGATTAATAAACCCGGGTCTGAATCTTCTGTAATCTTATTTCCGTTGATGGAAAGCAGTTGGTCGCCTATTTGCAATCCAGCTTGCAAGGCAAGACTCGATTCGTCTACATACGTAATGTAATAGCCTTTGTCCACCCAAGAGGCTCGAATGCCGATTCCTTCGTATTTTCCGGTGGTGAGGGTGGTGAATTCGTCCAAATCTTCTTCCGGATAATACACCGTGTAAGGGTCTAATTGATCCAGCATTCCGTCGATGGAGTTTTGAACGACCTTGTTGGGGTCGATCGGATCCACGTAGAATTGATTGAGTTCTTTGATGACGCTGGCGTAAATATCCAGGTTTTTAGCAAGGTCAAATAATTGGTCCGCTCGACTAAAAGCCCATAAGCCCATACCCAAAAACACGAAAAGGCTTATTTTAATTAGCTTCTTCATTCGCTTGGGTGAATTTGTCTAAAATGGCAGCCATTTTCTTATGGATTTTATCTGAGGGTTCAATCGTAGAACCAATATAGACAAAAGCCAATACATCTGGAAGTTTTGCTTTTCCTTCTACTTGAAAATGAGGTTTGTTCAGGCGGTAGGCCTCGCGGATGCGACGCTTGAGGGTATTTCGGTCCACGGCTTTTGAAAATTTGCGCTTTGGCACCGAAATTAAAATCTGTGGATTCGCCTGATCCGCTTCATAGGGATTCTGGCGGATGTATAAAACACGAAAAGGATAGACAAATCGTTCTTCAACGACTCGGCTATCCTTCTCGAATAAGGAATCAATAATCTTTATGTGCGTTAGACGCTCCGATTTAGAAAATGTAAATTTCAAAGCAGGAATACTAAGTGTACAACAATAGCAAACCAGAAATCTTCTTTTCTAAGATCTATGGCTTATTTGCCTCTTTTTTCGTCTGAAACAGTCAACTTATGACGTCCTTTAGCACGACGGTTTGTCAATACGCGACGACCGTTTGCCGTAGACATACGCTCACGGAATCCGTGTTTGTTTTTTCTCTTACGTACAGAGGGTTGAAAAGTTCTTTTCATTTCTTTATTTGTTAAAGCAGCCCATCATATCGATTAGGACTTGCAAAGGTAAAACAAAATATTTATTCATCAAGGATTCAGCTTTTAGGCCTTCACCTGACAGGTCCTTAAACCTTGATTTCTACGTCTACTCCTGAAGGCAATTCTAATTTCATCAAAGCATCTACTGTTTTAGCAGAAGAAGAGAAGATGTCGATTAGGCGCTTGTAAGTACATAATTGGAATTGCTCACGTGCTTTCTTGTTTACGTGTGGTGAACGTAAAACAGTGAATTTCTCAATTTTTGTTGGAAGAGGGATAGGGCCAGAAACAACTGCTCCTGTAGCTTTTACCGCTTTAACGATTTTCTCTGCTGATTTGTCTACCAATGAGTGGTCAAATGACTTCAGCTTAATGCGAATTTTTTGATTCATATAAGATGGTTCTTTAAATGATTAAGCAGCGAAAGAACCATTTACTCCGCTACTTAAATTAATTAGGACTGCAAAAGTACAGAATGTCACTTAATTATACAAGCCCTAAAATTTAGTTTTTTGTAGAGCGCGTTGTTTTTCAGCTAAATAGCTCGCATGCGAAGCTTGGTAAAGGGCAGAATTCAGTGTTCTTAATTTTTCCATCGCCTCATCCGCATAGTTTATTTCACCCATTTTGAGTGCTTGCAAAGCATAAATTGGGTAGTAGGCTGGATTTTGTTCGTTCCACTGCAATGCGGCCAGCGCGGCCTCGTATCCCTTTTTCGCGGGTACGAGCGGAAGGGCCTGTTGCAAAACCGGAATTTGAAAAGGATATTTTTCTAACATCCCCAGCGCATTCGCTCGTGAAACTGGAGGTGTTTTGACCGGGAAAGCCGTCCCATATTTCCAAAAAGCTAAAATCCCTGTCATTCCCGATCTCTGCGTTGTATCCGCCGCGATGGCTACATTCAATTGGTTTAAAGCGACTAAAGGTTTGGCGTGATAAAAGGACTGCCAAGACTTCAAAAGTTCTAATTCAGGGAACATTTCACCTAGAGATTTTTGCCAGCCAGTCAGGTCATACAGGGGTGCTTTCCCTTTCCAAAACAGCAACCCATTATATAGGTATACCAAATCGCGCAAATCCGCACTCGGAACAAAAGCAGGATTCATCGGTGCCGTAGGAATTCCTGCAGCTACTAAATTCGCTTGGATGGCTAAATCTTCTGACGGGTTGAATTCAGGTTTTCGTTTTAAATAGGTGGATTCTGCGTATAACTTATTGGCGATGTAAATTGGATTTTCTGAATCTAAAGAAAGAGCGCGATCGTAAAAATACACCGCTGAATCAGGAACAGCCAGTCTTTCGTATTGCAAAGCCAGTTGTGTAGCGATGCGTGGATCTGTTAGATCACTTTTTTGTAAGGTGAATAACGCATCAAAAGGACGGTTTTCAGTGGCGAATACATTCGCAAGCGCTACGGAAAGAGCGGGATCACGATGGACACTTTGGCTCGCAGCCACGTAATAAGCAAAGGTTTCCGTGTCTCCCGCTTGCTGCGCGAGGGCAGCAAGACTCAAGTTGCTTTTAGTATTTAAGCGACTGTGCAACGTGGCGTTCTTGTAATGGATTTCTGCCATCTGTTTGTCCCCCACTAAAGAAGATACATCACCCGCATAATTCTCTTTCGCCGCCATTCCTAGATGATAGGCGCCAGCATTAAATGCAAAGACGGTGCCCACACTCAAAAGGAGTACTCCGATCTGAATTAAGTGTAGCGGAAGCGTTACGGCCTTGTGTATGACTTTATGTATGGGAAGATTTTGTACTAGAAGAGGGCCAAAATTCCGGTAAATAAATAGCGGAAAAAGCAGTCCCATCAGTACCTGGTTAATCAAATTCCAGCTTTCAATCGCCTGAATTCCCGGCGTGTTTGCGTGCCACAAGAGTGGAATCAGGGATGAAAAGCCTAATAGGCTAATCCCAAGCAGGGGTTTGTTGTCTTTGTTTTGGTATACATATAAACCCAAAGCTAAAATCACCCAGATAAAAGCCGGAATCGCCGTGCGAAAGCCCACGTCAAAGCGCTGATTGCTGAACGTCAACAGCAAATTGATCCCCCAAACTAAACCTAAAATAGTGCGATTCTTTTTCGAGCTGGCAGTAGTAGAACTATGCGACAAACCTAATAGAAAGGAAGGAATCGATGCTGCGCTCAAAACGGATAGGCCTGCAAGAGCTAAAAGGCTCAAGCTGAAAATCTGTCCACTGATGATCTGCGATAACGCAGAAAAAGAAGGGTCAGTCAAAGTGAAAGCGACGATTCCAAGCCACAGCGTGGCACCCAATACGGCCTGCCAAACCGGTAAAAATGAAAACAGTGCCACCCCTAAACCAAGCAAAGCCAGGACGAATCCAATAATTTCGGGAGTTGCGCTGAGAGCTGCCGCTTGAATTTGAAAGTTTTGACGAATGAAATAGACGTTCGTGTGTAAATCCTGGCCGGCTTGTGTGTCGACCACCTTGTTATAGGGGATCATTTCCGAAACTTCGACCCACGTGAAAGCCGCCATACCCCCTGATGTCCACAGCCCGCAAATAACCACGAGCACCACAGCAGTCATGTAAAAAAGGCCTTTCGAAAACGCGGGGATAGACAAGCGCATATTTTGGTTCAAAAATGAATTCCTAAATTTCACACAAACTACGATTCATTCAAAGAAATTGCCTGATTTTGGCAAAAAATAGTTGAAAAATACTAATTTCTGTTTTGGTAAATTCGAATTAAGAGGCTAATTTTGCAGTCCGAATGTATTAGCATTCGTGAACTAATACAAAATCGTAGTTTTTTAGCTAACAAATTAAAATTCAAATGGCAAACGCAGTTAACAAAGGAAAAGTTGCGCAAGTAATTGGACCCGTTGTCGATGTGAGCTTCGAAGGAGAAGGATCACATTTACCAGCGATCTTGAATGCTCTTTCAGTAACGAAATCAAATGGTCAAACGCTTGTTCTTGAGGTGCAGCAGCACTTAGGAGAAGATCGCGTAAGAACGATTGCGATGGAAGGAACGGAAGGTCTTCAACGTGGACAAGAGGTAATCGATAAAGGTACGCCTATGACGATGCCAACAGGTGAGGGAATTAAAGGTCGTTTGTTCAACGTAGTAGGGGATGCCATCGATGGTATCGCTCAACCTAAGTCTGACAAAGGATTGCCGATTCACCGTTCTGCGCCTAAATTTGATGAATTAGCGACAACAACTGAGGTTTTATTCACAGGAATTAAAGTAATCGACTTATTAGCCCCTTATGTAAAGGGTGGTAAAATTGGTTTATTCGGTGGTGCCGGTGTAGGTAAAACCGTATTGATCATGGAGTTGATTAATAATATTGCCAAAGCATACGAAGGCCTTTCGGTATTCGCAGGTGTAGGTGAGCGTACTCGTGAGGGTAACGACTTATTACGTGAGATGATCGAATCAGGCGTTATTAAGTATGGTGAGGAATTTAAGCACGCGATGGAAGCAGGTGAGTGGGATCTATCTAAAGTAGATAACACAGAACTAGCGAAATCTCAAGCAACGTTAGTGTTCGGTCAAATGAACGAGCCTCCTGGAGCCCGTGCTCGTGTAGCTTTATCAGGATTAACAGTTGCGGAACACTTCCGTGATGGCGATGGCGAAGGTCAAGGTCGTGATATCCTATTCTTTATTGATAACATCTTCCGTTTTACACAAGCGGGTTCTGAGGTATCTGCCCTATTAGGTCGTATGCCATCTGCGGTAGGTTACCAACCGACCTTAGCAACAGAAATGGGTGCGATGCAAGAGCGAATTACTTCTACGAAGCGTGGTTCGATTACATCGGTACAAGCGGTTTACGTACCTGCCGATGACTTAACGGATCCAGCTCCGGCAACAACGTTTGCCCACTTAGATGCCACTACGGTATTATCTCGTAAGATAGCTGAATTAGGTATCTACCCAGCGGTGGATCCATTGGATTCTTCTTCACGTATCTTATCTGCTGAAGTATTAGGTGATTCTCACTACGATACAGCGCAACGTGTGAAGGAAATCTTACAACGTTACAAAGAATTACAAGATATCATCGCGATCTTAGGTTTAGATGAATTATCGGAAGAAGATAAATTAGTCGTTTCTCGCGCTCGCCGTGTACAACGTTTCTTGTCACAACCTTTCTTCGTGGCAGAACAATTTACAGGCTTAAAAGGCGTTCTAGTAGACATCAACGATACGATCAAAGGTTTTAACGCGATCATCGATGGAGAATACGATCACCTTCCTGAAGCTGCTTTCAACTTAGTAGGTACTATTGAGGATGCAGTGGTAAAAGGAGAGAAATTATTAGCTGAGGCTGCTAAATAAAGAAAATTATGTTTGTAGAAATTATTACACCGGATAGTAAAGTTTTCTCTGCAGAAGCATCTGTAGTGACTTTGCCTGGCGTTAATGGTTCCTTCCAAATTTTAAATGACCACGCAGCCATCGTTTCTACTTTAGCTAAAGGAGAATTAACGGCTGATAAAGAGGTCTTCCAAATCGAAGGAGGAGTTGTTGAAGTTTTGAATAATCGAGTACTTGTTTTAGCCGAAGGCGTTAACTAACATTCTCATGAAAAAACTGGCCATTTTATTGTTTGCAACGGTCTTATTTAGCTCCTGCTCGGAGAAGGCCTTTTTAACAGGATCTATTTTAGCAACCGTGAAGGAAAGTAATATTCCGTTGCAGAAGATTCAGTTCTACAATGACAATGGCTTGATTTTAGAAAGAGAAATGAGTTCGACGGATGCTAACGTGAAAGCGGGGGCGTTGGTTTTCAAAAACGGTAAGTCAATTAATCGTGTTAGTTTAGAGAAACAAACTCCGGGTGCTTTATTAAAGGAAGAAGGAGACAAATTGTATGTTTCTTTTGACAATCCAGCGAAAGAGTCGAATAGCTTGATCTTTGCGCCTGTTTTAGGGGAACGCGGAGAGTATTTCTATCAGTTGGTTGATGAAACAGGAAACTCATCTATCTCTCGTTTGAACTTTGAAGGTAGCAAATACCTAGTTTATAATGAAAAGTATGAGGGTTTGACGAAGTCGGTGACGAAAACGCCAAGAGTTCGTTTGATGATTATGAAATCTTCTTTGAATGGCTTAAAGGTTAATTCGAAAAGAATGAAGGGTAATCGAGTTCAATAATCGGTTGGTTTTATCGGAATTTGAAAATAGGATGCTTGCATCCTATTTTTTTTTAGTTCATTTTTGTCCAAAGGTAGGGTAGCATACCTTATTAGTATACAAATGCGGGATTCCTATGAAAGCAGAAGAAACGATTGATTTTCACATAAAGACCGGTTGGTACGCCATCAGCCGAATGTACAACACCTATTCTGCTCAGTTTGATATGACGATGGCCATCGGATATGTGCTTTTGCATATTGATAAAGATGGAACCCCTGCCACGAAGATTGCCCCGGCACTCGGATTAGAGGCAAGATCGTTAACCCGTATGTTAAAAACCTTGGAAGAAAAGAAGTGGATTGAGCGTTCTGCGAATTATGAAGATAAGCGGGTGGTGAAAATCTTTTTAACAGAAATAGGCAAAAAGAAACGCGACCAAGCCCGGAAGGGAGTAATTGCCTTCAATAAGTTAATCTACGATCGCGTAGAGCCTGAAAAATTAGCCGTATTTTTTGAGGTGATGTCCACCGTAAATCAAGTGATGGAGGAAGATGCCGGAGAAATTTTAAAAACAATCTAGAAAAAAACGTATTTCGGGATACGTTTATTAAAGGAGATCCTTATTTTTGCTCGATAATTAAACAAAAACTGCGTTATGAAAAAACTACTCTTGGTATTCGCAATGATGCCCTTCTTATTTACCTCTTGTGTAGGAAAGAAGAAATTAGCGGATTTGGAATCACAATTAACTCAATTACAAGCATCTAGTAGCTCAGCTTTATCTAAATCAAAAGCAGATTTATCAGATTGCCAATCTTTAACAGCTAGCCTTCAAGGTGAATTGAAAAAGAGAGATACAGATTTAGAAGCAAAGAATGGTCAATTGAAAGCTTTACAAGAGCAATTAGATTACTTCAAAAAGACAAATACAAACTTATTAGATCGTTTATCTGATCTTTCAGTAATCAACAAATCAGGTGCGGAAAGTATCCGCAAGTCATTAGATGCGTTGAACGAACAAGGAAAATACATCAAAGACTTGAATTCATCTATCCAACGTAAGGATTCAATGAATTTATCATTAGTAATGAACTTGAAGCGTTCATTAGCAGATGTGAATGATGAAGATGTAACGGTAGAAGTGAAGAAAGGGGTTGTTTATATCTCGATCTCTGATAACTTGATGTTTGCTTCAGGTAGTGCAGTTGTAAACGCGAAAGCAGTAGCTGTATTAGCGAAAGTTGCGAAAGTGTTAAACGATCACAAAGAACTTGATGTATTAGTAGAAGGTCACACAGATACTGTGCCTATCTCTACTGATTGTATTCAAGATAACTGGGATTTATCTGCTAAGCGTGCTACTTCTGTGGTTCGTGTATTGCAAACTAAATTTGATGTGGATCCAGAGCGCTTAACAGCCGGTGGCCGTGGAGAGTATGAGCCAGCATCAGCAAACAAAACATCTAAGGGACGTAAGCAAAATCGCCGTACGGAGATCATTGTAACGCCTAAATTAGATCAGTTCTTTAGCTTAATGGCGCCACAAGCGAAATAAAAAAGTAGAAGACAAATGAAAAGGGCCTCGATGAAAATCGAGGCCCTTTTTTTATGGGATACTTTAGGCTAATTGCCCTCTGACTAAATCTAATTTTCTGCGAGAAACAGGGAGTGATTGGTTCAGGATTGTTTTGACCGTCTTAGTCTCAAGTAAATCGTGGCCAGTTACATTCACCTTGTTAACAAGATACGACTTGTGGATGCGAAGAAAGGTGCCTAAGCGCAATTGCGATTCAAACTTTTTTAGTGTCTTGGCCATTAAGATACTTTGGCCGTTCTTTAAAAAAATCGTTGTGTAGTTTCCCTTGCCTTCAATGCTGACAATGTCATCTACTGGACACTGATCAATTCCGGGAATTTTCAAAGTTTTTCTCATTAGCACGTATTTACTTCCTGTAAACCTAGTGTATTTGAATTAAAGCTATGAGAAAGAATTATTTAGCGGTTAGTGTATTTATTTAGCGGTCATCAAGCACTTGGGTGCAGGGCATAAAAAAAGAGGTCTTTTGCAAGACCTCTTTTCGATGTAGCGGGGGCCAGACTCGAACTGACGACCTTTGGGTTATGAGCCCAACGAGCTACCAACTGCTCCACCCCGCGATATAATTGGGAGTGCAAAGATGCACGTTTCTTTCAGAAAAAACAAGTATCTTTGTAGAAATTATTCTTGCCTATCCTTTTTGAGGCAGAATTTACTTACATTTTATGACCCCGGAACACAAAGCAGGCTTTATCAGCATTATTGGAAAACCCAATGTGGGTAAGAGTACGCTGATGAATGCGTTGGTAGGGGAGCGACTTTCGATTGTGAGTTCGAAGGCGCAGACGACGCGTCACCGGATTTTGGGGATGTTAAATGGAGAGCATAAGGGTACTGAATACCAGATTGTTTACTCAGATACACCTGGGGTTCTGTTACCTAAATATGAATTGCATAAATCCATGATGCAGTTCGTGAAAAGCTCTCTTGAGGATGCGGATGTAGTGTTGTATGTGACGGATGTGTTTGATGAATTTGAAGATTTGGACTTTTTGACCAATTGGAAAGATTTCACAGAGACGCCTATTCTTGTTTTGTTAAACAAGATCGATTTAGTGACCATGGAAAAGTTAGAGGAGAAGGTCGCGTATTGGCAGGGGATTTTTCCTGGCAAGCCGATTATCCCTATTTCGGCTTTAGAATCGGTTCATTTGGACCAAATCTTTAGCCACCTCATGGAGCATTTGCCAGTTCATCCACCCTTTTTTGATAAGGAGGAACTGACAGATAAGCCGGAAAAGTTTTTTGCCTCCGAGATTGTTAGAGAGAAGATTTTCTTGAATTATAAAAAAGAGATTCCTTATTCGTGCGAGGTAGTGGTGACTTCCTTTAAAGAGGAACCTACCATTTTACGTATCGCTACGGAGATATATGTCGAAAGGGTATCGCAGCGTGCGATTATCCTTGGGCATAAAGGGGAAAATATCAAGAAAGTGGGTATCCAAGCGAGAGAGGATTTAGAGAAGTTTTTTGGTAAAAAAGTATTTTTAGAGCAGTTTGTCAAAGTGGAGCCTGATTGGCGTGCGAAGACGGACAAACTGCGTTCATTCGGGTATTCGCTCGATTAATTTAACATAGAATGTCAAATATTATTGCAATTGTGGGGCGTCCCAATGTAGGGAAATCTACTTTGTTCAATCGCTTGATTGAACAAAAGAAGGCTATCATGGACAATGTGTCCGGGGTGACGCGCGACCGCCATTATGGTTACGGTCAATGGATTGGACGTTTCTTCACCGTGATTGATACGGGAGGATACGTACATGGATCTGAAGATAAATTTGAGGGAGCCATCAGAGAACAAGTAGAACTAGCGATTGAAGAAGCGGCAGTTTTATTGTTTGTGGTCGATTGTTCTACAGGTTTAACGGATTTAGATAAGGATTTTGCGAACGTTTTACGTCGTTCAAAGAAGCCGGTTATTTTGATTGCTAATAAAGCCGATACACACGAGAAGGCTTATGCTGCGGCTGAATTTTATGAATTAGGTTTAGGTGATCCCTTTGCGATTGCGGCTGAAAGTGGAAGCGGTACGGGTGATATGCTCGATGCGATGGTTTCTCATTTCAAGGATGAAGGAATCGAAAATCCAGAATTAGGGATTCCTCGCGTGGCGATCTTAGGTCGTCCTAACGTAGGAAAATCTTCTTTCTTGAATTCAATCCTAGGGAAAGATCGCTCTATTGTGACAGATGAAGCGGGAACCACACGGGATGCAATTCAAAATCACTATACCATGTTTGGGAAGGATTTTATCATCACAGATACAGCCGGTATTCGCCGAAAAGCGCGTATCGACGATAACATCGAGTATTACTCGGTTTTGCGTTCGATGAAAGCTTTGGAGGAATGCGATGTGGCGATTATTATCATTGATGCGACGACAATCGATCCATTAACGGGATTAGAGGCGCAGGATATGAACATTGTCAGCATGGCGGACAAGGCGAAGAAAGGAATTGTCTTGATGATAAATAAGTGGGATTTAGTGGCGAAAGACACGAATACTGCTATTCAATTAGAGAAAGCGATTAAAGAACGTATGGCGCCGTTGAATTACATGCCAGTGATCTTTACTTCGGTCATGGAGAAGAAGCGTATCTTCCAAGCGTTAGAATTAATGCTTAAAGTATACGAAAACCGTACACAGAAGATTTCAACATCGAAATTAAATGATGTGATGTTAGATGTGATCGCGAGTTATCCGCCACCCGCTTGGAAAGGAAAATACATCAAGATTAAATATTGTACACAGGTTTCGACTCCGTATCCGACCTTCATTTTCTTCTGCAATTTACCGCAGTACATCAAGGAAAGTTACGAGCGTTACTTAGAGAATCAAATGCGTAAAGCATTCGATTTAGAAGGAACGCCTATTTCTTTATTCTTTAGAAAGAAATAGTTGCTGTATTTGGGAGAGGCTAATGTAACCGATTTGGCCTCTTCCACCTACACCATATACGCGATCTCCCACCTGACAAATGTTATGGTAAGGACTTTTGCCTAAGCTAATCCAACGCTTCGTTTTAGGGTCAAATGCCGAGCTCTCCGCCGGCCCTGATAAAATCCAATACGGCGCTGCCCACAGAATTTTTTCCACATAATACCCAGGTGCACCAGCCACTGGCGACCATGTCGTGCCCCCATCCTTGCTTTCTAAAACAGGTACGGGCCCCTCTTTGATGCGGGAATAATTTCCTCCGGCGACCCATAAATTCTTCGCGTCTCGAACACCTAGACTGAAAAATCCGGTTCCCTCGCCGCCTGGAATTTCGGCGTACCTGCTTTCCCAATTCAATACATCTGCGCTAAATAAGACCCGCGCCTTTTCACCTCCTCCGGTGACAATGTAATAGCCCTTTTTTGTCTTCTGTAAGCTAGATCCACTCGCTGCGAAAGCGGCTTCTCCTTTTTGTAAAGCGGGATGGTTCGTGGGGGTCAATAATTCGTAGTTTCGTCCTTTATCGCTGATGCGAATCAAACCATAGAATGGACCTGCTGGGTCGGATAAAATCAATCCTTGTTTGCCCTCCCAAAGAATGGCATCAAAGAAATAGCCCTTCTCCTTGATTTGGAAGGCTAATCCCCAGCTTTTACCTCCATTCTCTGTGCGAAAAACCTTCGCAGCCCCATTCTCTGCTGGGCCTGCGCTCATCAATAAGATCGTATTTTCGTCAAGTATCGCCAGATCTCGGAAGTCCAAGGAATCAGCCCCCGGAATCTGTGAAACGCTGAAGTGTTCGCCTCCATCGCTCGAGTGAAGGACGGTGCCGCGTGTTCCGCCTATCCAAATGTGCGAACCGAAGGATCGAATGGCTCTAAACGAGGCTTTGGTGTCAAGGGTGAGGGAATTCCATTGGCTGAAGCTTTGGAAAGCACCTAAAAATAGAAGGACGAAGAGTAGGATGTGTTTTCTCATAGGTATATCGGTCTGCAAATTACGGATTTTGGCAAATAATGTTTATTTTTGAACCTTACAGCTCAAATTTATTCGTCGACACGAAAAAGTATACATGGAAGAATTAAAACCCAAATCCCTTAATTTCTTAGAAGAAATCGTTCAGGAAGGCATCGCGTCAGGAAAATATCCACAAGGTATTTTGACTCGTTTTCCACCTGAGCCGAATGGCTACTTGCACATCGGTCACGCGAAGAGTATTTGCTTGAATTTTGGGTTAGCTCAGCGTTTTGGCGGAGGGACGAATTTGCGTTTTGATGATACGAACCCAGTGACAGAGGAGACAGAATATGTGGAGTCGATTAAGAAGGACGTTTCCTGGTTAGGATTTACCTGGGCGAACGAATTGTATACGTCAGACTATTTCGAAGATTTATACCAATTCGCGGAGAAGTTAATCACACTTTCTTTCGCTTACGTAGACGATTCTACGGCAGCAGAGATCGCAGCTCAAAAAGGAACGCCTACCACACCTGGGACGCACAGTCCTTTCAGAAACCGAAGTGTAGAGGAGAATTTGACCCTATTCCGTGATATGCGAGCGGGAAAATATGCCGATGGCGAAAAAGTATTACGCGCTAAAATCGACATGGCGCATCCGAACATGCACATGCGTGATCCGTTAATGTACCGTATTCGCCACGTGAAACACCACCGTTCAGGAGACAAATGGTGCATCTATCCGATGTACGATTTTGCACACGGCCAAAGTGATTCCATCGAAGAAATCACCCACTCTATTTGTACCTTAGAATTCGACGTTCACCGTCCATTATACGATTGGTTCTTAGATAAATTAGGGATTTTCCCTTCTCATCAATATGAATTCGCTCGTTTGAACTTGTCCCATACGGTGATGAGTAAGCGTAAATTATTGCAATTAGTGAATGAAAAAGTAGTCAGTGGCTGGGATGATCCCCGCATGCCTACGATTTCAGGTTTACGCAGACGTGGCTTTACGCCGGCTTCGATTCGCAACTTCTGCGAGCGTATCGGGGTAGCGAAGCGTGATAATTTGATTGACTTGAGTTTATTAGAGTTCTGTATTCGCGAAGATTTAAACAAGTCCGCAGACCGCGTGATGGCAGTTCTTGATCCGATTAAACTAGTAATCACGAATTATCCATCGGATAAAACAGAAGATTTACTCATTGAAAATAATCCAGAAGCCGAGGTAATCACGAAGCGTTCGGTTCCATTCTCCAATGAATTATACATCGAGCGCGATGATTTTATGATTGATCCGCCTAAGAAATTCTTCCGTTTAGGCGTAGGATTGCAGGTGCGTTTGAAAGGAGCTTACATCGTTACTTGCACCGATTTCAAAACAGATGCAGAAGGCAATGTGACGGAAGTGCATGCGGAATACATTCTTGAAAGTAAGTCAGGTCAAGATACGAGTGGTATTTCCGTGAAAGGAACGATTCACTGGGTTTCTGTCGCTCACGCAGTAGAAGCGGAGGTTCGTAACTTCGATCGCTTACTGATTGTAGAAGATGCGTCGGAATTAGGCGACGATTTCTTGAAATTTATCAATCCGGAATCACTTCAAATTGTACCTAAGGTCTATGTGGAGCCAGGTTTGAAAGAAGCGAAAGAGGGTCAAGCGTTACAGTTTATCCGTAAAGGCTATTATAGCTTAGATGCAGATTCTACCTCAGATAAGCTCGTATTTAACCGCACGGTTACCTTGAAAGATACTTGGGCCAAAGAAAAGGCTAAATAATTACTTCTTCGCGAAAAGCGAATCCACGAACGTGGTCTTGTTGAATACTTGGAGATCGGAGATTTTTTCTCCCACTCCAATGTATTTGACCGGAATCTTGAACTGATCCGAAATACCGATCACCACCCCGCCTTTGGCTGTGCCGTCTAGCTTTGTAATCGCTAAGGAGGTAATCTCTGTTACTTTAGTGAACTCTTGGGCTTGGATGAACGCATTTTGTCCTGTTGATCCGTCCAATACTAACATTACTTCGTGCGGTGCTTCAGGAATAAATTTTTGGATGACGCGCTTGATTTTACCTAGCTCAGTCATCAAGTTGACTTTTGTATGTAAACGTCCTGCGGTATCGATAATCACGATGTCCGCATTCATCTCCACCGCTTGTTTTACGGCATCATAGGCTACGGCTGCTGGATCCGTATTCATTCCGTGATCAATCACGGGAATACCTACGCGTTCGCCCCATAGCTTCAATTGGTCTACTGCTGCTGCACGGAAAGTATCCGCGGCGCCTAGTACGACCTTCAATCCATTTTGATGAAACTGGGAAGCTAATTTACCGATGGTGGTAGTTTTTCCCACTCCATTCACCCCTACCACCATGATGACATAGGGTTTTTGTTTCGGCTCAGCGAAAGCATTTTCTAAAGAAGACGATTGGTTTTCCTCTAAAAGGGCTGCCACTTCTTCGCGTAAAACCTTGTCTAATTCTTCTGTGGAAACGTATTTATCACGTTCTACACGACGCTCAATACGCTCAATGATCTTCAATGTGGTGGCTACACCCACATCAGATGTCAATAAGATTTCTTCTAATTCGTCTAATACCTCCTCATCTACTTTCGATTTTCCCACTACCGCACGGCCGATTTTAGAGAATAATCCCGAGGATGTTTTCTCTAAACCTTGCTCTAATGCTTGAATTTCTTCTTGCTGCTGTGGTTCTGGTTTCTTTTTAAAAAAATCGAATAATCCCATGGGGTTTGTTGTATTTCAATGCGAAGGTACGCAAAATAAAAAAAGTCCCTTCAAGAAGGGACTTCAATTTTTTTAAGATAGGTAAACGGGTATTGAAAAATTAGTTTTTCAATGCAGCGTTAACTTCATCTTGAAGGATGATTTCTTCTTTGAAGGTATAAGCTCCTGTTGTAGGATTCTTAACCGCCTTAATGATCTTAGCGTACTTAACGCCGCCTTCTTTCTTCAGAGTTGCAACTACTTTCTTAGCCATGGGTCAACCTATTTAATTTCTTTATGTAAAGTAACTTTTTTCAAAACAGGGTTGTATTTTTTCAACTCAATACGTGCTGTTGTGTTTTTACGATTTTTCGTAGTGATGTAGCGAGACATTCCTGGTAAACCAGTTTCTTTGTGCTCAGTGCATTCTAAGATTACTTGAATGCGATTTCCTTTCTTTGCCATAATAGATAAATCTTTTATCCGCCTCTGCTCGAAACGGAATGCAAAGGTAGAAGAATTTCTTTTTTTCCCAAAGCCTTTGCTAAAAATAGATAGAAAAATTTATTTTTACCCATTAGATTTCTCATTTTTGCTTAATGAATCCCATCCAGTATCAATTTCTTCCAGAAAATTTCGAGAACTCGGACCCTAATAAATTTCGGGTAGAGGATCTGAAATCAGAAGAAATGATTATTTCGTTGGGACCTCAACACCCTTCGACCCATGGGGTCCTTCGTTTAGAAGTGATTTCGGACGGCGAATGGATCAAAGAAGTCGTTCCACATCTGGGTTATTTACACCGTTGTTTTGAGAAGCATGCTGAAGCCTTGCCTTTTAACCAAATCATCCCTTATGTGGATCGCTTGGACTATATGGCGGCGATGAACTCAGAGCATGCCTATGTAATGGCGGTTGAGAAGATGCTGGATTTGACTGGTAAGTTGCCCAAACGTATTGAATACATTCGTGTCCTCGTAGCAGAATTAAACCGGATTGCCTCGCACTTTGTGGCGATTGGGACCTATGGTTTGGATATTGGTGCGTATACCCCTTTTTTATGGTTGATGCGGGATCGGGAAGACATTCAACGGATGTTAGAATGGCTTTCGGGTGCTAGGATGTTGTATAATTATGTGTGGGTTGGTGGGTTGTTCTATGATTTGCCTTTGGGCTTTGAAGAGAAGGTGCAGGAATTAGTGCCGGTCATCAAGAACACCATTAAAGAAGTAAAACAATTAGTAGAAGATAATAGTATATTCATCAAGAGGACCGCGAATGTGGGTGTTTTACCCCTGAATGCGGCGATTAATTATGGATGTACCGGTCCGGTACTACGGGGTTCTGGTTTGCCTTTTGACCTGCGCCGCATTGATGGTTATTCAGTCTATCCGGAATTAGAATTTGATATTCCAGTAGGAGAGGGTGCGATGGGTGCGGTGGGCGATTGCTGGGATCGAAATCACGTCAGGATTCGCGAATGCGAGGAATCGCTTCGGATTATTGAACAATGTATCGTGGCCTTGCTTGGCGATGAGAAAAGGACGCGGGAGTTTGATCCTCAGGCTTTGGTCCCTAAAAAAATCCGTCCTAAAGCGATGGATGCCTATGTGAGGGCCGAAAATCCGAAAGGCGAACTCGGTTTCTATGTTCGCACGGATGGTCGCTCGGATATTCCACAACGCTTGAAAGTGCGCGCTTGCTCTTTCCACCACCTCTCCGTGTTGCCTTATTTGGCGAAAGGAACGTATTTAGCAGATTTAGTAGCCATCATCGGATCCTTGGATTTAGTGATGGGCGAAGTAGATAGATAAGATGAACAAAGCATTTTTAGCAGCCCTCGAAGAGGAAATCAGTCGTTTAGATATAGGCCAAAACCCTACCGAACTTTACGACCCCATCCATTACCTCCTGAGTTTAGGTGGCAAGCGGATTCGCCCTGTCCTTTGTTTATTGACCTATTCCTTGTTCAAATCCGACTGGGAAAAACAAGTTCCTGCCGCTTTATCCGTCGAAATTTTCCACAATTTCACCTTGATGCACGACGACATTATGGATAAAGCGCCTCTACGCCGTGGCAAGCAAACGGTCCACGAAAAATGGAATGACAACATCGCCATATTATCCGGCGACGTGATGTTAGTGAATGCATACCAATACTTGAATAAGGTCAAAGGATTAAGCCTTGATGCTTTTCAGCATTTATTGGGGCGCCTTTCCCGTATCGCTGCAGAAGTGTGCGAAGGGCAGCAATTCGATATGAATTTCGAAAGCCGTGACGATGTGACGGTGGAAGAATACGTCGAAATGATTCGTTTGAAAACGTCGGTTTTGATCGGCTTTTCGATGGAAATGGGCGGTTTACTCGCTGCAGCGCCTTCTCAGATTTCTGATTCCTTATATCGCATTGGAGAAACCATCGGTCTGGGATTTCAATTGAAGGATGATTTATTAGACGTTTATGGGGATCCGGAGAAATTTGGGAAGCAGCCCGGCGGAGATATTTTAGCGAATAAAAAAACCTATTTACTGATAAAAGCGTTTGAAAAAGCAACGGGTTCTACGCTCGCTTCGCTAGAAAAATGGGTGGCTGCCACCGACTACGATGCAACAGAAAAAGTGCAGGCGGTCACGGCGATCTACGATTCCTTGAATCTGAAGGCTGAAACCGAAGCGGTTATCGCCTCTTATTTCGATGCCGCCTTTATGGAAATTCAATCTCTGGCCATTTCCGAAGAGCAAAAATCAGCCTTGGTAAAGTTTATGAGCGGGTTGGTTGATCGCGAAGTTTAACGTAGTTTTGTTCTTATATGGTCTCGATTGTACTTATCGCTGTGACGATTATTATTTCCCTGGTGGCTTGGCAAAAGCCAGACTTGATGGGAAAAATGCTCATGAACCCGTACCGGATTCAACACAGAAACGAATATTGGCGTTTTGTTAGCTCGGGATTTATCCATGCGGACTTTACGCACCTGTTTTTTAATTTGTTTTCCTTCTTCTTTTTTGGGGTTCAATTAGAACAGATTTTTAATCAATTATTTCCGTCGATCGCATCGGAATTATACATTCTCTTTTATGTGTTAGCGATTGTGGTGGCAGATTTGCCTACTTTTTTCAAACAGAAAAATAATCCGAATTATAACTCTTTAGGGGCATCAGGAGCGGTTTCAGCCGTGATTTTTGCGGGAATTTTATTCTTCCCTATGGAAAAAATTTACTTGTTTGGCTTCTTTGGAATCCCTGGATTTATTTATGCTGGTTTGTTTACCTGGTACTCCGTAGAGATGGATAAACGCAGTCGTGATTTCGTGAATCACAGTGCGCATTTGTATGGGGCCTTGTTTGGTATCGTGGCGATGACGCTTTTGTATCCACAAGTATGGATCAGTTTTGTAGAACAAATAACGGCCATGCTTCGATGAAAAGAATAGCGATTTTAGGTAGCACGGGTTCCATCGGGACACAGGCCTTGGAGGTGATTGCGGAGCATCCTTCTGAGTTCTCTGTTGAGGTCTTAACCGCCCAAAACCAAGCTGATTTGCTCATCACCCAAGCTTTAGCCTGGAAACCGGCTCATGTTGTCATTGGTAATGAAGCGAAATATTCGGAGGTGAAAGCAGCTTTAGCCGGAACTGAAATCCAAGTGCATTCAGGGGCAAAAGCCCTAGAAGAAGTGGTTACCCTCGATTCTGTCGACATCGTGTTAACAGCTTTAGTGGGTTACGCTGGTTTATTGCCCACGGTGAAAGCGATAAAGGCAGGTAAGCCAATCGCCTTAGCGAATAAAGAAACTTTAGTGGTGGCTGGTGCCTTAATTATGCCTTTAGCGCGGGAAATGGGTGTGCCCATTTTGCCGGTTGATTCAGAGCATTCGGCGATTTTCCAATGCCTGATGGGTGAGTCACATAACCCCATCGAGAAAGTGATATTAACGGCTTCGGGTGGACCTTTTCGAGGTTTTAGCCGCGAGCAATTAGCTCAAGTAACGCGGGCTCAAGCTTTGAAACACCCGAATTGGTCGATGGGCGCGAAGATTACCATCGACTCGGCCAGTTTGATGAACAAGGGTTTAGAGGTGATTGAGGCGGCTTGGTTATTTGACGTGAAACCTTCTGAAATCGAGGTGGTCGTACATCCACAGTCGATCGTTCACTCTTTAGTGCAGTTCGAGGATGGATCGATCAAGGCGCAACTTGGTTTGCCGGATATGAAATTGCCTATTCAGTTTGCTTTAGGGTACCCGAATCGGATGAAGGCGAGTTTCCCTCGTTTTGATTTTAGACAGTATCCGTCCTTGACTTTTGAGCAGGCAGATACACAGACTTTCCGTAATTTAGGGCTTGCTTTTCAGGCCTTGGAAAAAGGGGGAAATCAGGCGTGTTTATTGAATGCGGCGAATGAGGTGGCGGTAGCGGCCTTTTTGGAAGATGAGATTGGATTTTTAGCGATGTCTGATTTGAACGAATATTGTATGAATCAGGGAACTTTTATCGCGAATCCGTCATTAGAGGATTACATTAAAAGTGATCAATTAAGTAGAATCATGGCTCAGGAATGGGTGAATAAAAATAGAAAATAGCGAATTATGGAAGGTTTAGTGATGGCAGGGCAATTGATTTTAGGATTGTCGATTTTAGTAACATTGCACGAGTTTGGGCACTTTATTACCGCCAAATGGTTCAAGATGCGCGTCGAAAAGTTCTACCTTTTCTTCGACTTTATGTTCCCGATTCCTACGGTATTAAACTTCGCTTTGTTTAAAAAGAAAGTAGGCGACACCGAATATGGTTTAGGCTGGTTCCCCTTAGGTGGCTACGTTTCCATCGCGGGAATGATTGATGAAACACAAGATGCAGCGACTTTAGCGAAAGACCCTGAACCTTGGGAATTCCGTGCTAAACCCGCTTGGCAGCGTCTGATCGTGATGTTAGGTGGCGTAATCGTCAACATCATTACGGGCGTGGTGATTTTCGTTTGCTTGACCTATTCGAACGGAAACAACTTTATTTCGAAAGAAGAATTAAACAAGAATGGAATCGTGGCCTTAGATTTAGGCAAACAAATCGGCCTGAAGACGGGGGATAAAATCATTCGCGTAAACGGCGCTGATTACAAGCAATTGTCTGATTTGCGCGCTTCTGATGTGTTATTAGGGGAGAATTCTTCCTATACAGTACAACGTGGCGACCAGACTTTGGAGATCAAAATTCCTTCTAATTTCATCGAAAAATTAAGCGATAAGAAAGCGGGATTCATTGAGCCAATTGCTCCGTTTAAAGTAGCTGAAGTGGCCGCTCCTGAAGAGCCAGGTTTCTTTGATAAGTTCTCTGCATCGAAGCCAGCGGAATTATTGCCAGCCTATGCGGCGGGATTGAAAAAGGGCGATGTAATCACTTCAGTGAACGCGAGTCCGGTTCATTTCTACCACGAGGTAAAAGAATTAATTACGAAGGAAGCGGGTAAGCCTATTCGCTTAGGTATTTTACGCGGAGGCGTGGCGGACACCTTGTCTATGGAGGTGACGGCTTCCGGCCAAATCGGATTTATTCCGGAGATGTTGATTCAAGTTTCGCACGAAGATTATTCGTTTGCGGAGGCAGCGAGCATCGGAACGGGTCGTGCCTTTTCCGTGATTTCGGATAACATCAAAGGGTTCAAGAAAATTGCTTCGGGTGATGTTTCGGCATCGAAAGCCTTGAGTGGACCTATTGGCATCGCCCAAATGTTCGGTGGTGTATGGGATTGGAATCGTTTCTGGATGCTGACGGGTTTATTATCAATGGCTTTGGCCTTTATGAATATCTTACCTATTCCAGCTTTAGATGGCGGACACGCAATTTTCTTGATTTATGAGATGATTACGGGTAAGCCGGCATCCGAAAAGGTCTTGGAAAAAGCGCAGCAGGTAGGTATGCTCATCTTGCTTGCTTTGATGGCTTACACATTTGGTAACGATATTTTCAAAGCCTTTTTCTAGTTGAAACTGCTGGTTCTATTTTTTGGTCTGTTTTTCCCTGATCTGCACCCATTTCATAGTTCGGTGACGGAGATGAGTTATAATGTGAAAGACCAAAGCTGGGAAATCAGCATTCGCCTGTTTCAAGATGACTTGGAGCAAACGTTAAGCTCAGCGACTGGAAAGAAATTTCGAATGATTCCGGGAGATGAGGCATCTGAAAAAGGGTTAGAGTCCTATGTCCGTAAGCATTTCGGTTTTCGTGCTGGTAAGCAATTTTCAACTCCCTATCGGTGGTTAGGAACAGAGCAACAGCAAGACGCGATTTGGGTGTATCTAGAAATTCCTACCACCGCTGACTTAGCGGGATCTTACTTAGAGAACTCGCTGTTTTTAGACGAATTTGACGACCAAACGAATCTCGTTTCCTGGTCTTTTCAAGGCGCAAAAAAATCCTACCTTTTTCGGAAAAGCCAAGAGGTACAACAATTATCAAGATAATCATACTGCCATCTTGACGTTTGGCATAAAAATTGATTAATATCGTCCGCTCAAGTGGAGCAGAATTTAAAAATGTGGTATGAATAATCCAAATGACCTTTTTAAGCATTTACAGCTTTCAGAGATGTCTGATTTTGAAAATATAGAATTGATCCCAATCGGGTCAGAAGGGATGGACAATGATGACAAAATGGGCGTTTTGTCAGACCAATTGCCTATCCTTCCCATTCGAAATATCGTTTTGTTTCCGGGTATGGTGATTCCAATCACGGTATCTCGCCAAAAATCTGTTCGCCTTGTGAAGAAAGCCTACAAAGGCGATCGCACGATTGGTGTTTTAGTACAAGCTAATAATTCTAAAGACGAGCCTACGCCAGATGATTTGTACAAAATCGGAACGGTTGCGCACATTGTGAAGATGTTTGTTCTGCCAGGAGGAAACACGACCATCATCGTGCAAGGCCGCAAACGTTTTGAAGTAAACGAATACATCAAAACGGAGCCGAATCTGTTAGCGCGTGTTTCCTATATCGAGGACACGTTCCCTAAAAAATTAAATAAGGAAAATAAAGCACTCGTTTCTACGCTGAAAGAGTGTGCTTTGAAGATATTAAACCTGAATCCAGAGATTCCTCGGGAGGCGCAAATCGCCTTGGATAACATCGAATCCTCTGCGTTTTTAGTGCATTTCCTTTCTTCGAATATTAATGCGGAATTAAAGGAAAAGCAGGCTTTGTTAGAGACCTTGGATGGGATTGAGCAGGCGAC
Source organism: Aquirufa lenticrescens (assembly GCF_019916085.1). Lineage (NCBI taxonomy): Bacteria > Pseudomonadati > Bacteroidota > Cytophagia > Cytophagales > Flectobacillaceae > Aquirufa > Aquirufa lenticrescens. Next base: position 861,052 of record NZ_CP049834.1, on the reverse strand, counting down.
GCATTTGCTGGAGCACATGTTGAAAGACATCCAGCACTTAGAGTTGAAGCGCGAGATTCAGAGTAAAGCTTCGAGTGATATCGACCAGCAGCAGCGGGACTATTATATTCGCCAGCAGATTAAAGTCTTGCAGGAGGAATTAGGAGTGGAAAGTCCCGAGCAAGAATTGGACGGTCTGCGTGCGAAAGGGGCAAAGAAGAAGTGGTCGAAAGAAGTAAATGATTTCTTCCAAAAAGAACTCTCCAAACTTCAACGCACGAATTCGATGTCTGGCGAATACCCGATGTTGATGAATTACGTGGAATTGATTGCGGATTTACCTTGGGGAGAATTCACGAAAGACAATTTTGATCTGGTGAAGGCGAAGAAGGTGTTGGATGCGGATCATTTCGGATTAGAAAAAGTCAAAGAACGCATCATCGAATACCTAGCGGTATTGAAGATGAAAGGTGATATGAAAGCGCCTATCTTGTGCCTTTATGGCCCTCCGGGTGTGGGTAAGACGTCTTTGGGGCGTTCGATTGCCAAAGCTTTGGGAAGAAAATACGTCCGTATGGCCTTAGGTGGTCTGCGTGATGAGGCCGAAATCAGAGGCCACCGCAAAACCTATGTGGGCGCGATGCCAGGCAAGGTGATTCAAAGCATCAAAAAAGCAGGGTCTTCTAATCCCGTTTTCATTTTAGATGAGATTGATAAAGTAGGTTCGGACCACCGTGGGGATCCGTCGTCTGCTTTGTTGGAGGTATTAGACCCGGAACAAAACAGCAGCTTCATGGATAATTACCTCGAATGTGATTACGATCTATCTCGAGTGATGTTCATCGCTACCGCAAATAATTTAGATACGATTCATCCTGCTTTGCGCGACCGTATGGAGATCATCGAGGTAAGTGGTTACACGATGGAGGAAAAAGTCCAAATCGCGAAAAAACACTTATTGCCTAAGCAAAAGAAAGAGCACGGTTTAGAGAAAGCGGAATTTGCGATGAACGACGGAGCGATCCAAAAGGTCATCGAAGGATATACCCGCGAATCAGGTGTTCGTAAATTAGAACAAGAGATCGGTCGCGTGGTGCGCAAGATCACAAAATCCATTGCGATGGATCAAGACTATCCACACAAAATCACGTCGACAGATGTCGTGAAATTATTGGGTCAAGAGCACTTCGATAAGGATACCTACGAGAATAATGAATATGCTGGAGTCGTAACAGGTCTAGCGTGGACACCCGTTGGAGGAGATATCTTATTTATTGAAACCTTATTGAACCGCGGGAAAGGCGTCTTAACACTTTCTGGTCAATTAGGTGATGTGATGAAAGAGTCTGCGATGGCCGCTTTGAGTTTCTTAAAGGCACATTCGGATGAATACGGCATTGATTACCGTATTTTTGATCAATACAATTTACACATTCACGTTCCAGCTGGGGCGGTACCTAAAGATGGTCCATCCGCGGGTATTACGATGTTAACGGCGATTGCATCGGCATTAACGCAGCGCAAGGTGAAATCGAAATTAGCGATGACCGGCGAGATTACACTACGTGGCAAAGTTTTGCCAGTGGGTGGAATCAAGGAGAAAATTTTAGCGGCGAAAAGAGCGGGAATAAAAGAAATCATTATGTGCTCGAAGAACCGCAAAGATGTGGAAGAAATCGAGGCGCATTATATTTCGGATTTGAGCTTCCACTACGTAGACGACGCGAAAGAAGTATTGGCTTTAGCGCTTTTAAAAGAGCAGGTGAAGAATCCGGTAAAGTTTGTTTTTCAGGCAGAACCGATAGCGAGCTCCTCTGCAGCATTATAGTGAATTTCGCCTAATTCAAGACTGAATTGAATGATGCGCAGCGCCTCAGCAGAAGCCAAAGGGCGGAGGCATTCCACTAGATCTTGAACGGATAAGGGTCCGTTTTTCAAATAAGTCAGAATCAATTTGCGTTCTGCTTCAAGGCCTTCGGGGATATTTTTCCCGGAGGCTTCTTTTTTGCGCTGCAAGCAATGATCGCAGATGCCACAAGAAGTCTTTAACGACTCGCCAAAATACGAGGTAATCAAAAGCGTTCTACATGCCTCCGAATGTGTCACATAGTGAATCATCGCATCTATCTTTTTCTTCGACCGCTCCTTCTTCTTCAAGTATTCAGACCAGATGATAGGTAGGTTTTCGATGTTCGCCCGAGGCGTCAAAAAGACCAATTTAGGCAGGCCATTTTGTTTGTCATATTCGATTAATTCGAACTTCTCCAACAAGGCTAAATTGCGTTCCACCTCTGCGGGAGGAATCTTTATCTGATGAGCGAAGTCCGCTTCGGAGATACTGACGAATTGAGTATATAAATTGCCCCCATAGATTCGTAGCAGCCCTTTTAGGAAGGATTCGAATTTCTCGTTTCGGATTTGAAAATCGTATAGTTCGGTGGAGCTGACGATGAAGCGGATTTTGGAGGGATTTTGAAAGGCCTCGTTTAATAATAATAGACCCTCTGCTTCTAATGTCTTTAAGGCAAAATAGGTCTGAGAGCTGGGTAAATTGAATCGCTTGCACAAATCCATCCAGTCAAAATCGTAACTCTGTAGCTCGCCACTTCCTTCGGCTACTTGCAGATAATTAGATACGGCTTGGTAGGTGCGTTTAATTGTCTCCGCTGTTGGAAATGATTTTTCCCATTGGGCCGTTAAATCCAACACATCTTTCTCTTCGTATAAAATGGCGGCATAGGCCTTTTTCTCGTCTCGACCCGCTCGGCCTGCCTCTTGGTAATAAGCCTCGATAGTATCGGGTAAGTCGAGGTGCACCACCAGCCGAACATCTGGTTTGTCGATTCCCATCCCAAAGGCATTGGTCGCCACGATGCAATCGATTTTCCCCTCGATCCAGTCTTTTTGGCGTGCGCTTCTGACCTCGCCTGGAAGACCGGCATGGTAAAAAGTGCTGGATAAACCGGCTTTAGATAACAGATCTGAAATCTCTTGGGTTCGTCGGCGATTCCGCACATAGACAATGGAAGAACCGGGAACCCGCTGCAGCATCGAGCAAAGTTTCTTCTCCTTATCCGCTTCATAGAGAACAGAATAGGAGAGGTTCGATCGGCTGAAACTTTTTTGGAATACGGCTGCGTTCTTGAATTGCAGCTTTTCTTGAATTTCTTGTTTTACTTCTTCGTTCGCGGAGGCCGTCAAAGCGATACACGGAACGCTTGGAATCAACGCGCGAAAGTCAGCAATCTCTAAATAGGGCGGTCTGAAATCGTGACCCCATTGCGAAATACAGTGCGCCTCATCGATGACCAACAAGCTGATGTTCATCTGTTTCGCCCGTTCAATGAACAAATCCGTTTTTAAACGCTCAGGTGAAACGTAAAGAAATTTCGTGTTGCCGTAAATGCAATTGTCTAATAAGATGTCGATTTGGCGTTTGCGGAGGCCGGAAAATAGGGCGGTCGCTGGAATGCCACGGCGGTTTAATTGCGCTACCTGGTCTTGCATCAAGGCAATTAGGGGCGTGATGACGACACATATTCCCGGCAAAGCGAGGGCTGGCACTTGAAAACAAATGGACTTTCCACCACCGGTGGGCAATAAAGCTAGGGTATCCTTGCCATCCAGCACCGAGTGAATGATTTCCTCCTGCAGGGGCCTGAAAGCCGAATGCCCCCAGTATTTTTGTAATATGTCCTGAATATCCACCATCGTCTAAACAAATCTACCAAAAAAGAATGAACTCCTCCACCGGATTTTTAGGAATTCCTGAGAAGAAATGCTAATTTTTAGACACAAAAGAAAGCGCATATGTTATCAGAGAAGGATTTAGCCCAATTATCGAAACGCGGAATTACGCCTGCAGAAATGAATCAACAAGTTGATTTTTTTAAATCTGGCTTCCCTTGGATGAATTTGGAAAAATCTGCCTCGATCGGGAATGGGATTTTTCAGTTTTCAGAAGAGCAACTCCAGGAATTCATTGCACGCTTTGATCAGCAAAAATCAGCACTTTCCATTTTGAAGATGGTTCCCGCCTCTGGTGCGGCGACGCGGATGTTTAAATCACTGTTCGAATGCTTGTCGACAGGGGAGGAAAACAAGGAATGTACGAAGTTTTTCGATGAGCTAGATCACTTTGCTTTTTACCCAGAGTTGAAAGAGTTGATTGAAGCGAATGATGACTCAGCCGAAATACTGAATAAATTACTCGGTTCGGCGGGAATGAATTATGGCCAAAAACCGAAAGGTCTTCTCGCTTTCCACTCTTATACAGATGGTGCACGAACTCCGCTAGAGGAACACATCGTGGAAGCGGAGGCTTATGCTTCGAATGGCCAAAAAGCCCGCTTGCATTTCACCGTCTCCCCAGAACATCGCAGCGGTTTCGAGGATTTAGTAAAAAAACTCGTACCGAAATGGGCAACGAAAACCGGTATCCAATTCGAGATTACATTCTCAGAACAAAAACCTGCAACAGATACAATCGCCGTCAATCCGGACAATACCCTGTTCCGTGAGGTCGATGGATCCTTGCTCTTTAGACCAGCTGGTCATGGGGCTTTATTAGAGAATTTAAATGACTTGAAAGCCGATGTGATCTTCATTAAAAATATTGATAATGTGGTTCCAGATGCTTTGAAACAACCGACCATTGAATACAAGAAGGCCTTAGGAGGGTTGTTGTTGTGGATTTTGGAAGGTATAGAACACCTGGATAAGCAATTGCAAGAAAATCCATCTGAGACTACCATCGAAGAGGCATTAGATGAGATGGCCACCTATTTAGGCTTTGTACCTGCGTCAAATTTTGCTGCATTATCGCAAACGGAAAAAGTGGTAAAAATCAGGGAAGTTTTAGCTCGTCCTACGCGCGTTTGTGGAGTGGTAAAAAATACGGGAGAGCCGGGAGGAGGACCATTCTGGTGTCAAGATGCGAATGGGAATTTCACACTTCAACTCGTGGAATCTGCTCAAATTGATATGAAGAACGAAGACCAAAAAGCGAAATTCCACCAAGCCTCTCACTTCAATCCGGTAGATTTAGTGTGCGCTACCCGTGGTTTGAATCTATTGAACTATCGAGACATGAATACAGGTTTTATCACAGATAAGACCAAAGACGGAAAAGAATTAAAGGCGATGGAGTTGCCGGGACTTTGGAACGGAGCGATGTCAGATTGGAACACTCTTTTTGTGGAAGTGCCATTAGAAACATTCAACCCGGTGAAAACGGTGACCGATTTAGTTAGGCCCGCACACCAAAACGGCTAGGCTATTTTTTGTTTGTAAAAAACTACCTATTTTTGTCGCCCCTAAGAAAGAGATTTTAAAGGAAGTATATAAATGCTTGATTACAAAAACCTTGCCCGGCTTCCAGGCAAGGTTTTTTATTTGGCCATATAATAGGTAAAATTATGGGCTAAAGGACTTTAATTAAGTAGTAAACAAAAGAACTATGGCTTTAGAACAAACGTGGAGGTGGTTTGGCCCCAATGATCCGGTAAAATTATCTGACGTACGCCAAGCAGGCGCAACGGGTATTGTGAGTGCTCTACACCAAATTCCAAATGGGAAAGTGTGGGAGTTACAGGATATTTTGGAACGCAAGGCCATCATCGAGGCGGCTGGATTGAGCTGGTCTGTGATCGAAAGTATTCCAGTGCACGAGGATATCAAAACGCGTTCAGGGAACTACAAGCAGTACATCGAAAACTACAAAACGTCTTTACGTAATGTAGGCGAGGCGGGTTTAGATCTAGTATGTTATAATTTTATGCCTATTCTGGACTGGACAAGAACGGATTTGGATTTTCGTTTTCCAGACGGAAGTACGGGATTGCGCTTTGATGCGGCAGAATTTTGTGCTTTTGAATTGTTCTTATTGAAGCGTCCAGGAGCAGAACAACATTACACAGCCGAGCAAATTGCCAGAGCTCAAAAATGGTTCGATGCATCCACTCCCGCGCAACAAGAGAAATTAATCCGCAATATCATCGCCGGTTTACCGGGTTCAGAAGAAAGCTTCACGTTGAAGTCTTTCCAAGAAGCGTTAGATACCTATTCCGAAGTAGGAGAGAAGGAGTTGCGCGAGAATTTATATGAATTCATTCGGGACATCACGCCAGCAGCCGAGGAGGCAGGGGTCAATTTATCGATTCACCCGGATGATCCTCCGTATCCGATTTTGGGCTTGCCACGCGTGGTGAGTACGGAAAGCGATGCGGTTCAATTATTAAATGCCTACGAAAGCAACGTAAATGGATTGTGTTTCTGCACGGGAAGTTACGGCGTTAGAGAAGACAACGATTTAGTGGGCATGGTTGAGCGCCTGGGTCATCGCATTAATTTTATCCACTTGCGCGCAACGCGACGCGATCAATACGGAAATTTCCACGAAGCAGACCATTTAGATGGGGATGTGGATATGTTCGGAGTAATGAAGGGATTAGTGAATGAGCAGGACAAACGCATTGCATCAGGTCGCAGGGATTTCCGTTTGCCATTCCGCCCAGATCACGGCCATCGGATGTTAGATGATTTGCAGGAAGGAAAGAAGACAAATCCTGGCTACACGGCCATCGGTCGTTTGCGCGGTTTAGCGGAGTTACGTGGTTTGGAAATGGGAATCCGCGGGTTTTTGAAATAATTTTCATTTTCCCCTTTTGATTTCTATATCTTATTGCTAACTTTGCACCCCCATTAGTGTGGGATAACTCTATCTTATTGAGTTTGACGCGCTTGAAGGGATTAAAAGAATTTTAAATTTTAAACGGTAATTATTCCAAAATGCCAACTATTCAGCAATTAGTGCGCAAGGGACGTGAGCAAATGACTTGGAAATCTAAGTCACCAGCTTTGGATTCTTGTCCACAAAGAAGAGGGGTTTGTACTCGTGTATACACGACTACTCCTAAAAAACCAAACTCAGCGATGCGTAAAGTAGCTCGTGTTCGCTTAACAAACCAAAAAGAGGTGAATGCCTACATTCCAGGTGAAGGTCACAACTTACAAGAGCACTCGATCGTATTGATCCGTGGTGGTCGTGTAAAAGACTTACCAGGTGTACGTTATCACATCATTCGTGGAGCTTTAGATACAGCCGGTGTTTCTGGTCGTTTACAGTCTCGTTCGAAGTATGGTGCTAAACGTCCTAAACCAGGTCAAGCAGCTCCAACAGGTAAAAAGAAATAATTTATTAACAGAAAGATCCAGTATGCTTCGTTAAAGCAGAAGGTTGGGTCGATTTTAAAAAACTAACAAAATGAGAAAGGCGAAACCAAAAAAGCGCTACGTATTGCCAGATCCTAAATTTAAGGATGTATTAGTTACTAAGTTTGTAAACAACTTAATGTACGATGGAAAGAAATCTACAGCATTTACCATCTTTTATGATGCGTTAGACAAAGTAGAGGAACGTACAAAAGAAAACGGTTTAGAAACTTGGAAAAAAGCATTGAATAATGTGATGCCATCAGTGGAGGTTAAGAGCCGTCGCGTGGGTGGAGCAAACTTCCAAGTACCAACAGAAGTACGAGCTGAACGTAAAGTTTCATTGGGAATGAAGTGGTTAATCGGTTACGCGCGTAAGCGTGGTGACAAAACAATGATGGATCGCTTAGCGAACGAAATCATTGCAGCATCGAAAGGTGAGGGAGCAGCAGTGAAGAAGAAAGATGATACACACAGAATGGCAGAAGCGAACAAAGCGTTCTCTCACTTCCGTTTCTAATTCATTTGAATTACGTAAAAAGGCTAGCTTTCGAGTTAGCCTTTTTTTTTGCGGCCACTCAGTACTTAATCGAGCGGACTAATGGAGTATTCCTGAATTTTGTTTAGCTTTGATTCACAATCAACAACACTATGATTTCGAAGAAGGCAAAATATGCTTTAAAGGCTTTAAAAGTATTGGCGCAATCCTATGAGAAAGGCCCCTTATTGATTTCGCATATTGCGGAATCGGAGAAGATACCTAAGAAATTCCTCGAAGCGATTTTATTAGAGTTACGTAATCACGGAATTTTACAGTCCCAAAAAGGGAAAGGCGGCGGTTACTACCTGCGCATTCCTCCAGCGGAAGTTACTTTTGCGAAAATCATTCGGATTGTGGATGGTCCCATCGCACCAGCTTTGTGTGTTTCACTTCACTTCTATGGCAAATGCGATGACTGCGCTGACGAGGAAACCTGTCAGCTGAGAACGGTCTTGACAAAATGGAGGGATGCAAACTTATCCGTTTTAGAAAATACGACACTAGAGGAGCTTATGTAAGCTCCTTTTTTTATTCGTATAAGTGATCCAAGTTTTTCATCTTGAACTCATCGTTATCTAATTCCAAAAACTCTTCCCAGAATGGATTTTCCGGAACAGACGCTTTGCAGATAATCGGTGTTTTCTTAATTGGATGGATGAAATACAAACGGCGTGCGTGTAAATTAATGCTTGCATCTACGTTCGGTTTATCGTAACCGTATTTGATGTCGCCACGAATGGGGCAATTCAAAGAAGCTAATTGTACTCGAATTTGGTGTGGTCTTCCTGTGATAGGTTCTACCTCTACTAAATAATGTAGA